>DASXBA010000032.1:0-95332 GCA_036406475.1 Thermoleophilaceae bacterium | reverse complement strand
GCCACCGCGTCCAGCGAATCGTCCGCGAGCATCTCGTCGAAGTCGCCGGTCGCGCGGGCGGACGGGTACTCGTTCGACTGGCGGGCACGCGCGTCCTCGGAGGCGTCGCAGAGCCAGGCCAGCTCCGCGTCGGGGAGCCGGTCGAAGTTGCGTGCCAGGTTGGGGCCCCAGTAGCCGAGGCCCACGACTCCGATCCTCATCGGGCGCCAGTGTAGGCGGACACCACGTCCACAACCCGCTCCGCGGCGTGGCCGCCGCCGTAGAGCTCGGGCCGCTCGGCGGGCGGCTTCCGCTCGAGCGCCGCCAGCGCCGCCTCGCGGTCGAGGTCGACCAGGACGTTCCAGCCGGCCTCGACGGTCTCCACCCACTCGGTCGTGTCGCGGAGGGTCACGCAGGGCACACCGAGCAGATAGGCCTCCTTCTGGACCCCGCCGGAGTCCGTGAGCACGGCCCGTGCGTGGCGGGCGAGCTTGAGGAAGTCGAGATAGCCGAGCGGCGGCGTGACCTCCAGGTTCCCGGCGTCGCGAAGACGCTCGAGCAGGCCCGCGGCCTTCAGCCGCGCTTCGGTGCGCGGGTGCAGCGGAAAGACGGCGCGCAATGGCAGCGCCTCGAGCAGCTCCACGAGCCGGCGGAGCCGGTCCGGGTCGTCCACGTTGCCCGCCCGGTGGGCGGTCACCACCAGGTACTCCCCCGGCTCGAGCCGGTGCTCTTCGAGCGCGCCGGAGCGCTCCTCCGCGATGTCGCGAAAGGCGAGCGACACGTCGGCCATGACGTCGCCCACCAGGTGCGCATCGCCGCGCGCGGACTCGCTCGCGAGGTTGGTCATCGCGGTCTCGGTCGAGCAGAGGAGGAGGTCGCTGGCGTGGTCGGTGAGCACGCGGTTGAGCTCCTCCGGCATCGAACGGTCGAACGAGCGCATGCCGGCCTCGACGTGGCCGAGCGGCAGGTCGGCCATCGACGCGGCGAGGGCGCCCGCGAGCGTCGAGTTCGTGTCCCCGTACACGAGGACCAGGTCCGGGCCGAGCTCGGCAAGCACCGGCTCCAGGGCGGCCAGGATGCGCGCCGTCTGGGCGACGTTGCTGCCCGATCCCGCGCCCAGCTCCCGGTCCGGCGCCGGCACGCCCAGCTCGTCGAAGAACACCCGCGAGAGCTCGTCGTCGTAGTGCTGGCCCGTGTGGACGATCAGCTCGTCGTGTTGCTCGCGCAGCAGCCGCGAGACCGCGGCCGCCTTCACGAACTGGGGGCGGTTACCGATGATCGTGACGATTCGCATAAGAAAAGGTCTGTTCCGGCGTTATTTGGGCGTAGAATTGATGACGGATATGGCTAAAAAGCTGCTCGGAGGCGCTGTCAGCGCGGTCGGACTGGCCGCGGATGTGGCCCGGCACTTCGCCTGGTACGTGAGTCACCAGGTGAACGGCGAGCCGCGCGACCCTAGCTGAGCTCAGCCTCGACGTGAGCCCGGAAGGCCGCGGCGGCCTTGCGGGTCACCTCTCCCGTCTCCGGGAACTCCGTGTCCTCCACCGCCGCCACGGACTGCACCTCGCGGATCGTCGAGGCGAGGAAGGCCTCTCTCGCTCCCAGGAGCTCGTCGGTCGTGAGCGGACGCTCCTCGCCACCCAGCAGGCCGAGCAGCTTGTCACGCGTGATCGAGGCCAGAATGTGGTCGTCGAGCGGCGGCGTGCAGAGAACCCCGTCGTCTCCAACCCAGAAGATCGATGACGTCGGCGCCTCGAGCACGCGGCCGTGCGGGGTGACCAGCAGCGCCTCGTCGAAGCCGCGCTCCTGCGCCATCCGCGAGGCGAGCATGTTCCCGGCGTACGAGAGCGACTTGACCCCGTCGAGCACGCGCGTGGGCGCATAGGTGACGAAGCCGAGGCGGGCGCGCTCGGGCCCATCCGAGAGCGCCTCCGTGAGCAGCAGCCGGTGGCCGCCGCGAGTCAGGACCACGCGCAGCGCGCCGTCGAAGCTGCTGCCGCCGCGCTCGTTCAGGAGCCAGGGGATCTCCTCCTCGAGCGCCGCCCGCGGGACGAACCAGCCCAGCTGCAGGTTGGCCGCGGAGCGCTCGATGCGGTCGAGGTGCTCGCCGAGCGCGAACGGCTTGCCGTCGTAGACGCGGATCACCTCGAACACGCCGTCGCCCCTGAGGAAGCCCTCGTCGGTCGCGGGGACGAACGTCTCCTCCGCGCGCTCGATCGTTCCGTCCAGGCAGCCGAGCTCGCTCACACCGGAGCAGAATACGCGGGGTGCCGCTGCGCCCGCTGGGACCGGACATCTGGGTCGAGGAGGCGCCGCACCGCTACCTCGCCGAGATGGGCCGGCGGATGACGGTCGTGCGCCTTGCGGCCGGCGGACTCTGGCTCCACTCGCCGCTGCCGCCGAGCGACGACCTGGCGGGCCTCGGTGAGGTCCGCTACGTGGTGGCGGCGAGCAGCCTCCACGGCCACCTCTCGATGGGCGACTACCCGGCGGCCGAGCTGTTCGCCCCGCCCGGCCTGGCGCGCAAGCGCCGGGACCTCCGCTTCGCCGGGGAGCTAGGCGACGAGCCGGACGAGCGCTGGGCGGCCGAGCTCGATCAGGGGATCTTCCGCGGCAGCGTCAGGCTCGAGGAGGTCGTCTTCCTCCACCGGCCGAGCCGGTCCCTGATCGTGGGCGACACCTGCTTCAACATCCGGCCGGGCGCCCCGCTCCTCACCCGCCTCTGGGCCTGGGGGCCGCGTATGCGCCCGCGGATGGGGGCGACCGGGCCCTTCCGCCTCACCGTCCGCGACCGGGCGGCGGCGCGGGCGTCGATCGACCGCATCCTCGCGTGGGACTTCGACCGGCTGATCGTGGGACACGGCGAGATCGTCGAGAGCGGCGGCAGGGAGGCGTTCCGGGATGCCTGGAGCTGGCTTTAGGCCTTCTCGAGCGCCAGGAACACAGAGGTGAAGACCGACCGGCTCGAGCGCAACAGGATGTGCGGGTACTGCTCGCCCGTCGCCGGCTCGGTGCTGCCGTCCTCGCGGATGCGGGTGACGTTGTCCCACGACTCCCGCGAGAGGTCCAGGTGGAGCGGCTGCACGAGGCGGAGCCCCGACGGCCGCACGATCAGCCGCTCGAGCTCGCGGGGCGTGAGGACCTCTCCAAGCACGGCCCGCCGGCGGGGGGTCGCGCGCCGGTAGCGGCGGCCCAGGCTTGCCAGCCTGACCGCCAGGTCGACCGGCGCCGCGTTGAGGGGGTGGCGGCGGACGAAGCAGTCCGTGGCGATCGCCGCGTGCCCGCCGGGCCGCAGCACGCGCCCGATCTCGGCGGCCGCCCGCGCCACGTCGCCGGGCAGGCCGAAGTGCTCGATCGACGAGAGCGAGTAGACGACGTCGAAGCTCCCGTCCTCGAAGGGCAGCTCGCGCGCGTCTGCCCGCAGGACCTCGAGCCGGTCCTCGCGGTACGGGAACGGCGCGTGCCCGGCCGGGTCCGTGAGGATCGACCCCTCCGCCTCCCGCCCGGAGAAGGAGCCCTCGCCGTAGATGTCGGTGGCCACGACCCGGCCGACCCGGTTGGCCAGCCAGAACGCGATCCGCTCGTCGCCGGCGCCGACTCCCAGCACCTCGGTCGGCTCGCTCAGGCAGCCGAGCTCCTCCAGGAGGAGCGCCAGCATGGCGAACTCCCACACCTTGCGCTCGCGATGCTCAGCCGGATCCCGCTCGGGCAGGATCTCCCGGAGGACGCCCGCCACTGCCGGATCGCCGAAGTCGCGGACGTCGCAGAGCTTTACGAAGTGGCGCGAGAGCGAGTGGGCCGTGAAGGACTCGAACCTTCAACCTTGAGATTAAGAGTCTCCTGCTCTACCAGTTGAGCTAACGGCCCGGCGACTGGCGATTGTAGAGGCGCTATTCGGTGGCGCCGCTCTTGATGGCCTGCAGCGCCTCGTCCCTCGATCCGTGGATCGGGAAGACGCGATCGAGGCCGGTGATCTCGAAGATCTTGGTGATGTTGTCGTCGGTGCAGACGAGCGTCAGCGAGCCTCCGGCCGGCCGGAGGCGCTTGACGCCGCCCACGAGGACGCCGAGCGTCGTGGAGTCGATGAAGGTGGCCTGGGAGAGGTCGACGATGATCTGCTTCTTGCCGGACTCGATCAGCTCGACCATGCGCTCCTTGAACTCGGGCGCCGTATAGAGGTCGACCTCGCCACCGAGCTCGATGACGTGCGTCCCACCGTCGACTTCCTCGTCCTGGATGTGGAAATTCACGCTTCTCCTAAGTAATTCGAGTTAGGCCAGCCGTTGCGAGCCAGGAAATCTAGCCGCCCTGCTGCACCTGAGGTTGCGACGCTGCCTGCTTGAGCTGCTTCACCTGCAGCTTCACCTGCTTTTTCTGGCCCTTCGGGGCGAGGTCCACGGCCTTGATGCCGGCCAGGTCGGCCGTGCGCGTGTCGTGCGCGAGAGTGGCGTACTGCACGAGCGCGAGATAGGAAGAGGCGTCGTTCTCGGTCTCGGCGATGATCTGCGCCGCCTGCTGCGCGTCCTTGGGCTTGTTCAGCGCGGTGATGTCATAGACCTGGACCGCGACGCGGGCCAGCGACGAGTCCGGCTTCTTGGTCACGGTGAGATAGCGCTTCCAGTAGCGGCCGGAGTTGGCGAGGTCGCCCTTGGCCGACTCGGGGAAGCTCGTCGCGTTGGACGACGTCTTGGTGGTGGCCAGCTGGTAGTAGTCGCGCACGAGGTCCTTGATGGCCGCCTGGTTGCCGGCGGCGGCGAGCTTCTTCTCCTTGTCGATCCGCTTCTCGATCGCGTCGTTGCCGCCTCCGCTTCCATTGCCCTTGAAGGCGTCGAGCAGGCCGCCGGAAACGCTCCCGCCGATCCCGAAGAAGACGAGGCCCGCCCCCATCAGGATGGCGAGGCTCAGGTAGGTGACCTGGACGGCCCGGCGGCGCTTCCCTCGTAGGTCGAAGAGCATGAGTCAGGCCAAGGCTAGCTACGAGCCCTCGGCCGACGCCACCTGGCCGTCGACCTCCTCGGGCCGTGGTCCGAACAGCCGGCCGAGCACGATGCTGAGCTCGTAGAGAGCGTAGATCGGCGCCGTTTCGATCAGCATCGAGACCGGATCGACGGTCGGCAGGAGCATCGCCAGCACCGCCGAGCCGAGGACCGCGTAGCGGCGGTTCTTGCGCAGCATCTCGACCGACACGATGTCGAGCCGGACCAGGCCGAGGATCACCACCGGCACCTGGAAGCCGAGGCCCATTGCCAGCATCGTGAGCGTTGTGAAGCTGTAGTAGTCCCGCGCCCGGACCTGGGTGTTGAACTCGTCCGCGTTGAAGTGGAGGAGGAACTTGATTGCCGGCGGAAGCACGATGAAGTAGCAGAAGACCACGCCGGCGATGAAGAGCAGCGGCACCATCAGCAGCAGCGGCAGGGCAACACGCCGCTCGCGCGGGCTGAACGCGGGGAAGATGAAGGCGTAGATCTCGTAGAGCAGCACCGGCAGCGCGATCACGATCGCGGCGTAGCCGGAGTTGGTGATCGTCGTCATGAACGGCTCGGTGACGCCGAACGTCAGCGGGTGCGTGTCGTCCGGCAGCGGCCGGTTGAGGATGTCGAGGATCAGGTGGTTCTGCCAGATGCAGAGGCCGAAGGCGACCGCGAAGGCGAGCAGCGCGACGACGATCCGCGAGCGGAGCTCATCCAGGTGGTCGATGACCGATAGCCGGTCCTCGTGCGAGACGGGCTTGATGCGCCGCATGCGCCGGCGGCTCTAGCTAGGACTTCTGCTCGGTCGGCTCTGCGGCGACGGGCTCCGGCTTGCCGGCGTTGTCCGGCGAAGGCGGAAGCTCGTCCCGGTCGTTGCCGGTGACCGATTCCTTGAACTCGCGCATCCCCTTGCCCAGCGAGCGCCCCAGGTCGGGCAGGCGCTTGGGCCCGAAGATGATCAGCACGATGATCAGGACGATCACGATCTCGAGCGGCCCTATACCGAGTGGCATGCCGCCCATGGTAGCGCTGGGCTAATCGCGGTCGGTGAAGTTCAAGTAGAAGCGCGAGGGAGTCGGCTCCGCCTGGCCCTGATACTTGCTGCTCGTCTCGCGCGAGCCGTACGGCCGCTCGACCGGCCCGTCCATGCGCATGAACGAGATCTGACCGATCGGCATGCCCTGGTAGATGGTGATCGGGAGGTTGGCGACGTTCGACAGCTCGAGCGTCAGGTTGCCCGAGAAGCCGCTGTCGACGAAGCCCGCGGTGGAGTGGATCAGGAGGCCGAGGCGGCCCAGCGAGCTCTTGCCCTCTAGCCGCGCCACGAGGTCGTCGGGCAGCGTCACGTGCTCGAGCGTCTGCCCGAGGACGAACTCGCCCGGGTGGAGGATGAACGGCTCGCGCTCGCTCACGTCGACGAGCTCCGTGAGGTCCTCCATCGGCTGGCGGACGTCGATGTACGGGTAGCGCGCGTTGTGGAAGACGCGGAACCTGCTGTCCACCCGAACGTCGACACTGGATGGCTGGATGAGGTCATCCTCGAAGGGCTCTATGACGATTCGCCCGGCCTCGATCTCGGCCCGGATCGTGCGGTCGCTGAGTACCACGGCGGGCCGAGTGTATTGGCCGCGGCGGCAACGTTTTGGAGCGCCCGGAATTTCCGCAAAAAAACCTCTCAAGTTCCCTTGGAGAGTGCCGATACGGAGCTTGAGGATGGAGATGGAGCACCACGAGGATCAGAGCCACTTCGTGAAGCGCGTCGTTCTCCCGAGCGGGAAGACGATCGAGGTCGTGTACTTCAAGGACACGGTCGACGCGCCCGTTCAGGAGGCGCTCCCCCATGCCGAGCCGGACCAGGACCTGCACGTCTGCCTCGACTGCGGCGGCGGTCTGGTCTATCCGGTCGAGTGGGAAGAGGCCGGCCCTGAGAACTGGAGCGTCCTGCTCCACTGCCCCAACTGCGACGTCCACCGCGAGGGTGTGTTCGCACAGGACACCGTCGAGCGTTTCGACGAGCAGCTCGACCGCGGCGCGGACGCGCTGGCCCGCGACTACAAGCGGCTAATGCGGGCGAACATGGCCGACGAGATCGACCGCTTCGTCGGCGCGCTGGAGTCGGGCGCGATCCTGCCGGAAGACTTCTAGGCGTACCGCTCCACGACGCCGTCTGCGACGAGGTCCAGCGCCTCGCGGCGAGGCTCGGGCAGGTCCAGGTCGCTCAGCGCCGCCTTGGCCTCGGCCACGTAGCCGAGCGCCTCCGCGCGCGCCTCGTCGAGAACTCCGGTCAGCGCGATGCGGTCGCACACCGCCTCGGCCTGGGCCGGCTCGCTGACCACCTCGCGCAGGTCGAGCTCGCGCAGCTCCGAATCGCGCTCGCGCGCCAGGATCAGCGGCAGGGTCACGGTCCCGTCGAGCAGGTCGGTCCCGCGCGGCTTTCCGGTTCGCTCGGACGGGCCTGATACGTCGAGGACGTCGTCGAGGATCTGGAAGGCGATCCCGACGCGGCTGCCGAAGCTGCCGACGGCCTCCGCCAGCGGCGGCCTGCCGCCGAGCAGCGCGCCCAGCCGGCACGCGGCCTCGAAGAGGCTGGCGGTCTTGAGACCGCAGCGCTCGAGATAGCGCTCGGGGCTGACGTCCTCGGACCAGGCGTCGGCCCGCTGCATCAGCTCACCCCTGGCCAGCGCGGACGAGGCCGATGAGAGGGCGCGCACTGCGTCGCCGCTGCCGCTGTCCGACAGCTCCGCGAAGGCGCGCGAGAAGAGCAGGTCGCCGGTCGCGGTGGCCGCCGCGCGACCACCGTCAGCGAAAACGGTCGGCCGGCCGCGCCGGAGCGACGCGCGGTCGAGCACGTCGTCGTGGACGAGCGTGGCCATGTGCAGGAGCTCCACGGCCACCGCGGCGTGAAGGGCCGCGTCGGCGTCGCCATCCGCGCAGAGGAAGACGAGCAGCGGCCGCAGCCGCTTGCCGCCGGCCGTGAGCGTTCCCGCGGAGTGCCGCGCCAGCTCCGGCCCGTGGCTCTCCGCGATCTCGGCGAGCCGGGTCTCGGTCCGGTGGAGCAGCCGCGAGAGCTCGGGGCCGCCCGCGGCCAACACGTGGCCGAGCTGTGTCTCCGTGGTGTTCAGGGCTTGGTCCCCACGTGGAGCGCGATGATCCCGCCGGCGGTGAGGACCCAGCGGACGTCGGTCAGGCCGGCCTCGACGAGCTTGGCCGCCAGGCCGGAGGGAGCGGGGAAGCGGCGGACGGAGCTCGGCAGGTACGAGTAGGCGTCGGGGTCGCCGGCCAGCCGCCCCAACGCCGGCACTGCGCGATCGAACCAGACCCGGAAAAACCACGACAACGGCGGCCGCTGCGGCGTGGTGATCTCGAGCACGACGACCCGGCCGCCCGGAGCGGTTACGCGGGCCATCTCCGCCAGGCCGCGGTCGAGGTCGGAGAAGTTGCGAGCGCCGAAGCCGACCGTGACGGCGTCGAACTCGCCGTCGCCGTAGTTGAGGTCGAGCGCGTTGCCGGTCTCGAAGCGCACGTCCGGTGCCTTGCCCCTGCCGAGCTCGAGCATCGCCTCGGAGAAGTCGACGCCCACGACCTCCGCTCCCCGCCCGCGTAGGGCGATGGCCAGGTCGCCGGTGCCGCTCGCCACGTCGAGGGCGCGACTGCCCGGGCCCACCTGGGCCAGGTCGGCCGCGCGCTCCCGCCAGCGCTGGTGCATGCCGACGGTCATCACCGAGTTCATGAGGTCGTAGACGCGCGCGATGCGGTCGAACATCGCGCGGACCTGCGTCTCGGGGAGCGTGCCCGCGGCCGGGGCGGCCATGGCTAGGGCGGCTACTTGTTCTCGCTCTTCAGCGAGGCGACGTACTGGACGAGCTGGTTGAACTCCTGCGGCTTCTGCTGCTGCAGCCGCTTGAAGTTCGGCATGAAGGACGGCGGATTCACGAGCGTCCGTGCGATCGCCTGCTGGCCGAGCCGGTCGCCGATGTTGGTGAGGTTCGGGCCGAGCGTGTTCCCGTTCTCACCCACCTTGTGGCAGCCGAGGCAGCCGGAGGCCGCCATCACGTCCTGGCCGCGCTTGAACTGGGGTTTGGTCTTGAGCGAGATCTCGCTGGGGGCGCCGGCGAGTGCGCCGAGCACGGTGAGGTAGGTCATCGCGGCGACCGTGGCCACCGCGGCCGTCATCGCGATCGGGCGGCGGAGCGGGTGGCGCTCCGGCCCGCGGTCGTAGAACGGGAGCAGGAGCAGCAGGACCAGGCAGATCGTGGGGATGCCGACCGTCGCGATGAAGACCAGCGCCGGCGGCTTGACCACGCGCAGCAGCTCGAAGAGGAAGAAGAAGTACCACTCGGGTCGCGGCGTGTAGGTGGTGGTGGTCGGGTCGGCCTTGGGACCGAGCTCCGCGCCGAGCACGATCGAGAGCGTGATGATCACGGCGAGGACCACGCAGGCCATCGCGCCGTCCTTGGCGATCGCGTAGGGGAAGAACGGCTTGCCCTGGTTCTTCAGGATCGAGTACTCGCGGAGGTACTGCTCCTTCTGGCGAGCGTCCATCTAGAGCAGCACCCTTAGATCTCTTCCTTCATGAGGTCCTTCTTCTGCGCCTTGAGCCACGGCGGCGCGGTCGTGCCGAGCTTGGCCACCAGGTAGAGGTGGGCGCCGATCAGCGCGGCGATCAGGCCCGGAACGAGCAGCATGTGGATCGCGTAGAAGCGGGGGATGGTGGTGGTGCCGAACTCGGACCCCGCTCTGAGGAAGTCGGCCAGGTAGGGGCCGACGATCGGCCCGGAGGCGTTGATGTTCACCGCCACGACCGTGGCCCAGAAGGAGCGCTGGTCGAACGGGAGCAGGTAGCCGGTCAGTCCCATCAGCAGCGTCAGCACGACCAGGATCACGCCGATGATCCAGTTGAGCTCACGCGGGTACTTGTAGGCCCCGAACACGAACGTCCTGCCCATGTGCAGGAAGATCAGGATGATCATCACCGACGAGCCCCACTTGTGCATCCCGCGCACGAACTCCCCGAGGAAGACGTCGTTGGTGATGTGCGAGGCGGACTCGTAGGCGCGCGTCGGGTCCGGCTCGTAGTACATCGCCAGGAAGACGCCGGTGACCGCCTGCGAGAGGAAGGCGAACATCGTGGCCGAGCCGAGCGTGTAGTACCAGTTGGTTCCCTTGGGGACCTTGCGGTAGAGGAACCCGCGCAGGAACGGGCTGAGGCCGCTGCGCTCGTCCAGCCAGCCGACGGTCGAGGCGGTGGCCTCCTCGGCGCGGTCCTTGACGGTCGGCGCCGCCGTGCTCACGCCGCCGTCGCCGGCCCCGTTGCGTCCGTTACGGCCGTTGCTGCCCTTGCCGGGGCGCGGCGGGGACGGGCGCAGGAACTTGGGGATGGGCGGCGGCATCAGGTGGTGGGCCTCGCGGGATAGAGGTACTGCCAGAGGCCGTCCAGGTGGTTGGACGGGTCGCGCGGCGAGAAGCGCTCGAGCTTCGAGTTGACCGAGAAGCGGTCGCCGATCTCCACCTGGCCGTTGGTGACCCGGGTGTAGAAGCGGTCCAGCGGACGCACCGGCGGGCCGCCGAGCACCTCGCCCTGGAAGCCGTAGATGCCGCCGTGGCAGGGGCAGATGAACTTCTGGGCGGCTGACTTGTAGCCGACCGGGCAGCCGAGATGCGCGCAGCGGGTGGAGATCGCCACGTAGGGCTGGGGATCCTCGCCCTTGATGACCTTGTCCTGCTTCTTGTTGAAGCGGCGGACGTAGATCGTGGTCTTGCCGGCGTCGCCGATGTTGGGGGCGATGTTGATCACGCGCGGCACGTAGTCGTTGTCGACGAAGTTGCCCTCCGGTCCGACGGGCTGCCAGCGGGTGGGCGTGGTGTCCTCGAAGATCGGGCCGAGGGCGAAGCCGAGTGCCGGCAGGGCGAAGGCGGCAGTGGCGATCCCCCCGACGGCGAGCGCCGTTCCCTCCATGAAGCGCCGCCGGGTGACGGTCTCGCCCTCGAACGCTCCGGCAATGCCGCGGCCAGACGTGTAGCGGGACTTCCGCTCTGGATTCTGGGAGGGGCTGTCGGCCACGGGCTGAGCGTCCTTGGTTTTACCGCGCCGGGGCTACGTTTCTCAACATGGTGGCGGGCGGCACAAGTGCTAGGAGGAGCGCAGCCCGATCGTTCTTCGGGCGAGCACCGGACTCCGGATTACGCGGAAGGGAGCCTATCGCGGGCCGCCGCGCGGGCACCGGGACCACCTTCCGAGGAGAGCGCGCGGGCGCTGGCGAGCCAGAGCTCGTCGGCCACCTCCGGGCTGCCCTCGACGTGGGCCGTGGCCGTGAGCGAGATCAGGTCGGACAGCTCCGTGACCGCCTCGAGGTCGCCGGCCTCGGCCAGGCGCGAGAGCCCGAGCGCGTAGAGGGCGTCGCCGGCGAGCAGGCGCAGGTCCTCGTCCATCCCCGTGAACGCCCGCGGCGAGCCGTAGTGGAGCAGGTAGCCCTCGTAGACCGCCTCGAGCACGAACAGGCGCTGCGGATCGTCGACCAGCCCGGCGAAGCGCGGCTGGCCGGGATCGGCAAGCGCGTGGTCCGCCAGGGGCGGCTCGACGGCGTCGATGACGTCGCGCAGGACGCTCACAGAACCTCGCGGGCGGCCTCGAGCGTGCGCGCGACGTCGGCCTCCGTGTGCGCCAGCGACGGGAACCAGGCCTCGAACTGCGAGGGCGGCAGGTAGATCCCGCGCTCGAGCATCGCCCGGCAGAAGGCGGCATGGGCGTCGAGGTCGCAGGCCCTGGCGCCGTCGTAGTCGGTGACCGGCTCGCCCGAGAAGAAGAGCGTGACCAGCCCGGGGGCCTGCGCCACCACGCCGAGCCCGCGCAGGCCGTCGGCGAGCATCTCGGTCAGGCGCCCGAGCCGCTCGTAAGCCGCGTTGTCGAGCAGGCGGAGCGTGGCCAGCCCCGCCGCGGTGGCCAGAGGGTTCCCCGAGAGGGTGCCGGCCTGGTAGACGTCGCCGGCGGGGGCGATCCGCTCCATCAGCTCGCGCCGGCCGCCGTAGGCCGCGGCCGGCAGGCCGCCGCCGATCACCTTGCCCATGACGGTCAGGTCCGGCGTGATGCCCTCGCGCTCCTGCGCCCCGCCCCGCGCCACGCGGAAGCCGGAGATCACCTCGTCGAACACGAGCAGTGCGCCGGTCGCGTCGGCTCGCTCGCGGAGGAAGCCGAGGAACCCCTCGGCCGGCGGGACCAGCCCCATGTTGGCCGGGTAGGGCTCGCAGAGGATCGCGGCCACTTCCGGCGCCTCCTCTACGGCACGGCGGTCATTCCACGGGACCACGATCGTGTCCGCCGCCTGCGCCTCGGTGACGCCCGGGCTGGCGGGAATTCCCTGCGTGGCCAGGCCGGAGCCCGCGTCGGCCAGCAGACCGTCGACGTGGCCGTGGTAGGCGCCCGCGAACTTGAGCACCCTGTCGCGGCCGGTCACCGCGCGCGCCAGCCGGATCGCGCTCATCGATGCCTCCGTGCCCGAGGAGGTCATGCGGACCATCTCCACGCTCGGGATCCGGTCCACCACCTCGGCGGCCAGCGCGACCTCCGCCTCCGTGGGAGCTCCGAAGCTCGTGCCGCTCTCAGCCGCCGCTGTCACCGCGGCCACCACGTCGGGGTGCGCATGCCCCGCGATCAGCGGCCCCCAGGACATGACCCAGTCGACGTAGCGGTTGCCGTCGACGTCGATCAGCTCGGCGCCCTCGCCCCGCGCCACGAAGATCGGGTCGCGGCCGATCGACCGCATCGCCCGGACTGGTGAGTTGACGCCGCCGGGGAGGAGCTCGAGTGCCTGCTGGTAGAGCTCCGCCGACCCCGCGTCTAAGCGTGCTCCGCTTCCCACTTCTTGTGCTCGTCCGTGAAGTAGAGAAGGCGGGTCTTCTTGAACTCGGTCGAGGAGTAGAGCGTGCGCCGGTCCTCGATGCCGGAGAACTCGGCGATCGAGTCGAGGATCGCGTCGCACTCCTCCTTCGAGCGCCCGTGGGCCATCGTGAAGACCGAGTAGGGCCAGTCGGGATAGGTGGGCCGCTGGTAGCAGTGCGAGATGCCGCGGAAGGCGGCCATGCGCGGCGCCAGCTCCATGATCCGCTCCTCGGGGATTCCCCACACGCCCATGCCGTTGGCCGAGAAGCCGGCGCGGCGGTGGAAGAGGATCGCCGCCACCCGGCGGAGCGCCTTGCGCTCCTTCATCCCCTCGAGATGGTCGAGCAGCTCGCGCTGCGACATCCCGAGCTCGGCTGCCGCGGGCGCGAACGGCTCCTCGGCGACGGTCATCGGGCCCTGCGTGGCGCGGATCACGGCGACGTCGCGGTCGGACAGCTCGATCGGCTCCGGGTCCTTGGGCTCCTCGGCCAGGCCCGCCGTGGAGAGCGCGTCCGTGCCCCGCTCCATCTCCAGGTCCATCCGGATCTTGAAGAGGCGGAGCGTGGGCAGCTGGCGGATCGACTCGGCGCCGGTCAGCCGCTGGAGCACCTCGAGCGTCCCGTCGAGGCCGAGCTCGGAGCCGGGCTCGGTCGCGATCGTGAACCAGAAGTTGAAGTCGTGGTTGCGGAGATAGTTGTGCGAGACGCCGGGATGCGAGTTGATGATCTTGGCCGGGCCCCAGGGGTTGTCCGTATCGATCTTCGCCGCCACCAGCATCGACTGGTAGCCGAGCACCCGCGTGTCGAAGATCGGCGTGAGCTCGCGGATGATGCGCTCGTCGAGCAGCCGCCGGGTCCGCCGCATCACCTCGTCCTCGCCCACCTCGGCGAGCCGCGCCACCTCCGCGAACGGCCGCTCGGCGAGCGGGAAGCTGCCCTGGAGCAGGTTCAGCAGCCGCTTGTCGAGCTCGTCCAGCGGGACGGCCGCGCCGTCCTTGCGCGAGCGGATCTTGGCTATAGCCACCGGGCGACGTCCTTGGCGTGGTAGGTGATCACGATGTCGGCGCCGGCGCGGCGGATGGCTGTAAGGCTCTCGAGCACCGTCGAGCGCTCGTCGAGGTAGCCCGCGGCCGCGGCCGCCTTGACCATCGCGTACTCGCCGCTCACGTTGTAGGCCGCCACCGGGATGCGGGTGGCCTCCTTCACCCGGCGGATCACGTCGAGGTAGGGAAGCGCGGGCTTGACCATCACCACGTCGGCGCCCTCCTCCACGTCGAGCAGCGCCTCGCGGACAGCCTCCTCGCCGTTGCCGGGATCCATCTGGTAGCTGCGCCGGTCGCCGAAGGCGGGCGTGGAGTCGGCGGCCTCGCGGAAGGGCCCGTAGAAGGCCGAGGCGAACTTGGCGGAGTAGGCCACGATCGGGAGATCCTCGAACCCGGCGCCGTCGAGGCGGCCGCGTAGGGCGCCGACGCGGCCGTCCATCATGTCGCTCGGGGCCACCGCGTCCGCGCCGGCCTGGGCCTGCGACACAGCCGTACGGGCGAGGAGATCGAGCGTCGCGTCGTTGTCGACGCTGCCGTCGGCCAGCACCACCCCGCAGTGCCCGTGCGAGGTGTACTCGCACATGCAGACGTCGGTGATCACCACGAGGTCCGGGTGGGCCTCCTTGAGCGCCCTGGTCGCAAGCTGCACGACTCCCTCCTCGTCGTAGGCGCCGGAGCCGACCTCGTCCTTCTCGGTCGGGATACCGAACAGGAGCACCGCCGGGATCCCGAGCTCGAGCGCCTCGCCGGCCTCGTCCACCGCGTGCGAGATCGACAGCCGCTCCACCCCCGGCATGGCTTCGATCGGCGTGCGGCTGTCGGTCCCGAGCTCGATGAACATCGGGGAGACGAGGTGGGACGGGCTGAGATCCGTCTCGCGGACGAGGTCGCGCAGCAGGCCGGTCTTGCGCAGCCGCCGCATGCGGGTGGCGGGAAAGGCCATCTGGTCCCTGAGGTTACCCTGGCAGGCTTGCCCCACCTCGCGCTGACAGCCATCGGGCGGGACCGGCCGGGCATCGTCGCCGCCCTCAGCGGCGTGCTCCTCGAGCACGACCTGAACATCGAGGACTCCCAGGCCACGATCCTGCGCGGCCACTTCTCGATCGTCCTGATCGTCGCCGCGCCGGAGGAGCTCGACCACGACCGTCTGCGCTCCGAGCTCACGCGGACGGGCGAAGAGATCGGGCTCGATGCGACCGTGCTCCAGGACCTGGGCGACGCCGACCCGCGGGCACCCGAGCCGTCGCACGTGCTGACCGTCTACGGCGTCGATCATCCGGGGATCGTCCACACAACCACGCGTACGCTCGCGGCGGTCGGTGCGGACATCACGGACCTCAACACCCGGCTCGTCGTGGACGACGGCGAGGAGCCGCTCTACGCGCTGATGATGGAGCTGGCCCTACCCGACGGCGCCTCCGCCGACAGCATCGAGACCGCGCTCCAAGCCGTCGCCGAGAGCGAGGGCGTGGAGGTCACGCTCAGCGAGCTCGAGCCCGATTAGCCGGCGAACCGCCGCAGCCCGACCCGGCTCAGAAGCCCGAAGCCCGCGAACAGCGCGGCCAGGTGGAGCAGCGCCACGCCGAGTCCCCCGGCGTCGTTGAGCGCCGCGTCGAGCGCGTCCAGCGTCGCCTTGAACGGGAACAGTGCGGAGATCACGCGGATCACGTCGTAGAGCGCCGGGGCGACTGCGCCCGACGGGACCAGCGCGAGGAAGGCCAGCGGCAGCGAGAGCATGAAGGCCAGGAGCGACGCGGCCCGGACCTCGCGGGTGAGCGCGCCAATCGCAAGGCCCAGCGCGGCGAAGGCCAGCGCGCCCGCGGCGAGGGCCACGACCCAGAGCGGAAAGCGCTCCCAGCGCAGGTCCACGAACAGGCCAAGGCCGGCAAGCATCAACAGGCAGACCACGAGCGAGCAGACGGCCGCGAGCCCCGCCTTCTCCAGCAGCAGCTCCGTCCGCGAGACGAGCCCGCGGACGAGTCGCGAGAACGCGTTCTCCTCCCGCTCGAGAGCGAGCGCGCCCGCCGCGAGCAGCACGGTGATGAACATGATCGAGACGGCCACCGCGAGCGCCACGGCGAACGAGTTGAGCGAGGTCGTGCCGCCGTTGATGACGTGCGAGTCCACCCGCAGCGGCTGGCCCACGACCGAGAGGATGTTGTCCGAGAACGAGAGGTTCTGCCGCGACAGCCGGGTGAAGGCGATCACCTGGTCCATCTCCTTGCGCAGCGGCGAGCCGGCCGGCAGCCGCGCCCGTGCCCGGCGCAGGATCCGCTCGGACCGCTCGAGACCGAGCACGTCGAACGTTCGGCCGAGGAACGAGTACTGGCCGCCGCTCTGAAGCAGGTCGATCGCCTTGAGCGACTCACGGGCCACGATCTTGGTGAGCGCCGCGTTGGCCACCTGGACCTGCGACTTGATCGTGTTCTCCACGAAGCGCCGCTTGGCCGGGTCCTCAGCGTTGTAGTAGACCTCGACCCGCCCCGGCTCGAGCCCGGACTGGAGCTTGCGGGTCAGGTCGGCGGGGATGATCAGCGCGCCGAGCGCGTCGCCGTCGCGCACCTTCTTGATGGCCTCGGCGCGGCTGTGCACCGGCACGGCGTCGATCGCGTCGAAGAGCTGGCCCGCCTGGGCGTTGAGGTTCACGTCCCTGCCGCCCAGCTTGATCGAGCGGTCCGAGGGCGGCAACGCGTTGTAGAAGGCCACCTCCGGCTTGTCGGGCCCGCGCGAGATCGCGAAGCCGATCAGCACCGCGATCACGATCGGGTAGAGCACGAGCAGCGCGACGAGCAGCGGCGAGCGCCGCAGGATCCTCAGGTCCTTCAGGAGCAGGTGGCGCACGGTCAGTGGCCGCGCTGGTGCAGGAACTCCACGAACGCGGCCTCGAAGTCCTGCACGTCGCTCGTGCCCACCACGTCCTGGAGCTCGCGCGGCGGCCCGTTGAAGAGCTCCTCGCCGTCGGCCAGCACGAGTACGCGGTCGGCGTAGCGCTCGGCCTCCTGGACCATGTGGGTGGCGTAGATCACGGCCGTCCCCTCGCCGGCCAGGCGAAGGATGAACTCCCACAGCCGCGCCCGCTGGCGCGGGTCGAGGGCCGCGCTCGGCTCGTCGAGCAGAAGCAGCTCCGGCTCCGCAAGCAGGCCGATGGCGATGTTCACGCGCTGCTGGTTGCCGCCCGACAGCCGCCCCACCTCGTCGCGGGCGCGATCGCGCAGGCCGCTCAGCTCGAGCATCCGCTCGACGGTGGCGCCGACGTCGTCCACGCGCTCGAGCCGCGCGAACAGGGACAGGTTCTCCTGCACGGTGAGCTTGCCGTAGAGGGCCGGCTGCTGCGGGACCCAGCCGACCTCGCCCGCGGGCCAGTCGACCGAGCCCGCGTCCGAGCTGATGCTCCGGGCCAGAATCGAGAGCAGCGTGGTCTTGCCGGCGCCGTTGGGACCGATAACGGCGACGAGCTCACCGCGGGCCGCCCGGAGCGAGACCTGTCTGAGCGCCTCCCGCTCGCCGAAGCGCTTGACGAGGCCCTCGGCGGAGATGACGGTCTCGGCCCCGACGACGGGCGCTGCGGCCTGCTGCTCCATTCGGGTCACCTTGACAGAATCGCTCGCCGTGAAGCTCCTTTTCGTCGGCGATGTCGTGGGCGGCGTCGGCCGCCGTACGCTCGCCTCTCTGCTGCCCGGCCTGCGCGAGGAGCACGCGCCCGACTTCGTGGTAGTGAACGGCGAGAATGCCGCCGGAGGGGTCGGCATCACGCAGAAGACGGCGCAGGAGCTGCTCGACCTGGGCGTCGACGCGCTCACCCTCGGCAACCACGCCTACCGCCACTCCGAGGTCTACGGCTACCTCGACCGCGAGGAGCGGATCGTGCGGCCCGCGAACTACCCCAAGGGCAGCCCGGGACGCGGGTCGACCGTGGTCGAGTCGAACGGGATGCGGCTCGGCGTGGCCAACCTCTCCGGCACCGTCTTCATGCAGGCCGCGCGCTCGGCCTTCGCCGAGGCCGACGCCGTGGTCGCCGGACTGGATGCCGACTACGTGCTCGTCGACATGCACTGCGAGGCGACGAGCGAGAAGGTCGCGATGGGCTGGTACCTCGACGGCCGCGTGACCGTCTGCGTGGGGACGCACACCCACGTCCCCACCGCCGACGCCCGCGTACTGCCTGGCGGAACCGCATACATCACGGACGTCGGGATGACCGGCCCGCGCGGCGGCGTGATCGGCGTCAAGCGCGAGCAGGTGATCGAGCGCTTCCTCCGCTACACGAACGTGCGCTACGAGACCTCGGACGAGGACCCGTGGCTCAACGCGGTGCTGGTGGAGGCCGGCGACGACGGGCGCGCCACGGCGATCCGCCAGCTGCTCGTCGCGGGCTCCTGAATCGCCCGGAGCACGAGGCCCACGACCGCCAGTAGGGCGGCGTCCCGCAGTGCCACCACGGCGACCGCGAACGCGTCGCGGTCGACCAGGTCGAAATAGCGAGACGGAAACTCGACCAGGGTCAGCGCGGTCGCGGCGGCCACGGTGCCCGCGAGCACGAGTCGCCCCCACGCGAGGGCGAGGGCGCCGAGCGGCAGCGTCCAGATCAGGTACTGGGGCGAGAGCACCTTGCCGAGCACGGCAAACGCCGCCACCGCGCCGAGCGAGGCGAGAACGAGCGACTGCGGATCGGGCCGGCGCGCGGCCAATGCGGCCAGCAGCGCCACCGCGGCGAGCATCGCGAGCTGGAACGCCAGCGCCAGCGCTCCGGCGGCCGGGTGCTCGAGGCCGTTCGAGCGATGGCTCGTGTCAGGGGTCGCCCGGCCCAGCCCCAGCTCGTCCAGGCCCAGGACCAGCAGCGCCGGCGGCGACTCGACCTGGAGCGGACGGTCGAGCTGGTACTGGACGGCGTCGACCGAGCCCGACGGCGACATGCCCAGCGCCGCCCCCGCGCATGCGGCCGCCACCACGAGCAGCGCAATCGTCCCCTCGAGTGCCGCCCGGCGACCGGCCCGGCCGGCGAGCCAGGCCAGCGCCACCGGCGCCGCGGCGAGGGGGAAGCCCTTGGTCATCACCGCCGCCCCGAGCACCGCCATGCCGAGCCGGGGGCGGTCGCGGACCAGCAGCAGGAGGGCGGCCAGCAGCAGGGCCACGGGCGCGAGGTCGAAGTGCGTCCGGATCATGGCGCCGCACAGGAGGGGTGCCGCGGCGACGGCGAAGATGGCGCGCCGGCGGTCGCCGCCCGTCCGCCCCGCGAGCTCTCCGCAGAGCACGAGCACGGCCGCGGCGAGCAGCAGCGTCCAGCCGGCGAAGGCAAGCCTGAACGCCGACTCCCCGGTGCCCGCCAGTCCGGGCAGGGCGATCGCCGGGATGGCGAGCGGCGGATACTCGAGGAAGGCGTCGCGGTAGGGCACCGCGCCGTGGAGGACGGGCTCCGTGAAGACGCGGTACACGAACAGGTCGTTGACGCTTTGGTCCGACCACGGCCCGATCCCGAGAGTGAGGGCGAAGCTCGCAGCCAGGACGAGCAGGGCGAGGGCGGTGTCCCGCCTCACGCCGGGACGGCGACCCGCTGCGGCTCGAGCGGCTCGGGCGCGGGACGCTCGGGCGATCGCTCGGAGGCGAACAGGGCCACGAGCAGGAACGGCACGAACCAGACGACGTAGAGGTAGAACCAGTGCGTCATCCCGAGCTGGACCGCGATCAGGATCGCGGCGCCGATAGCTGCGATCCGAACCGGATCGCGCCGCCGCGGGACGAACGCGACGAGGAGCGCGAGCGCGGCGGTGGCCGCCTTTACGACGGTCTGTAGCCAGGCCAGGGATGACTCCTGGCCCCATACGCTGAAGGGCGAGGGCCGGCCCGCCTGGTAGCCCACGGTCCGGTCGTAGATCTCGCGAAGACCGCCGTGCGGCACGAACGGCAGGACGGTGAGCGCGACCACCCCCAGGAAGACGAGCGTGCACACGATCAAGTCGCGCCGCCTCGGGCCGGCGAAGAGCGGCAGCAGCGCGAGCAGGACGAACTTGGCCGCCGCGCCGAGGGCGAGCGCCGCTCCGCGCGCGGCGGCTGAGAAGCGCGGCAGGGTGAACGCGAGCAGGGCCGCGACGCAGAACAGCGCGACGATCGAGTCGTTGGAGTTCGTCTCGAGGACGAAGGCCGTGTACGGGTAGGCGGCCCAGGCGTACGCCAGCGCCGCGCCCAGCGCCTTGCCCTCGGGTCCGGCGCGGATGCGGATGCCGAGCAGGGCCAGCCCCGCCATCGTGAGCAGGTCGAAGAGCAGCGCCGCGCCGTGCGCAGCCGGCAGGTCGTCCCAGCT
Organism: Thermoleophilaceae bacterium; assembly: GCA_036406475.1. Lineage (GTDB taxonomy): Bacteria > Actinomycetota > Thermoleophilia > Solirubrobacterales > Thermoleophilaceae > DASXBA01. The sequence continues at coordinate 75,167 of DASXBA010000032.1, read as the reverse complement.
GCCGCTCCACGGCAGCGCCTGTTCGAACGGCACGTAGAGCAGGTAGTCCACGGGCCCGTAGGTGTCGCCGTGCTCGATGTCGGGCTGGAAGCCCTTGTCGCTGTAGAGGCCGTGGCCGTCCACGATCCGGTCGGCTCCGATCACCCCGGCGTAGCCGACGTCGATCACGTTCGAGTCGGTCACGTTGAGCCCGACGCGGAACGCCGTGAGGAAGACCACGCCCGCCACGAGCAGCCATACCGGGGCGAGCGGGACGAGCGGCCCGACCCGGCCCCGCGGACGGAACCCGGCCAGCAGCATGCGCACGAGCAAATACAGGAGCACCGGATACACGAGCGGCGCCGAGATGCCTATCTCGCCCTCGTTGAAGAAGAAATGCGAGGCGCCGAAGGCCAGCATCACGAGCAGGTCGAGGTGGAGCAATCGGAACGGCCGGCGCGGGTCGACGAACGGCGCCAGGAAGAGGATGCAAAGGGGGATCCAGACGTAGGGCGCGTTGAGCTTGCGGCCGAACGCGCCCGGGTAGCCCCGCGCCATCGTCCAGGCGACCTGCGGACCCCGCCACTGCTCCACGATGGCCCCGGTCTGGTCGTCGACCTTGACCTGCACCACCTCGTCGCCCTTGTCGAAGTAGCTCACCTGCCAGCTGCCGAAGCCCTTCGTGTACGCGGTCGGCTGAAGCCGGTGACCGCGTACATGGGTCTCCTGGTGCACCTTGCGCGCGCGCGAGGCGATCGCGATCACCTGCGCGGCGCTGCGCTTGAAGAAGCGCGGCGGCTTGGTCTGCGAGGGCGGCTGCTTCAGGTCGCTGGCGGCGCCCGCCGCCGGCGCGATCAGAAGGAGGCCGACCAGGGCCGCGACGAGAATCCGTGCTCCGGTGCTCACCGGGCCAACGCCCCGGCTCCGCGCCTCGCGGCCTAGTCGCGACGGAGCTCGATCGCGAAGCTCCACATCTTGTTCCCGATGAAGTTCAAGGGCGTGGCCGCGGCGATCGAGATTGCCTGAGCCGGCACGGCCGAGATCCCGGCCACGCTCACGAGCAGCTCGAGCAGCGCGGCCGCGAACACGAAGACCACGAAGCTCACGGCGAAGAAGCGGGCGGCCTGGAAGCCGGCGTGTCCGCTCCGGGCCCGGAAGGTCCAGTGGCGGTTCCACCAGAAGTTGTTGGTCACGGCCACCACGAAGGCCAGGGTGGCGCCGATCAGGTGATGGAGCCCGAGCGCCTTCACGCAGATCGCGAAGACCGTCAGGTTGACGATGTAGCCGGACCCGCCTACGAGGCAGAACTTGACGAGCTGAACCCAGTTGTGAGGCCGGCTCAGGCCCGCGCGCACGCGCAGATGTATTGCGGGCGGACGCTGAGCGACGGCCGCCTTGGTGTCGTCACTCATGCAGCGGGGAGCGTAGCGAGAAGTGGCCCAGAACCAAGGCCGTCACGTCCGCGATGGACCACTGCTCCCTTGGGGCCATGTCGACCCCGCTCGCGAGCAGGACGCCCTCCGAGTCGTCGGCGAGAAGCGACCCGTGGCTGCCGCCGCCGACGTGGTCCGCCCCACCCCAGTCGACGAACTCCCACCCGGGGGCGGCCGACACGAGGACGTCGCCGGCGTAGGGCGACGTGAGGGCCGACCAGAGACGGCCGAGGGCGTGTGGGTACGCGGGGCTCGTCACGCGGCCGTCCTCCACGTGCAGGTCGAGCACACGCCGGTCGCCGTCGACGCTCCACGTGCCGTCGCGGAGGTCGCGGACGTCGCCTCCGGGAGCGAAGCGAAGCTCGCCCCGCGGTGAGCGCACGACCGCCTCGTCGCCCACCCGGCGAATGACCAGGTCCACTCCGTCGATCGTCTGCAGGTCACCTACGAGCCCGTCGACATCGGCGTCCTCGCGCAGCAGGTAGACCATCGCCGAGCGCGCGGCCGGGCAGACCGCGAGGTCGGCCTGCTCCGGAAGCGGGTCGGACGGGGCGAGGACCCGCCAGTCGCCCAGCCCCTGGGAGAGGTTGACCCTGCCCTGGACCTCGGTCTGAGAGTGATCGGACATCACGATCACCGCGTGCTCGTCCATGAAGGCCTCGGGACCGCCGGCCACGTGCATGATCCGCTCGAGGGCACGGTCGGCCTCGGCGAGCGAGCGGACCTGGGCCTCCGGCCCGTAGCGATGCGAGTGCGTGTCGTTGTCCGGCAGGGAGAAGAGCAGGAAGTCGAACAGGTCGTTCTCCACCAGGTAGGCGCCCACGCAGCCGGTGTGCTGGTCGCGCTGGCCCGGCAGGCCGAGCGTCGAGGTGCAGCCGGTGTTGCGCGAGTCGAAGATGTCGGCGTAGAAGAGCTCCTTGGCCCCCCACACCGCGTGCCGGAACTGCGCCGCCTTGGCGACGCGCCCGAGCCGCGAGTCCACCGAGGGCTGGTGGCGGTGGCGCCCGCGGTAGATGAGCCAGGTGGTGCACGCCGTCCGCAGGCCGGCGTCGTCGAGATGCTCGAAGACGGTCTTCCGCGCACGGCTCAGGTGCGCCATGTTCATGTTGTAGACCGTGTCGTAGAGCGAGCGGACCACCCCGAACGCGCGGGTCGCCTGGAACGACGAGCCGTATTCCACGTAGCGCTCCTCGCCGCGGTGGTACCAGTTCATCGAGGGGATGAAGTGCTCGTCCGGCCCCACTCCCGTCGCGATGCTCGCCGACGCGACCGGGGTGACTGACGGGAAGGTGGAGACGCAGTCGCGCACGTAGGTGCCGCGCTGGCGGATCGCCTTGAGCGCGGGCGTGCGGCCTTCCTCGATCGCGCGGTCGAGCATCGCCGGCTTGACCGAGTCGATCACGGCGAGGACCAGCTTCTTGGGCGTGGCCATCGCCGCTAGCGGAGCACCCGGAGGCCGGCGTACTTGCGGCCCTCGGACTGACCGCCCCTTACGAGCAGGAGGATGAACGCCGCGAGCGCCAGGAAGGCCAGCGGCGGGAACAGGATCGCGACCAGCGCCAGCAGCAGGCCCGCGCCCTCCGCGTAGACCTCGAGCATCCCGGTCGCGCCCTCGTCGAGGCGGCGGGCGGCGCGATCGAAGAGCCCGCCCAGCGAGGCCCGCGCCAGCAGCGCGCAGATGATTCCCGCGATCAGGCCGGGCCACGCGGCGTGACCTCCATCGGCCAGGGACCCCGCGAACAGGAGCGCCCCCAGGACCAGGCCGAGCAGGAGCGTCCCCCGCTCCACCAGATCACGGTTCGCCCCCGAACGTTCGGCCCCGAACTTGAGCAGTGCGAGCACGAAGATCGCGAGCAGGAAGGCCGGCGACTCGAGGAACTGCCAGCCCGACCCGTCGAAGTCGATCAACACGTCGCCGCGCGCGAGCGCGCCCGCGAGGAGCGTTGGCAGGAAGGGCCTGATCCCGGTGGCGCCGGAGAGCCCGGCGCCCTGTCCGATGTCCGCGTAGAGGCTGATCTGCGACCTGTACCCTGGGGCCGCATGACGATAGACCACCGCCCTGGAGGGCAGGCGGTCCCGTCGGCGAACGAGTCGTCGTGAGCATCTCCCGGGACATCGAGCGCTACGCCGGCCTCTTCGCCTCCCGCACGAAGGTCATGACGTCGTCCGCGATGCGCGACCTGATGGCGATCACCGCCCGCCCCGAGGTGATCTCGCTGGCCGGCGGCCTGCCCGACACGTCGACCTTCCCGCCGGACACCTTCGCCGCGGTCGCCCAGCGGATCGCCGCCGAGTCGTGCGCCAAGGCCCTCCAGTACGGGCCCACCGACGGACTGCCCGAGACCAAGGACTGCATCGCCGCGGTGATGGAGGCCGAGGGCATGCGCGCCGACCCGGAGGACGTGGTGGTCACGACCGGAGGCCAGCAGGTGATCGACCTCGTGGCCAAGACGCTGATCGACCCGGGGGACGTGGTGATCGCAGAGGGCCCGACCTACCCGGGGGCCGTACCGACGTTCTCCTCCTACCAGGCGGACGTCGTGCAGATCGACATGGACGCCGACGGCATGCGGGTCGACCTGCTCGAGGAGGAGCTCGAGCGCCTCGACCGCGAGGGCCGCACGCCCAAGTTCATCTACACGGTGCCGAGCTTCCAGAACCCGGCCGGCGTGACGCTGTCGGCTCCGCGCCGGAAGCGCCTGATAGAGGTCGCCCACGAGCGCGAGCTGCTCGTGCTCGAGGACAACCCCTACGGCCTGCTGCGCTACGAGGGCGAGCCGCCGTCCCCCCTGTACGCGCTCGACGGCGGCGTCTACGTGATGTACCTCGGCACGTTCTCCAAGATCCTCTCGCCGGGCATCCGCCTCGGCTGGGCGGTGGCGCCGCCGCCGGTGCTCGAGAAGATGAACGTCGGCAAGCAGGCCACCGACCTCTGCACGTCCACGCTCTCCCAGCTCATGGTCCAGGCGTACTTCGAGGAGGGCCGCTGGCGCGACTACGTCGATTCGCTGACGGAGATCTACCGCGCCCGCCGCGACACGATGCTCGACGCGCTGGCCGACCACTTCCCGCCCCAGGCCGAGTGGACCCGGCCCGGCGGCGGCATGTTCATCTGGGCGACGCTCCCCGACTTCATCGACACCACCGACCTGCTCGCCCGGGCGCTGCGGGACAACGTGGCCTTCGTCCCCGGCGAGGCCGCCTATCTCGACGGCCGCGGCCGCAACTCGATGCGGCTCAACTTCTCCGGCTGCGACGAGGACGACATCCGCGAGGGAATCCGGCGGATCGGCGAGGTGGTGACCGAGCAGGTCAGGCTGTACGGAACGCTCACCGGAGAAGAAGAGCCCAGGGCCCAGAGCCCAGGGCCCAGAAGCGAGGCCGAGGGCGCCTCGGTGGTCCATATGCCGACTCCTGCCGAGCGCCAGCGCCGCGCCGCGCCGTGAGCCGGGTCGCGGTGCTCAAGGGCGGGCGCTCGCTGGAGCGCCAGGTTTCGCTGCGCTCCGGCGCGCGGGTGCAGGACGCGCTCGAGCGGCTCGGGCACGACGTCGTGGCCATCGACGCCGGCACCGACCTCATCCGGCGGCTGCGCGAGGCCGAGCCCGAGGTGGCCTTCGTCGCGATGCACGGACGCGACGGCGAGGACGGCACGGTCCAGGAGCTGCTCGAGATCCTCGGGATCCCCTACACGGGCTCGGGCGTGCTCGCCTGCGTTCGCGCCATGGACAAGGTCCTGGCCAAGCACCTGATGCTCGAGGAGGGGATCCCCACCCCCGAGTTCTTCGCATTCAACGAGACCGCCTTCCGCGACCTCGGCGCAGGCGACGCCCTGCCCGCGATCGAGGAACGGCTCGACTTCCCGATCGTCGTCAAGCCCGCCGGCCAGGGCTCGGCGCTCGGGATCAAGTTCGCGCGCACAGCGGCCGACGTCCCCGGCGCGCTCGTGGCCGCCTTCTCCTATGACGACAAGGTCCTGCTCGAGCGCTACGTGGCCGGCCGTGACCTGGCGGTGTCGATCCTCGACGGCGAGCCGCTGCCGGTCGTCGAGGCGGTTCCGCAGGGCGAGGACTTCTACGACTTCGAGTCGCGGTACGACATCGGCCGCACATCGTTCGTCTGCCCGGCGGACCTCCCGGGCGACGCGAGCGAGCGCGCGCACGACCTGGCGCTCCGCACCTACCGGCTGCTCGGCTGCTACGGCTTCGCCCGCGTCGACCTCATGCTCGACGATTCCGGCGACCTCCACGTGCTCGAGGTCAACCCGATCCCCGGTCTCACGGAGACGAGCCTGCTGCCCCAGGCCGCGGAAGCGGAGGGCATCGGCTTCGACGAGCTCGTGGGCAGGATGCTCGAGCTGGCGCTGACGCGCGCGGCGGCCTAGCCGCTACTGCTCTTCGCCTTCGCCGGCAGCGAAGTCCTCGGGTGTGACGTTGTCGAGGAAGTCCTTGAACTTCTCGACGACTTCCTCCTGGTCCTCGACCTCGTGCTCGAACTCGATCGCGGACTCGGTGATCACGTCCTCCGCGGCGAAGATCGGGGCGCCGGTGCGAACCGCCAGCGCCAGCGCGTCCGAGGGCCGCGAGTCGATCTCGATCTCGCGGCCGTTCAGCTGGAGGGTGACCGCGGCGTAGAAGGTGTTCTCGCGCAGCTCGGTGACCGCGACGCGAGTGCAGGAGACCTCGAGCTCGGACAGCATGTCGCTGATCAGGTCGTGCGTCATCGGCCGCGGCGTGTTGGCGCCCTGGAGCTTCATCAGGATCGCCGCCGCCTCCGGATGGCCGATCCAGATCGGCAGGAACTTGTTGCCATCGCGCGTCTTGAGCAACACGATCGGCTGCTTGCCGACCATGTCGAAGCTGACGCCGTAGATGACCATCTCCTGCATCTGCCGCCGGCTCTCCTCGCCGCTCGGGAACTGTCGGACAGTCTAGTCATGGGTTGGCAGCGCGCCAGAACGGCGAGAGCCCCGGTAATCGGGGCTCTCGAGCACTCGCCTGTTGGGGGTGGGTCCGGCGCCGGACCCATGGGCGATCCTGGACTCGAACCAGGGACCTCGTCCTTATCAGAGACGCGCTCTAACCAACTGAGCTAATCGCCCGCCGTGGGGCGATTCTAGCGTCGGCTTCCGGCCCGGCTCAGGCCGCCCGGCGGGCGCCTGACGCGAGCAGGTGCTCGGCGAGCGCGACGGCCTGGGCGGGCGCGTCGAAGGCGATCTCGACCACGCACGACTCGCCCCTTGCGCGCGCCTTGACCTCCTGGCCGAGGGCGGCGGACAGGGCGTCCTCGGCGGCGGCCAGCGCCTCCTGCAGGTCGGGATGGACGACCACCTTGGCCCGCCTGGCCGGCTCGCGGCCCTCGCTCTCGCGCGCCTGATCCTCGGTCTCCCGGACCGACCAGCCGGCGTCGCGCGCCTCCAGGGCGAGCTGCCGGCGGCGGTCGTGGTCCTTGCACATCAGGAGCGCCCGGCCGTGGCCCTCGCTGAGCTGACCCGTCTCGATCAGCTCGAGCACGTCCTCCGGCAGCTCGAGCAGGCGGATGAGGTTCGAGATCGCCACGCGGCTACGGCCCACGCGCCGCCCCACCTCGCCCTTGGTGAGCCCGAGGTCCTCGACCAGCATCGCGCAGGCTCGGGCCTCGTCGATCGGGTTGAGGTCCTCGCGGGCCATGTTCTCGGCCAGGGCGAGATCGAGCCGCTCCCAGTCGTCGGCGTCGCGGATCACCGCCGGGACGGTCTCGAGCTCGGCGGCCTTGGCGGCGCGCAGGCGGCGCTCGCCCGCGACGAGCTCGTACTCGCCGCTCGCCAGCGGCCGGACCACGATCGGCTGGAGCATCCCGCGCGAGCGGATCGACTGGGCGAGCTCGGCGAGCGCCTCGTCGTCGAAGTTGCGTCGCGGCTGGCGCGGGTTGGGCTTGACGATCTCGACCGGCAGCTCGCGCAGCCCCGGCCCGTCCTCCCTCTGCGTCCGCGGCAGGATCGCTGCCAGGCCGCGGCCCATGCCGCGCTTCTCCTCAGCCACGTGCGGCCACCTCCTTTGCCAGCCTCAGGTACGCGGCCGAGCCGGCGCTGTTGGGCGCGTGCGCCGTGACGGGCACGCCGAAGCTCGGCGCCTCCCCCACGCGCACGTTGCGCGGGATGACGGTGTCGAAGACGAGGTCGGGGAAGTGCTCGCGCACCTCCCGCTCGACGTCACGCGCGAGCCGCGTGCGACCGTCGTGCATCGTCAGGATCATCCCCGCGACGGTGAGCCGCGGGTTGAGCTCGCGCTGGATCAGCGACAGCGTGTCGAGCAGCCCGGCCAGCCCCTCGAGCGCGAAGTACTCGGTCTGCACCGGGACGATGACCTTGTCCGCGGCGACGAGCGCGTTGACCGTGAGCGGTCCGAGCGACGGCGGGCAGTCGAGCAGCGTGAAGAGGTAGCGCTCGCGCACGTCGCCGAGCGCCTCGCGCAGGCGGGTCTCCGAGCCGGCGAGGCGCGGCAGCTCGACGTTGGCGCCGGCGAGATCCGGCGTGGACGGGACCGCGTGCAGCCGCTCGATCGACGTGGGCACGGCGGCCGCGTCGAGCGACAAGCCGTCGACCAGGCAGTCGTAGGTGTTGGGGCTCGCGTCCTTGGGAAGGCCCAGCGCGACGGTGGCGTTGCACTGGGCGTCCAGGTCCGCGAGCAGCGTCTCGTAGCCAGCCTCGGCGATGCTGGCCGCGACGTTGACCGCGGTCGTCGTCTTACCGACCCCGCCCTTCTGGTTTGCGATTGCGTAGACGCTTCCCATCCGCCGCGCGAAGGTAGTAACGGGAGCGGTCGGAACCGTCCCCTCCCGTACCGTTCGGGGCCGAACGGAGGAGTCCTTCCCAGGACGCTGAACCGCCCGCGCGCCCGGGACGAAGGTCGGCTGGGTGGGAGCGGTTCCGCGGAAACCGCGCGCCTTCTCGGGGCCGGCCCTCCTCAGGGTTGCTCGGCCTATGGGAGCGGGCGCTTCCGCGCCATGCCCGGCCGGCGAGGAAAGCGATCCGGCGTGGCGCCGACCTTGCTGAACACGTGCAGGTGGCGGTTCAGGGCGCCCTCGAAGGGGCGCACCGGCAGCACGGACGCCTCCCCCATCCCCAGCTGCGCGGCAGCCGCGGCGCCGGCCTCGTCCTCGGCCGCGTCCCGGGCCCCCTTCCACGCCACCAGCACGCCGTCGGGTGCCAGCAGCGGCGCGGCGTACTCGAGGAGTACCGGCAGCGACGCCACGGCCCGGGCCGTGACTGCGTCGTAGCCCCGCTCGCCCCACTCTTCGACCCGGCTATGGACCGCGCGGGCATTGTCGATTCCGGCGGCGGCCGCCAGCCGCTCGATCACCTCGCACTTGCGGCGGACACTCTCGATCAGGTCCACGCGCGCGTTGGGCAGGACAGCCGCCAGGGCCAGCCCAGGGAAACCGGCGCCGGACCCGATGTCGGCGATCCGCCGTGCCGCCCGGAGCTCGGGCACCTCCAGCCCCGACAGGCTGTCGGCAACGTGGATGTCCCGCGCAACTTCGGGATCGCGGACGGTCGTCGGCGGGTCGGCCTCCGCCGACAACGCGGCGAGCAGGCGGTCCAGCGTTTCCCGTGAAACGCTCAGCTTCCGCCGAGGCGCAGCGGCGTCACGACCAGCCTCCGCTCGGGCTCGTCGCCCTCGCTGTGCGTGTCCACGTCCGTGCGCTCGCGCAGGTAGAGGTGCACGATCTTGCGCTCGCCCGGCCGCATCGGCTCGAGCTCGACGGGCCGGTCGAAGCGCAGCGCCTCGGCCGCCGCCCGGTCCGCGATGCGCTGGAGAGCCGCCTCCCGCCGGTCGCGGTAGCCGGCCGCGTCGACCGTCACCTGCTTGCGGTCCTCGACCCCCTTCGACGCCGCCCGGAACGCGATGTGCTGCACCGCATCGATCGTCGCCCCGTGCTTTCCGATCAGGAGACCCAGGTCGTCGCCGTTGACGGTCGCCGTGATGTCCTCGTCGGTCTCCTCGATGTCGACCGTCGCGTGCAGTCCGAAGCCCTGGACCACCCGAGCAACCACGGCCCGCACACGCTCGGCAGGCTCGTCCGGCACCAGGTCCGCGACCTCCTCCCAGGCGTCGACGTCGACCTCGCCGCTCACCCGCGCGGGGGTGTCGCCGGAGGGCTCCTCGATGACGGAGAAGCGCACGCAGTCCGCGTTCAGGCCGGGGAAGCGCAGCTCGAGCTCCTTCATGGCGCTCCATTTGGCCTCGCCGAGCGTCTCGCCTTCGCCCTCGGCTACCGGGTCGTCGTAATGGGACTCGTCGCTCGCCATCGCCTCGGTCTCCCGCGGCTACCTGCGCCGGCCGGAGCGCTTCTTCTTCTTGCGCGGGGAGGGCGGCGGGGCCTTGCTCCCGTTCCCGCCGTCGGCGCTCGCCGCCTTGGCCTTCCGCTTGGCCGGGGCCTTGGCCTTCGCCTTGGCGCCGTCCTCCTTCCCATCGTCGGAGGGCTCGGCCGGTGGCTTCCCGCGCGCGGGTTTGGACTCGACGGCCGCCGCCTCGCGCGGCTCGGGCTTGGGATACATCTTCCTGACGAGGAGCTGCTGCCCGATCGTCCAGACGTTGGTCGTGATCCAGTAAACGATCAGCCCGGCCTGGAAATTGATGATGAAGAAGGTGAAGACGAACGGCATCGCGAGCATGATCCGGCGCTGGGTCGGGTCGGCGCTGATGGCCGTGACGGCGCTGGCGGCGAGCTGCGTGCCGACGTAGAGGACGATCAGCGAGCCCAGCAGGACCGGGTCGTGGGTGACCTTCTGGGAGAGGTCGTCGATCGGCCCGAAGCCCGGGTTGCTCGCGATCTCGGCCTTGAAGCTCGGCGAGCGGAGCAGCTGGAACAGGGCCAGGAAGAAGGGGAGCTGAAGCGCGAGCGGCAGGCAGGACCCGAGCGGGTTGACCTTCTCGCGCTGGTAGAAGGCCATGATCTCCTGGTTCATGCGCTGGCGGTCGCCCTTGTAGCGCTCCTGGATCTGCTTGATCTCGGGCTGGAGCTGCTGAAGCCGCTGCATGGACTTCACGCCCTTGAACGTCAGCGGCAGGATCACGAGCCGGACCGTGAAGGTCAGGAAGATGATCGCCCAGCCCCAGCTGCCGCCGATCAGGCCGTGCCAGAACTTCAGGACGCCTTCGCAGGCGTCGACGATCGGCCGCAGGATGACGATGATTGCGATCAGCATCGGGCGCTAGCCCCGGGGGTGGAACAGGGTCTGGTCCTGTACGAAATCGACGCCGCCGTGGCTCCACGGGTTGCAGCGCAGGAGCCGCCAGGCGGCGAGGACGATGCCCCTGAGTATGCCGTAGCGGCGCACGGCCTCGACGGCATACGCGGAGCAGGTCGGATGGTACTTGCAGCGGCGGGGGAGGGCCGGAGATACCGCGCGCTGGTAGAAGCGGATGGGCGCGATCGCCAGGGAGCGCAGGGCGGTCACTTCGAAGTCCTCGACAGGCCGGCCTCGGAGAGCACCGAGCGCAGGGCCTCCTCGACGGCCTGCTCGCCGCCTCGCTCGGCTAGCTCCCCCAGCGGCGGCCTCGCCACGATCACGAAGTCGTGCCCGGATTCGAGCTCGTCCGCGGTCGCCCAGAAGGCCTCGCGCAGCAGCCGCTTGACGCGGTTTCGCTCGACGGCGCCGCCCAGCTTGCGGCCCACCGAGACGCCGAGGCGGGGCGGGTCCTCGTCCTCGCCGCGCGGGAACGCGTAGACGACCAGATGGCGGGTGGCATGCGAGCGGCCCTCGCGGTAGACCCGCTCGAACTCGCCGCTGCGGGACAGCCGCCGGCGCCTGCGACGCGGCGCCGCCATGGCTACGGCGTGAGCCGCTTGCGGGCCTTCGAGCGGCGGTGCTTGAGGATCCGTCGACCGCCGCGCGTGCGCATGCGCGCACGGAAGCCGTGCGTGCGGGCGCGCTTGCGCTTCTTGGGCTGATAGGTGCGCTTCATGAAGAACCCGGCCGGCGGGTCGCCGAAGTATAGGGACGGGTCCCACGGGGGCTTTTCACGCGATTTGCGGGGTCGTCCATCGGGGGCGCCGGGGGCTCGCTTTTACGCCTCAATCACACGTGTACACTCGACCTCTCCGAGGGCAGTTCAGGGCTTCGGCCCGCAAAGTCCCTCCACACCAGAAGCCGTCAACGAGAGTCCTCCCGGAGGGACGCCGACTGCCCGTGCCCGAAGCTGTCGAGCCAATTTGGAGCGGTATCAGGGAAGAGCTCCGGCGCGAGACACCCGACCTCAAGTTCCACATCTGGCTGGCTCCCCTCGAGCCCGCCGGCCTCGAGGGCAACACGCTCTACGTACGCGCCCCCGAGCACATACGCGGCTGCGTGGCAGAGCGCTACCTCCCGCTCCTCCGCAGGGCCGCGTGCAACCACCTGGGCGCTCAGGCCGTGGTCGAGGTGGTCGGCGAGGACTGGACCCCGCCGGAGACGACGAAGCGGGCAGACCGAGGGCCCAGGGCCCAGGGCCCAGGGCCCCTGAATCCCAAGTACACCTTCGAGCAGTTCGTAATAGGCGACGGCAACCGCCTGGCGCACGCCGCGGCGCTCTCGGCGGCCGAGATGCCCGCCCAGACCTACAACCCGCTCTTCCTCCACGGAGAGCCCGGGCTGGGGAAGACCCACCTCCTCCACGCGATCGGCAACTACGTCAGCCGCTACGGCATGGACCTGAGCGTCCGCTACGCCACTGTCGAGGAGTTCACCGGGGCCTTCGTGGAGGCGGTGCGCGACCGCAGCACGTCGCGCTTCCGCGACTCCTTCCGCGGCGCCGACGTCGTCCTGATCGACGACGTCCAGTTCCTCGCCCACAAGGAGGCGACGAAGGAGGAGTTCTTCCACACGTTCAACTCGCTGCTCGGCTCGGGCCGGCAGCTCGTGATGACCTCCGACCGCGCTCCCGAGGAGCTCGGCGGGCTCGAACGGCGGCTCGAGGAGCGCTTCCGCTCGGGGCTCGTGGTCGAGCTCGAGCCGCCCGGCTTCGACGTCCGCCGGGCCATCCTCGCCAAGCGGGCCCGCCTGGATGAGATCGACGTCGCCGGCGATGTGCTCGACGAGATCGCCCGCTGTGTCTCGAGCAGCGTCCGTGCCCTCGAGGGTGCGCTGATCCGCGTCGTCGCGTACGCCTCACTGCGGGAGGAGGAGCCGACGGCCGCTCTCGTCCGCCGCGTGGTCAGCCGGCTCGGTCCCGACCCCTCGCCCACCTGCGGCCTCACCGAGATCCTCGAGGCCACGGCAGCCGAGTTCCACGTGGAGCGGGCCGACCTCGTCGCCAGGACCCGGCGCCCGCCCGTCGCCCGGGCCCGGCAAGTCGCGATGTTCCTCGCCCGCGAGCTGACCGACCACAGCCTTCCCGAGATCGGCCGCGGTATCGGCGGCCGCAACCACACGACCGTCCTCCACGCGGTCAACAGCATCAGCTCGTCCATGGGCAGCGACCCCTCTGTTCGCAACGCCGTCGACAACCTCCGGCGGCAGCTTGGACGGCCCCGGTGACCGCCGCCCCGCCTGACACAATCAACAGACTCCTGAACAGCCGAGCCAACACCAAATCCGCATCGGAGAGCCATGTCCACAGTTACGACAGCCCCTACCAGCACTACTTCAGGTAGTGGTCCGATGAAGCTGACCGTTTCCCGTGAAACGTTCCTGTCCCGTCTCGGGATCGCCGTCCGCGGCGTGTCCACGCGAAGCGCCATCCAGACCCTCTCGGGCGTGATGCTGAGGATCGAGGACGGGCAGCTCGAGCTCCAGGCCACAGACATGGAGATGGGCATCCGGGTCGGTGTCGCCACCGACTCTGCCGAGGACGGCAACGTCGTCCTCCCCGGACGTCTTCTCCTCGACGTCGTCCGCTCCCTGCCGCAGGACGAGCTCTCGCTCGAGTACCGAAGCTCGCAGCAGGATGTCGAGGTCGTCTCCGGCAGCGCCCGCTTTCACCTCCGCACTCTGCCATCCGAGGACTTCCCGAAGCTCCCCGAGCCGAACGAGGACGGTGGGCTGAGCGTCCCCGCCGGCGCCTTCGTCGACACCATCACGCGCGTCGCCCGCTCGGCCTCGCGCGACGAGACCCGGCCGCACCTCACCGGCGTGCTCGTCTCCGCCAGCGAGCAGCAGCTGCGGATGGTGGCCACCGACTCGTACCGACTAAGCGTCAAGGAGACCAGCCTCGACGAGGCGCTCAGCGGCTCGCTCGAGGCCAACGTGCCGGCCAGGACGCTCCAGGAGCTCGGCCGCATCGCCCAGGCGAGCGGAGCGGACTCGATCGGCGTCAGCGCCCTGGAGAACCAGGTGGTGTTCAGCGTCGACGATGTCGTCCTCTCGTCGCGCCTCGTCGAAGGTCGATTCCCGAACTATCAGCAGCTCCTGCCCGACTCCTACGAGCACGAGCTTCACATCGACCGCGGCGAGCTGCTCGACGTGGTGCGGCGCATCAGCCTGCTGGCGCAGAAGAACGCGCCGCTCCGGCTGAGCTTCTCGGAGGGCGCCCTCGACGTGTCGGCGCAGACGCCGGACGTGGGGGAGGCCAGCGAGTCGCTGCCGGTTCCGTTCCAGGGCGAACAGCTCGAGATCGGCTTCAACCCGGACTTCTTCCGCGACGGCCTGGAGAGCGCCGAGTCGGACGAGCTGGTCCTGAAGCTGATCAGCCCGCTGCGGCCGGGGTTGATCCAGTCGGGCGATGACGGCGGGTTCGTGTACCTCGTCATGCCGATTCGACTGAACGTGTAGATGAGTGGGCAGTGCGCAGTGCGCCGGCTTTGCCGGCTGCAGTGGGCAGTGCTGCTGGGCCACACGCACCGCCCACCGCCCACCGCCCACTGCCCACCGCGATGCGCGTAGCGCGAGCCGAGCTCCGCGACTTCCGCAACTACGAGCGCGCCGAGATCTCGCTTGGGCCGTCGCTGACCGTGGTCAGCGGGCCCAACGGGGCCGGCAAGACCAACCTGCTCGAGGCGGTCTACTTCGGCTGCACGGCGCGGTCGCCGCGGACCACCAACGAGCGTGAGCTGATCCGGCGGGGCGCCGGGGTCACCCGCGTCACGCTCGACACGTCCGGTGAGGACGGCGGCCACCGGGTCGAGGTGGGTTTCACGCCGGGGGAGGCGAAGCGGATCCGGGTCGACGGCCGCTCCGTCGAGAGCCTCGCGAACGCCGAGGAGCGCCCGCTCGCGGCGGTCTTCCTGCCGGAGCGGCTCGAGCTCGTGAAGGGCGCGCCGGCGAGCCGCCGGGCACACCTCGACCGCTTCGTCGCCGCGCTCTGGCCCGCACGCGCGGAGACGCGCACGGGCTACTCGCGGGCCCTGGCGCAGCGCAACGCGCTACTCGCGCGGATCAAGGGCGGCCACGCCGGGCCCGCCGGCCTCGAGGCCTGGGACGCCGAGCTTGCCCGCCTCGGCGTCGCTCTGATGGCCGACCGCTCCGAGGCGGTCGAAGGCCTCCGTCCCCCCTTCGCCGCCCACGCGTCGGCCCTCGGCCTGCCCGGGGACGCCGAGATCCGCTACCGGCCGCGCTCCGATGCGTCCACGGCCGACGAGCTGGTGGCCGAGCTCGTGGAGCGGCGCGAGGCGGACCTGTCGCGCGGCTTCACCGCCCACGGGCCGCACCGCGACGAGCTGCAGCTCCTCCTCGAGGGCGTGCCGCTCCGCTCCTACGGCTCGCAGGGACAGCAGCGCAGCGCCCTCCTCGCGCTCCTGTTCGCCGAGCGCGACCTGCTCCTCGAGCTGCGCGACCGCGAGCCGCTGATGCTGCTCGACGACGTCATGTCGGAGCTCGACCGGTCTCGCCGCGAGCTCCTGGCCGGCCTGCTGCGCGAGCGCGGCCAGGCCCTGGTCACCACCACGGACCCGGAGCACGTGCCGGGCTCGCGCGATGCCGACGAGCTGGTCGAGGTGGCGGCCGGCACCCTCGTGGGAGAGCCGGCGTGAGGCGCCTGGCGCCGCGGCCCCTGCGGATCGCCCTCGAGCGGACCGTGCCGAGAAGCGCCCCGGCGGGGCTGCTCGCGAGCGTTCAGTCCGTCTGGCCGGAGGTCGCCGGCGAGGTCGTGGCCGAGGAGACTCAGCCCGTCTCGGAGCGCGAGGGCGTGGTCACGATCGCCTGTTCATCGGCCGTCTGGGCGCAGGAGCTGGAGCTGCTCGCGGGCGATCTGGAGGAGCGTCTGAACACCCGTCTCGGCGACCCGGGCCACACCGTCAAGCTGCGCTTTAGGGTCAGCTCCGGCGCACGTCCGTAACGGTTGGAAACGCGGCCGTTGCGCCCCGGCGCATTTTGGCGCGTTTTGCAGGTATTTTGTAACTCGGGGAGGCGTCCGGCAAGGGGGGTAGCCTGCTATCATTGAGGCAAGTCCCCGAGCCGCGCGGAAGACACTCGCGGCGCCGGGGCTTTTCCATGTAATCAGCGGTCGGAAGGGACGGCTTGGCTAAGAAGCAGGCAGAGGGCGGCAACGGCAGGTACGACGCCCAGGACATCACCGTGCTCGAGGGACTCGAGGCGGTTCGCAAGCGTCCCGGCATGTACATCGGCTCCACCGGCACCCGGGGCCTACACCACCTGATCTACGAGGTGATGGACAACTCCGTCGACGAGGCGCTCGCCGGCGAGGCCGACCAGGTCGAGATCGTCATCCACCCGGACAACTCGGTCACGGTCACCGACAACGGCCGCGGGATCCCCGTCGACGTCATGCCTAAGGAGAAGCGGCCGGCCGCCGAGGTCGTGCTCACCGTCCTCCACGCCGGGGGCAAGTTCGGCGACGGCGGGGGCTACAAGGTCTCCGGGGGTCTCCACGGTGTGGGCGTGTCGGTCGTCAACGCGCTCGCCGAGCGCCTCGACCTGACGATCTGGCGCGACGGGCACGAGTGGACGCAGAGCTACGAGCGCGGCAAGCCGCTCGGCGACCTGAAGAAGGGCGCCAAGACGGACAAGTGCGGCACGAGCATCGCCTTCCTGCCCGACCTCGAGATCTTCGAGACGATCGACTACGACACCACGGTCCTCGAGCAGCGCTTCCGCGAGATGGCGTTCCTCACCAGAGGCCTTCGGATCGACTTCAAGGACGAGCGCGGCGAGGGCTACGAGGTCGGCTTCCAGTACGAGGGCGGCATCGTCGACTTCGTCAACTACCTCCACACGCAGGGCACGCGCGACCCGCTGCACCAGAAGATCATCTACATGGCCGACGAGGGCGACGTCGGCGAAATCGAGGTGGCCCTCCAGTGGAACACCTCGTACCAGGAGAACCTCCTCTCCTTCGCCAACAACATCAACACCCACGAGGGCGGCACCCACCTGTCCGGCTTCCGCTCCGCGCTCACGCGGACGATCAACGCCTACGCGCGCCAGAAGGGCGAGCTCAAGGAGAAGGACCCCAACCTCCAGGGCGAGGACGTCCGCGAGGGGCTCACGGCGATCATCTCGGTGAAGATCCAGGAGCCCCAGTTCGAGGGGCAGACGAAGACCAAGCTCGGCAACCCGCCGGTCGAGGGCTTCGTGCAGGCCGCGGTCAACCGGGGGCTCTCGGAGTTCCTGGAGGAGAATCCGGCGGAGGCCCGCCGGATCATCACGAAGGCGGTCGAGGCTTCGCGCGCACGCGAGGCCGCGCGCAAGGCCCGCGACCTGACGCGGCGCAAGTCGGCCCTCGAGAACTCAACCCTTCCCGGCAAGCTCGCCGACTGTTCTGTGCGCGACCCGTCGCTCGCCGAGCTCTTCATCGTGGAGGGCGACTCCGCCGGCGGCTCCGCAAAGCAGGGCCGCGACCGCAACACCCAGGCGATCCTGCCGCTGCGCGGGAAGATCATCAACGTCGAGAAGAACCGGATCGACAAGGTCCTCTCGAACACCGAGATCCAGGCGCTCATCACCGCCATCGGCACCGGGATCCGCGAGGAGTTCGACATCGAGAAGGCGCGCTACCACAAGGTCGTGGTGATGACCGACGCCGACGTCGACGGCGCGCACATTCGCACGCTGGTCCTGACCTTCCTCTTCCGGGAGATGCCGCACCTGATCGAGAACGGCTACGTCTACATCGCCAAGCCGCCGCTCTACCGGATGCAGAACGGAAAGCAGGACGTCTACATCGAGAAGGAGTCGGAGCTCGAGGACGAGCTGCTGCGCGACAAACTGGAGAAGATGGAGGTCGTCGGGCGCGGCGGCAAGAAGTTCAAGCTCACGCACGCACGCTGGCAGAAATTCGGCCGGCTGCTGAAGCAGTACGAGGGCTGGGCGTCGTCGCTGCGCGCCGAGTACGGCCACGACACGATCACCTTCCTCGAGGAGTCGCAGATCCTCGACGAGGGCGCCAAGGACTCGGGTGCGGTGGTCGGGCTGCTCAAGGCCAAGGACCCGGAGGAGGAGCCGTACGAGACGGAGCTCCTCGACGAGGACGACCAGGAGCTGGTCGTCCGCGTTGTCGAGCGGCTGACCGGGGCGGCCGCCACCTACAAGCTGCGCAAGGCGATGTTCGACACGGCCGAGTACCGCGGTCTCGTCAAGGTGCACGGGGACCTGGACTCGCTCGCGGGAACGCCGCCGTTCGAGGTCGCCCTGCCGGCCAAGGCCGAGACGGCCCTCTCGTACGAGGACCTGCGCAAGAAGGTGCTCGAGGTCGCGCGCCACAAGGTGCCGCTCCAGCGCTTCAAGGGCCTCGGCGAGATGAACGCGGACCAGCTCTTCGAGACCACGATGGACCCGGAGAAGCGGACGCTCCAGCAGGTCACGATCGACGATGCCTCGGTGGCCGACCAGATCTTCTCGATGCTGATGGGCGATCAGGTGGAGCCACGGCGCGACTTCATCGAGCGCAACGCGCGCGACGTGACGAACCTGGACGTGTAGCCGGATGAGCATCGAGCAGCTCAGCGGCGGCAACATCGAGCCCCTCGGGCTCGAGGAGGAGATGCGGTCGAGCTACCTCGATTACGCGATGAGCGTGATCGTCGGCCGCGCGCTGCCGGACGTGCGCGACGGGCTGAAGCCGGTCCACAGGCGCGTCCTCTACACGATGTTCGAGAACGGCCTGCAGCCCAACAGGCCGTACCGGAAGGCGGCCACCACGGTCGGCGACGTCATGGGCCGCTACCACCCGCACGGCGACTCGGCGATCTACGACACGCTCGTTCGGCTCGCGCAGGACTTCGCGATGCGCTACCCGCTGGTCGACCCGCAGGGCAACTTCGGCTCGATCGACAACGACCCGCCGGCCGCCTACCGCTACACGGAGGCCAGGCTGGCGCGCCTGGCCACCGAGATGCTCCGCGACATCGACGCGGACACCGTCGACTTCAGGCCCAACTACGACGAGACCCGCCAGGAGCCGCTCGTCCTGCCGGCGCGCTTCCCGAACCTGCTCGTCAACGGTGCGAGCGGCATCGCGGTCGGGATGGCCACCAACATCCCGCCCCACAACCTGGGCGAGGCGATCGACGCGGTGGTCGCGTTCATCGACGACCCGGAGACCGACGTCGCCGGGCTCATGAAGCACATCAAGGGCCCGGACTTCCCGACGGGCGGCATCATCGCCGGGCTCGGGGGCATCCGCGATGCCTACGAGACGGGCAAGGGCCGGATCGTGGTCAAGGGCCGCGTCCACGTCGAGCAGCTGAAGGGCAACCGCTCGGCGATCGTCGTCGACGAGATGCCCTTCCAGGTGTCGAAGGGCGACGGCCGCAACGACGGCTCGGGCCTGATCAAGAAGATCGCCGAGGCCGTCCACAAGGGCCGGATCAAGGAGATCTCGGACCTCCGCGACGAGTCGGACAAGTCCGGCATCCGCCTGGTGATCGAGCTCAAGCGCGGCGAGAACCACCAGATCGTCCTCAACAAGCTCTACAAGCACACGCCGCTCCAGACGACCTTCGGCGTGAACATGGTCGCCCTGGTCGACGACGTGCCGCGCACGCTCGGCCTGGTCCAGCTCGTCAAGAACTACGTCGATCACCAGCGCGACGTCGTCATCCGGCGCACCAAGCACGAGCTGCGCCAGCGCGAGAGCCGGCTGCACATCCTCGAGGGCCTTCTCATCGCCCTCACGGACCTCGATCGCGTGATCGAGCTGATCCGCGGCTCGCGCGATCCGGAGATGGCCCGCGAGGGCCTCATGAAGGAGTTCGAGCTCACGCACATCCAGGCCCAGGCGATCCTCGACCTGCGCCTGCAGCGCCTCACCGCGCTCGAGGCCGACAAGATCAAGCAGGAGCACGCCGACACGCTCGAGCGGATCAAGGAGCTCCGCGAGCTGCTCGGGGACGAGGGCGCGATCCGGGCGCTGGTCAAGGAGGAGCTGCTCGAGGTCAAGGACCGCTACGCGGACGAGCGCCGCACGGAGATCACCCACTCGAGCGACGACATCGACATCGAGGACCTGATCGCGGACCAGCAGATGGTCATCGCGATCACCAAGTCCGGCTACATCAAGTCTCTGCCGCTGGCCACGTACCGCAAGCAGAAGCGCGGCGGCGTCGGTGTCACCGGCATGGAGATGAAGGACGAGGACTACATCGAGCACCTCTTCGTGTGCTCGACGCACGACTACCTCCTCTTCTTCACGAACCGGGGCAAGGTCTACCGGCAGAAGGTCTACGAGCTGCCGGAGGCGTCGCGCACGGCCAAGGGCCGGGCGCTGGTCAACGTCCTGCCGCTCCGTGAGGGCGAGCGGGTCCACGCCGTCCAGGCCACGCGCGACTTCACCGAGGGCAAGTACCTGGTCTTCGCCAGCCGCAAGGGCATGATCAAGAAGACCGAGTTCGGGGCCTACAACACCCCGATCAAGGCCGACGGCATCATCGCGATCAAGATCCGCGACGACGACGAGCTCGTCTCCGTTCGCCGCACGAGCGGCAACGACGACATCATCATGGTCGCCCGTTCGGCCCAGGCCGCTCGCTTTTCGGAGGATCAGGTGCGGCCGATGGGCCGCGACACGAGCGGCGTCAAGGGCATGAACGTGAGCCGCGGCAAGAATTGGGTCCTCGACATGGACGTCGTCCAGCCCGACACCGACCTGCTGGTCGTGACCGAGAACGGCTTCGGCAAGCGGACCGACATCGAGGAGTACCCGGTCAAGGGCCGCGGCACGATGGGCGTCAAGACGATCGGGTTGACCGAGAAGAAGGGCGCCCTCGCCGGCGCGCTGATCGTGCGCGAGCACCACGAGCTGGTCTTCATCTCCCAGAACGGCATGGTCCAGCGCACGGGCGTGAAAGGCATCTCCAAGCAGGGCCGGCCCGCCCAGGGCGTGCGCCTGATGAACCTGCGAGACGACGACCAGGTCAGCGCGGTGGCGCTGGTCATGGAGGAGGCGGCCGATACCGCGGCGCAGGTCGAGGCGGACGTGGAGCCTGAGCCGGCCGATCCCTCGGGTGACGGCGCGTCCTCCGTCACGTAGGACCGCCTAACTCGGCACTTCCCACGAGCAGGGCTGACCCGGCTAGGGCGTCCGCTTGATGAACCTGCGCGAGGACGATCTCGTGAGCGCGCCGGACGACGCCTAGCGGCTGCGTTCGGGGGAGGGGAACAGCGGGTCGACCTCTCCCGCTCGCGCGGCAAGGAGACGGTCGGCGTGGCGGAGCAACGCGGCAGCCGAGACCAGCGCGGCCGCACCACCCACCGCCGCGGCCATGCCGAGTGACGCGTCGAAGAAGGCGCCGAGCGCGATGGCTACGGCACCGCCGCCGACCACGCTGTTGATCACCGCGACGACGCTGCCGAACGTGAAGTACTGGGTGCGGCCCTCGACAGGGATGGCCGCATTGGTGAACACGCCCCGTCCGTCGTCGTGCCCGGAGAGCAGGAAGAGGTTCGCCCGGTCTCCGGCCACCTCCTTGTAGTAGCTCCTGATGCGGTTGATGGCCAGGCCGTAACGGAAATCCTCTGCCCCGCACTCGACGAGGCGTACGAAGGTGAAGACGCCCAGCAGGTACAGCGTCGGGAGCACGGTCAGGGCGAAGGTGTTGAAGGTGTCGCCGTTCTGCGAAATCTGAGCCAGGAAGCCGAGCGCGACCAAGGTGCTCGATACCGAGCCGATGTACAGCGCGGCGCGCGAGGAGCTCTCGCTCATGGTCTGGGCCCTCGCGCCCTGCAGCGTGAAGTGCTCAGTGGTCAGCGCCGTCAGGAGCTCCTGGCGATCGGGTGCCTCCGCCACGTCGCCAAAGCTAGCGCCCTAGCCGCGCAGCGCCCGCCAGACGACGCCGGGACCAACCGGCTCAAGGGCAAGGTCCAGGGCGACGGCAAGCGACGGCCGGTGCGGGTCAAGCCGATCGGGCCCAGGGGCCACCGCTCCTACGGCTTCGAGCTCGACAAGACGACCTGCGACCTCGACCGGCATCAACATCGCCGTGACCGGCACGGTCAACCGCAAGGGGACGAGGGTCAAGGGGAGCATCGAGTACACGTTCTCGGAGGCCGGGGGCGGGGGTACGCCGGACTGCTCCAGCGGCAACGTCAGGTTCAGCGCGAGGCGCAAGAAGTAACGCCGCCGACCTTGGTAGCTTTGGGCTACCAGGGAAAGGAGGTGGTCCGAACTTGACTGACAGACGTTTCGGGACCCTGGAGGTGTCCGGCCGCTAGACCGGAGCTGGGCCCCGTCGAGCGGAGTCCAGCCGTGACACCGTCGGCATGAAGCGCAGGTCGGGAGTGGTCCCGCCGGCCGTCAGGTCTTGCGCAGCCGATTTAGGTCCAGCAGTCAATTGCGAGGGGCGTCCCGTTTATGGGGCGCCCCTCGTGCGTTGCTGGGGCCGTCCCCCTCGTCCTCACTCAAGGGGGTACGCTCGCTGGCGCTCGCTCAAAGAGCCCCCCTTGAGTGAGGCCGACGCGGACGGCTTGATCCGCGCGCCGGGTCGCCGTTGGGACGCGGCTGGACTACGCCGCGAGCAGGTACTGCTCCCACGCCGCTGGGATTGTTGGTGAGGCGACGTGGATGAAGATCGTTGGGCTTGGTGCCCTTGGCTTGTGGCGGGGCTTCATGCCCACCTGGCGGGGTAGGCGGTCGCCCTTGCGGCGGTTGCAGGGGGCGCAGCAGGTGACGATGTTGTCCCAGGTCGAGCCGCCGCCTTTGGAGCGGGGGATCACGTGGTCGACGGTCAGGTTGCCGCGTTCGTGGCCGCAGTACTGGCAGGTCCAGCGGTCGCGGGCGAAGACCGCCCGGCGGGTGATCTTGCGGCGGTGGGCGTCGCGGGGGACCTTCACGTAGGTCGTGAGGCGGATCACGATCGGGCGCGGCAGCGTCAGCGACTCGGCGTGGAGAGACCAGTCGGCGTGCTCGAGGAGCTCGGCGCGCTCCTTCAGGAGCAGGACCGTCGCCCGCCGGACCGTGCAGACGTTGATCGGCTCAAATGACGCGTTGAGCACCAGGACGCGGCCGGATGAGCTCCCGCGCTGCTCGGTCCGGCGACCGGGCAGCGCGCGGAGAGGGACTGGGTCGGGCTCACCAGCCTCGTGGACAACCAGTTCCGCGCGCAGTGCCACGGTGCGGGCCAGTCTAGCGGGGCCCTCCGCGCTCCTACGCAGCCGGGTACGAGCCGAGGACGCGGATCGTCTCGACCCGCCGGCGCAGGGCCGCGAGGGCCTCGTTCACGGGAGGCGAGTCGGCCGCGCCCTCGAGGTCGGCGAAGAACATGTAGTGGCCAAGGCGGACGCGGCGCGGGCGCGACTCGATCTTGGTCAGGTTGATCCCGCGGCTGGAGAATTCGCCCAGGACCTCGACCAGAGCGCCGGGCGACTCGTCGTTGAAGCCCCAGAAGACGATCGAGGTCTTCGCGCGCGGACCCGGCGCGGCGTC
This sequence comes from Thermoleophilaceae bacterium, assembly GCA_036406475.1. Classification (GTDB taxonomy): domain Bacteria; phylum Actinomycetota; class Thermoleophilia; order Solirubrobacterales; family Thermoleophilaceae; genus DASXBA01. The sequence goes on along the minus strand of DASXBA010000032.1, from coordinate 51,982 downwards.
GGGCGGCGCGGCGGTGAGCCAGACGAAGCGGGTCTCGTTGTCGGGCCGGTCCTCCACGTCGGCGGCCAGCACCGTGCAGTCGTAGAGCTCGGCGGCGAGCCTCGAGGCGAGCGCCACCCAGGGCTCGCCGGAGTTGCGCACCTGGCGGACCGCCTCCGATGTGGAGGTGGCGGAGACGTGCTCCGCGGCGGCGAGGTTCTCCCGGAGGAAGCGGGAGCACTGCGCCGTGGCCTGGGGGTGGGAGACGACGCGCGTGACGTCGCCGAGCGCGAGCTCCCGCCCGGCGACCGCGCAGTGATGGATCGGGTGGACGAGCTCGGCCGCGATGCGAACGCCGTCGGCCTCGCCGGCGAGGGTGTCGAGCGTCGCAGCCACGCTCCCCTCGAGGGAATTCTCGATCGGGACCACCGCGCGGTCGACCTCGCCGGTCTGGACCGCCATCACCGCCTCGTAGACGGTGGCGTAGGGGATCTCCTCCACCCCCTCGCCGGCGGAGGCGCGTAGGGCCTCCTCGGTGTAGGTCCCGGCCGGGCCGAGGAAGGCGACTCGCAATCAGGCCTCGGCGGGAGCGCCGGCGGTTCCGGCCATCGCCGAGTCGATCGCCTCGTGCTCCTCCGGCGAGAGCTCGTGCTCGGACTCGCCGTGATGGATGTGCTTGACGTACACGCGGGCCTGCTCGCGGTGCAGGATCGAGGAGACGACGACGCCTGTGCGGTGGGAGTCGAGCAGGGCGAGCGTGCTCGACTGGCGGCCGGACATCTCTCCGTAGGCGTCGTAGCGCACGAGTGACGTGTAGGCGATGCAGGTGTCGATCCGCTGCTCGGCGGCCCCGGCGCGCTGGTCGAGCCCGGCGGCGGTCTCCTCGACCCAGTCGCGGAGCTGGACGAACGCCGCCTCGAGCCCGGCGGCATGGGTCGCGAGGTCACGCTGGCCGGCGTCCCCGAGCACGACCCGCTGGGTCGCCTTCAGCCGTCGCAGCTTGACCGACAGGACGAGCGCCCAGATCAGCCCGATCAGCGCTGCGCCGGCGGCTGCGAGGGCGACGATGCCCTGGGTCGTCGTCAGATCGTCCACGGAGCCGCAGACTAGCGGCCGCTAGGAGCGATCACTTGGTGAAGACGGCGGAGAAGGTCTGCTTGTTGTTGTCCGTCTTCTTCTCGCCCGGCACCGGCGTGATCTCCACCGTGATCGGCACGTTCTGACCGGTGGGCGGCTGCTGGTCGAGGGCGATCTTCACGGACTTGGTCTCCCCGGCGGCGATCGTGTCGAGGTTGCCGTTCACGTCGATCGCATCGCCGCCCTTGCCGACGGTGGCCTTGACCTCGACGTCGGTCTCGGTGTTCTCGCCCTGGTTCGCCACCTGGACCTCAAAGGCCAGGTCCTTGGTGAGGGTGATGCTCGCGGAGCCGCCCGGCGAGAGCGTCTGGCCGCCGAGGGTGACGCTGCCCAGGCCGGTCCCGTGGAGTCCAGGGCTGGCGGGACCGCCGCCGCCGCCGGTCCTGAGCCGGCTCACGCGCTCCGAGACGAAGCTCGGCTGGAGCCACTGGATGTCGGGCAGGAACTGGCTGCGCGGCACCCGCAGCTCGCCGTTCAGGTCGTGGTCCTTGATCACGTCCTGCATGTTCGGGATGAAGCGCTGCGAATAGACGACGTCGCTCGTGAGGAACTGCTGCATGTCCGCGGCCACCTGGTCGGCGCCCTGCCGCCGTTCCTGATCGCCGAGGGCCTGGGGGAGCGCGTCGGCGATCTGCGCCAGGCCGTCGCGGCGGAACTCGAGCGTCTCGAGCAGGAAGCGCTGGGCCTTGTCCACGTCGCCCGGGTGGTCGGTGCCGCGGGCCCGGTCGACGAGCTGGGCCGACTGCACGCGGAAGGTGTTGAGCTGGTTCTCGATGTCCACGGCCTGCGAGCGGCCGCCCGCCGAGCCGGACATGAGCTGGAAGAACGCCTTGCTCTGCTGGTCCGACTCCTGAAGCAGCGCGCCCACGTCGCGGTTGTAGTCCTTGATCGCCTGCTCCTTGCGCGCGTTGAGGCAGCCGCGCACGCCGAGCACGAGCAGGATCAGCACGAGCACGCCGGCGCCCGCCGCGATCCCGCGGCGCACCAACAGCGTCTGGCGGTCTATGGACGGGCCTCGCGGCGGGGGCCGTCGAGGCCGGCGAACTGGCTCGTCCGGTTCGTCGAGGAAGGACAGAATCGGCTCCTAGAGGCCTGGCACCTTGGCCGCAGTATGCACGTAGCGCCGGTTGGCACCGCTCGCCGTGCAGGGACAGGAGTTCCGATCCCGAACGAGAAGCCGTCGTGACACGTACCGGGTCAAGCGCCGCGGCCACCGCGCGGATGCCGCTCGAGCGCGAGCCGCTGCTGGACCGCTACAGGCTCGAGAAACGGCTCGGTAGCGGGGGTTTTGGCGTCGTCTGGTCTGCATGGGACGAGAAGCTCGAGCGCGAGGTGGCGGTCAAGGTCATCCGCCGGGAGGGCGGGGACGCCCGGATCGTCCGCGAGGCGCGCGCGGCCGCCCGCCTGAACCACCCGGGGATAGTCGGCCTCTACGAGCTGGCGGCGGACGACGATGACCTCTACCTCGTGTCGGAGCTGGTCAATGGCCGAACTCTCGCCGAGCTGGAGAAGGGTAAGGCGGTGTCCGACCGGGACGTCGCCCGGATCGGCACCGCGCTCTGCGAGGCCCTCGACCACGCGCACGCGCGCGGGGTCATCCACAGGGACGTGAAGCCGCAGAACGTGATGGTCGTGGCCGAGCCCGCTGCCGGGGCCGGCTTCGCCAAGCTCACCGACTTCGGCGTGGCGCACGTGGCGAGCGCCGAGCGGGTCACACGCACCGGCGACGTGGTGGGGACGCTCGAATACATGGCGCCCGAGCAGGCCGAGGGCCGCGAGGCGACGCCCCTCACCGATGTCTACTCGCTCGCGCTGACGCTCTACGAGGCCTGGACCGGCACGAACCCCGTTCGCGGCCGCGGCCCCGCGGCCACCGCCAAGAAGATCGGCCGCCCACTGCCGTCGCTGGGCGAGCGCCGTCGCGACCTTCCGCCCGACCTCTGCGACGCAATCGACGACGCTCTCGAGCCGGACCCCTCGCTCCGCCCGTCCCCACGCGAGCTGGCGGAGGATCTGCGCGCGGCCGAGCCCGAGCTGTCGTCCGAGGGCGGACTCGTGGAGCCGGAGACCCTGGAGCGGATGGGCCTCGCCTCGGCCCGCCGGATACTCCCGCGCGGAGGGGAGTGGCTGGTGCGCGCGGCCGCCGGCGCCGCGCTCGGCGCGCTGGTCCTGGTCGCGCTGACCGCCCTCGGCCCGGAGCCTCCGGTGTCGCCCTGGGCGGCCGCCGCGGCTGCTGCGGCCCTCACGGCCTTCCTGCCGCGCGTGGGCTGGCTGGCGGCGGCGCTCGGCGTCTGCGGCTGGCTCGCCTCTCCCGCAGCCGGGCAGGAGGGCACCGCGCTGCTCCTGCTCGCCGCGCTCGTCCCGGTGCCCCTGATGCTCCCGCGAGCCGGAAAGCTCTGGTCGCTGCCGGCCCTGGCGCCGCTCCTGGGAGCGATCGGCCTGGCCCCGGCCTTCGTGGGCGCGGCGGCGCTCGTGCGCGGCACGTGGCGCCGGGCGGCGCTTGCCGCGGCCGGCTTCGTCTGGCTCGCCGCGACCGAGGTGCTGAGTGGCCGCGCGTTGCTCTTCGGGGTGCCCGACGGGGTGCTCCCGCGAGCCGATTGGCAGGGCTCGGTGACCGAGGCGGCCTCGCACGCCCTCGGCCCGCTCATCTCGTCGCCCGCGCTGGCGCCGGCCCTCGTCTGGGCCGCGCTCGCCCCGGTCCTGCCGCTCGTGGTGCGCGGCCGCTACGTCGGCCTCGACCTGCTCGCGGCCGGCGCCTGGGCGGCCGTGCTGGTCACCGCGCAGGCCGCCCTCGGCGACCTCCTCGCTTCGGTCACGGCGCTCGACCAGCCTCGCGGCGGCCCGGTGGGCCCGATAGCCGCGGCCCTCGTGGTGTTCGCGGCTGCGATGGCGTCGCAGTCCTCGTTCCGGGGCACCGGCGAGCCCGTGACCGCCGGTCGCGGGATACCCTGAGTGGACCGCTATGAGCATGCTCCGCAACCTCGAGGCCAAGCTCGGAGGCCTGGTCGAGGGCGCTTTCGGACGCGCCTTCAAGTCCAGCGTCCAGCCGGTCGAGCTGGCGCACAAGCTGGCGAAGGAGATGGAGGAGAACCAACAGGTCTCCGTCTCGCGCGTCTACGTGCCCAACCACTACCGCGTCTTCCTCTCTCCGCAGGACCGCGAGCAGTTCGCCAACTACGAGTCGGCGCTGCGCAAGGAGCTCTCCGACTACCTGCTCGAGCACGCCCGCCAGGAGGGCCTGGCGCTCACGAGCCGCCCGCAGATCGAGCTGATGAGCGACGACCGCCTGGACGTGGGCGAGTTCGGCATCCAGGCCCAGCTCCTCGAGGAGGAGGTCGAGTCGGAAGCGCAGGAGGCCGCCCCCTCCGCCGGCGACTTCGGCCACACGATGGTCTACTCGCCGGACCGCGCCGCCCGCGTGCTCGACGCGCCCCGGGACAGCGCCCGCGCGCTGCTCGTGGGGGAGGGCCGGCGGAGCGTCCTCTCCGGCGACCTGCTCACGATCGGGCGCAGCCGCGAGTGCGAGGTGATGCTCGCGGACCCCAACGTGTCGCGAAAGCACGCCGAGATGCGCCGGGACGGCGGCCGCTGGCTGATCGCCGACCTAGGCTCGACGAACGGCATCAAGGTCAACGGGCGCCGCGTGGACCGGGCGCAGCTGGAGCCCGGCGACAGGATCACCCTCGGATTGACCGAGCTGACCTTCGAGCTCGATTAGTGGCCGAGCCGAATTCCGGTCGTGACCACTAGCCTTGCACTGGACGAGCCGCTCGCCGTTGCGCTGAAGTTCGGCTTCCTCGCCGTGCTCTATCTATTTCTCCTCTGGGTCGCCCGGAGCGCCCGCCGAGACCTCGGGCGATACGAGGGCGGCTCGGCGCTCGAGGAGGCCGCTCCCGGTCCCCGCCGACGCGAGCAGAAGCCCGTCTCGGACGGCCGGGGCCCCACTCATCCCCGGCTCGAGGTGGTGGCGGCACTGGGCCATCAGCCCGGGTCCGCCTTCGACGTCGCGGCCGGCGCCACGCTCGGGCGGGGTGACGTGGCGGACGTCTTGGTGGAGGATCCCTTCGCTTCGTCCTCGCACGCGCGAATATTCCCCCGCGGAGACTTCATGTATATCGAGGACATGGGCTCCACCAACGGCACCTATTTGAATGGGAGGCAGGTACACGCGGCAGAGCGCTTGAACGTCTCTGATGTGATCCGCATCGGCGACAGCGAGTACCGCTACAGCGAATGACCTGCGAGCCATGGCACTGAAGATCATCGAGCACGTCGGGAAGAGCGATGTGGGCCGCCAGCGGACCTCGAACGAGGACTCGCTGCTGCTCGACCCGCCCTTCTTCGTCGTGGCCGACGGGATGGGCGGCGCCCGGGCCGGCGAGGTGGCGTCCCAGATCGCCACCGAGGAGTTCGGCAACCAGCCCGCGGACGAGCTGCCGCCCGAGCAGCGGCTCGAGGCGATCGCCCGCTCGGCAAACCGGCGGATCTACGACCTGGCGGCCGCGGACGAGTCACGGCGCGGGATGGGCACGACCCTCACGGCCGCGATGGTGGTGGGGGACGAGGTGAGCCTCGGACACGTCGGCGACAGCCGCTGCTACCGCTTCCGCGACGGTGAGCTGGAGCAGCTCACGAACGACCACTCGCTGGTCGCCGAGCTCGAGCGCACCGGCCAGATCACGCCGGAGGCGGCGGAGCACCATCCGCAGCGCTCGATCATCACCCGCGCGCTCGGCCCCGAGCCCGACGTGGAGGTCGACACGTACACGATCGCCGGCAAGCAGGGCGACGTCTACGTGCTCTGCTCGGACGGGCTCACGGGCATGATCTCCGACGAAGAGCTGGCGTCGATCGTGCGTAGCAGCGACACGCTCGACGCGGCGGCCGACGCCCTCATCCGAGCGGCCAACCAGAGCGGCGGCAAGGACAACATCACCGTCGTGATGTTCAAGCTCGGCGACGACGAGAGCGGGGGCGACGACGAGGACCCGCCGGCCGACGAGACGATCGCGCCCGGCCAGATGAGCGCGACCAAGGTGCGCGAGGCGGCGGCCCCGCCCGCCACCGAGGTGTCGCCGCCCGAGACGGTCCAGGCGCAGCCCACGCGCAAGCGCAACGTCCCGCGACCGCGCCAGGCGGCCCCCGCGCCGCCCCGCCGGCACCCGGCGCGCAGGGTCCTCGGGGCGGTCATCGGGCTCGTGATCGTGGCCGGCGTCGCCGCCGGGCTCTACGCCGCCAGTCGCCAGGCCTACTTCGTCGGAACCAACAATGCCGGGCTCGTGACCCTCTACCGGGGCGTGCCCTACGACCTGCCACTCGGCATCAAGCTCTACTCGCAGCAGTACGCGAGCGGAGTGCCCGCCAACGCGATCCCCAGAGGCCGCCGCAAGCGCGTGCTGGACCACGAGCTGCGGAGCCACAGCGACGCATCCGACCTCGTCCGCCAGCTGGAGCGAGGTCAGCTCGACCCTGGTCCCACCTGATGTCCGCGCGGCTGCGCGAGCTGTTCGGGCTGATCCCGGTCTCGCTGCTGATCTGCGCGGGCTTCGCCGCCGTCCTGACGACGGAGACCACCAGCGACGTCAGCAACGCGACCATCACCTACGGCGCCTTCTTCCTGGGGCTGTGCGTGCTCGGGCACATGTTCATACGCGCCCGGCTGCCCGACGCCGACCCCTACCTGTTTCCGCTGGCCGCCCTGCTGGCGGCCGTGGGACTGGTCGAGATCTACCGGATCGACCCGACGCTCGCGCGCGAGCAGGCACAGTGGTTCGTGGTCGGGCTCGTCTTCTTCTGCGGCACGATCGTCTTTCTCCGCGACCACCACGCGCTCGAGCGCTACCGCTACACGATCGCCGCGGGCAGCATCCTGCTGCTGATGCTGCCGCGCGTCCCCGGGATCGGGGCGCAGGTGAACGGCGCCTTCCTGGCGATCAAGCTCGGCCCGATCCAGTTCCAGCCCGCCGAGTTCGCCAAGCTCGGGATCGTCATCTTCCTCGCGAGTTACCTGCGTGAGGCGGGAGACGTGCTCGTGCGCCCGCGGCTGAGGCCGCCGTCGCTCCAGAGCCGGGTGCTCCAGTACGGCCTGGCGGCCCTCGCCGGGCTGCTGCTCGTCCGCGTGTTTCAGCCGACCTTCCTGGTGGGGCTCTCGATCATCGTCTTCCTCGTGTCGCTCGTGGCGATCGTGCGCGAGCGGCCGTCGCTAAAGCACTTCGGCCCGCTGCTCCTGATCTGGGGCCTCGCGATGCTCATGCTGATCTTCATCCGCGACCTCGGAAGCTCGCTGATGTTCTTCGGCGCCTTCCTGTCGTTGCTCTACCTGGCGACGGCGCGGCTGCCGCTGGTGGGCGTCGGCGCGTCGATGTTCGCGGCGGGGTCCGCCTACTTCGCGACGCACGTGCAGCACGTCGACGACCGCGTGCAGACCTGGCTCGACACCTTTTCGACGAGGCGTGTCCACTGTCCGACCACCGGGCAGGTGAGCGAGTTCGTCAACTGCCAGGGCTACCAGATCGCCCAGGGGCTGTTCGCCCAGGCGGACGGCGGCCTGTTCGGGCGCGGCTTCGGCCAGGCGCTGCTCGACCTGCCCGGCTGTCACTCGAACAACCCGCTCGTGTGCAAGATCCTGCCGGCCCCGCACACGGACCTGATCTACGCGGTGATCGCCAACGAGCTCGGCCTCTTCGGCGCGGCCGGCCTGGTGATCGTCTACCTGCTTTTCGTCGCGCGCGGCTTCAAGACCGCGATGCTCGCCAACGACGGCTTCTCCAAGCTTCTGGCGGCGGGGCTCACGTCCGTGCTGGCGCTCCAGGTCTTCGTGATCGTCGGTGGGGTCACGCGCGTGATCCCGCTCACCGGCGTCACGCTGCCGTTCGTCTCCTACGGCGGCAGCTCGATCGTGGCCAACATGGTGCTGCTCGCGCTGCTCCTGATCGTCTCCGACCACGCTCGTGAGGAGCGAGCGCGCCGCGGGGGGCTGGTCTGAACCGCCAGATCGGACAGCTCTACGTGCTGATCGGGCTGATGTTCTTCGTGCTCGTGGCGTTCACGTCCTACTGGACGGTGCTCGACGCCAAGGGCCTGGAGGACAACTCGGCCAACCGGCGGCCGTTGATCGAGGCGCAGAAGGTGCCGCGCGGGCTGATCCTGGCGAGCGACGGCAGGACCGTCCTGGCGCGCAGCCGTCCGGAGGGGAGGGGCGACGACCGCGTCTTCACGCGCTTCTATCCCACCGGGCCGCTGTTCTCCCACGCGGTCGGCTACTCGTTCATCCAGCGCGGGCGGTCGGGGCTCGAGCAGAGCTACGACGACGACCTTGCCGGCCGCGAGGACGAGTTCGAGTCGGTGCTCTCCGGCCTCGAGAACCGCAAGCGCGAGGGCGCCGACGTGGTCACCAACCTCGACCCGGACGGCCAGAAGTCCGCGCTCTCAGCGCTGGCGGGCCGCCCCGGCTCGATCGTCGCCATCGAGCCGCAGACCGGCAAGGTCCGCGTGATGGCGTCGATCCCGGACTACGACGCCAACCAGATCCCGGACCACTTCGCACAGCTCAACCGGGACCAGGGATCCCCGCTCCTCAACCGGGCCACCCAGGCCCGCTACCAGCCTGGCTCGACCTTCAAGGTCGTGACGGCGGCGGCGGCCCTCGACTCCGGCAAGTACACGCCCAACTCGGTCATCGACGGTTCGTCGCCGAAGACCATCGGCGGCGTGCCGCTGTCCAACGACGGCGGCGAGAGCTTCGGGCCGATCAGTTTTACGGACGCGCTTACCCATTCGGTCAACACTGTCTTCGGTCAGGTGGGCGAGAGCCTCGGCAAGGACACGATGTACAAGTACATGCAGCGCTTCGGCTTCAACAGCAAGCCGCCGCTCGACTACCCGCGCCAGCAGATGGACTCGAGCGGGGTCTTCTCCGGCGGCCGGCTGCTGGACCAGAGCGACCCCGTGGACATCGGCCGTGTGGCGATCGGGCAGGAGCGGCTGCAGGTCACGCCGCTGCAGATGGCGATGGTTGCCGCGGCGGTGGCAAACGGCGGGCAGCTGATGACGCCGCACCTGGTCGACCGGATCGTGCGCAAGGACGGCCGGGTCAAGCGCCGGATCGAGCCTAGCCTCCAGTCGCACGTCATCTCGAAGAAGGCGGCCGACGAGCTCACGCAGATGATGGGCAAGGTCGTCGAGGAGGGCACGGGTACCGCCGCCGCCCTGTCCGGGATCAAGGTGGCCGGCAAGACCGGTACGGCGGAGGTCGCGAACGGCACGGCGAACCAGGCCTGGTTCATCGCCTTCGCCCCGATCGACCACCCGCGCATGGCGATCGCCACCACGGTGGAGCGCACGTCCGGTCAGGGTGGGACCGTGGCGGCTCCCATGGCCAAGCAGGTGCTGGAGACCCTCCTGAAGTGACCGAGCTCGCGGACACCACCCTCGTCGACAACCGCTACCGGATCGTCGGCAGGATCGGGTCCGGCGGGATGGCCGACGTCTACCTCGCCGAGGACACCCACCTGGGCCGCGAGGTGGCGCTAAAGGTGCTGCATCGCCGCTTCGCCCAGGACCAGGAGTTCGTCGAGCGCTTCCGCCGCGAGGCCAGCTCTGCCGCCGGGCTTCAGCACCCCAACGTCGTCGGCGTCTTCGACCGCGGCGAGCACGAGGGCACCTACTACATCGCGATGGAGCACCTGCCGGGGCGGACGCTCAAGGAGATCGTCAACGACGAGGCGCCGCTGCCCCAGGAGCAGGCGATCGACCTGGGCATCCAGATCTTGCGCGCCGCCGGATTCGCGCACAGGCGCGGCGTGATCCACCGCGACTTCAAGCCCCACAACGTGATCGTCGACGAGACCGGCAACGCCAAGGTCACCGACTTCGGCATCGCCCGCGCCGGCGCTTCGGAGATGACGGAGACCGGCTCGATCATGGGCACGGCCCAGTACCTCTCGCCGGAGCAGGCGGAGGGTCACGCGGTCACGGCCGCCTCCGACCTGTACTCGATCGGCGTGATGCTCTACGAGATGCTCGCCGGCCAGCTCCCGTTCGACGGCGAGAGCGCGGTTTCCGTGGCGCTCAAGCACCTGTCCGAGCCGCCGCCGCCGCTGTCCCACTTCCGGCCCGACGTCAGCTCCGCGCTCGAGGCGGTGGTGATGGCGGCGCTCGCCAAGAACCCGGCAGAGCGCTGGCAGAGCGCCGACGAGTTCGCCGCGGCGCTGGAGGCCGCGCGCGGGCAGCTCGAGGCCGGCAACGGACAGGACACCGCAGCCTTCATGCCGGTCCCGCTGCCGACTCCGGTGGAGGACGCCGAGGCGGCGCCCGACGGTGACGGGCTGCCTCCTGCGCCGCCGCCCGCCGCCCCCAGGAAGCGGCGCCGCTGGCCGATGTTCACGATCGGCCTGATGACGCTGGCGCTGGCCGGCCTGCTCGCCTACCTGGCGCTGGCTGGGTTGCTCGCGCCCGAGAAGGTGCAGGTGCCGCGCGTGACCGGCAAGCAGCTGCTCCAGGCGCGCGCCTCGCTCGAGCGCGACGGCTTCAAGGTCAAGGAGACCCGCGTGAGGAGCAGCGCCGACCTCGACACCGTGATCGACCAGGACCCCAACGGCGGGACCCAGGCCGACAAGAACTCCACGGTCACCCTGGAGGTGTCGAACGGGCCCGGCAACGTACGCGTGCCCTCGGTCGAGAAGCTCCCGCAGGCGCAGGCGATCAGCGAGCTGAACAAGGTCCACCTCAAGGTCAACCTCGACCAAGAGCACTCGGACACGGTCAGGGAGGGCTTCGCGATCCGCACGGTGCCCAAGGAGGGCACGCTCGTCACGCGCAACACGCGCGTGCGCCTGTTCGTGAGCTCGGGACCGTCGAGGGTCACGGTCCCGGACGTGGTGGGCCTCGACCGCGACTCGGCCCAGAAGCAGCTCGACGACGCGGGGCTCGCTGTGACAGTCCAGCAGGAGGAGTCGGACAAGACGCCCGACCAGGTTCTGTCGCAGGACCCGCCCGCCGGCAGCCACGTGGCCAAGGGCTCGCGCGTGACGCTCACCATCTCGAAGAGCAAGCCGAAGGTGACGGTGCCGGACGTAGTCGGGCTGTCGTCGAGCGATGCGTCGCGCCAGCTCCGCAACGCCAAGCTCAAGCCGACCGTCCGCGAGAAGAAGGTGACGAGCCAGGACGACGATGGCAAGGTCTTGACCCAGAGCCCCGGCGGCGGCACCGACGCGAGCGAGGGAGACAGCGTCGAGATCGTGGTCGGCAAGTTCAAGGGACCGACCACCACGCCGGCGCCGCCGCCCTCGGCTCAGCAGCCCGGCACCGGATGAGAGTCGCCGTCCTGGCCGGCGGCCGCTCGAGCGAGCACGAGATCTCGCTCGCGTCCGCCGAGGCGGTGCGCGCCGGCCTGGCCGAGGGTGGGCACGAGCCGATCGACGTCCGCATCTCGCGCGGCGGCGACTGGAGCCTGGGCGGCTCGCCGGTCTCGCTGGCGCCCGGGCAGGGCCTGCTCGACGCCGACGTCGTCTTCCCGGTGCTCCACGGCCCCTACGGGGAGGACGGCACGGTTCAGGGCCTGCTCGAGGTCCTCGACGTGGCCTACGTGGGCGCCGGCGTCATGTCGTCGGCCGTTTCGATGGACAAGGTGCTGTTCAAGGAGCTGATGGCCCGGGCGGGCCTGCCGCAGGTCGACTTCGCCCCGGTCCGCGAGGGCGACGACCCGGCCGCGCTCGAGCGCCTCGGCCTGCCGGTCTTCGTCAAGCCCGCGCGGCTCGGCTCGTCGGTCGGCATCTCGAAGGTCGCGAGCGCGGACGAGCTCCCGGAGGCCTTGGGCGCAGCCTTCGAGCACGACCCGCTGGCGATCGTCGAGGCCTTCTCGGGCGGCATGGAGGTGGAGTGCTCGGTGCTCGGCAACGGCAACCCGGTCGCGTCGCAGCCGGGCCGGATCGTGGTGAACGCCGACTGGTACGACTACGAGGCCAAGTACGAGCCTGGCGGCATGGAGCTGGCGGTGCCCGCGCCCGTCCCCGACGCCGTCCGTGAGCGGGTCCGTGAGCTGGCGGTCGAGGTCTTCGAGCTCGTCGACTGCGCCGGCATGGCACGCGTGGACTTCTTCGTCGAGGACGATCGAGTGCTCGTCAACGAGCTGAACACGATCCCCGGCTTCACCTCCACGAGCGTCTACGCGAAGCTCTTCGAGGCAAGCGGGATCCCCTACGTGGACCTGCTGAACCGCCTGCTCGAGCTGGCGAAGGAGCGCTACCAGCGCGAGCGGAGCTACAAGGCCTAGCGACTAGCGCCTCAGGCTCAACTCGCGAATGTCGGCCTTGTTACCCGGCGGCAGATCGACGATCCACACGAGGTAGTAGCGGAACTTCCGCCCGGCGGTGTCGAGCTGGATCTTCGTCGTTTCCTTGACCTCGATCGTGGTGGAGACCTTGGTCCAGTCCTTGGTGATGTCGCCCGGCACGGTGTTGGCGGCGTAGACGACCACCTTGTAGCCCGGCGTTGCCGTCACGAGGTCGAGCCTGCGCGCGCTGATCGGGGAGCCCGCGTTGACGTAGAGGCCGACGCCCTTCTTGTGCACGCCCTCGAGTCCGTCGCGGTAGGTCTCGGTGTCCCAGCTGGTGGTGTTGTTGCCGTCGATCGCGAACTGGGTGGCCTCCGGCGACTCCTCGCCGTCGCCCTCCGGGTCGTAGTCGCTGGCCGCGCCGCTGCCGAGCCTGACCGCGCTCAGGCCGCCGGCTCGGGGGATCGCCGCGTTGCCGGGGCCCTTCTCGGTGCGGGTGGCCAGGTAGGCGATCCCGCCGGCGACGAGGCCGATCGCGAGTGCCGACAGGACGAGCGCGCGCCGCGGCCGCCGCAGCCTCAGCGGCGCGTAGTCGCCGGTCTCGCCGGGCAGCGCCTGGAGCACGGCGGTGGCCTCGCCGGAGGTCTCGCCGGCGCGGGCGGCCTCGATCGCCAGCACCTGCTCCAGGTCGTGGACCATCTCGTCGACGGTCTGGTAGCGGTTGCGCGTCTCCTTGGCGGTGGAGTGCTCGACGATCGCTGCGAGGGCCGCGGAAACCTCGGGCCGGCGGCGCTGCACGTCGGGGAGCGGGTCGCGGACGTGCTTCATCGCCACCGCCACCTGCGTGTCGGCGTTGAAGGGCGTCTCGCCGGTGAGCATCTCGTAGAGGACGATCCCCAGCGAGTAGATGTCGGACTGCTCGGTGACCTGGTGGCCGAGGGCCTGCTCGGGGGAGACGTAGTCGGTCGTCCCGAGCACGCGGCCGGTGGCCGTCAGCCCCTTGGCCTCCATCGAGCGCGCGATGCCGAAGTCGGTGACCTTCGCCCGGCCGTCCGGGTCGATGAGGACGTTCTGGGGCTTGACGTCGCGGTGAACGAGACGGTGCGCGTGGGCGCAGGAGAGCGCCCGGCCGATCTCGATCGCGTACGCCACGGCCTCCGGCACCGGCAGCCGCCCGACGCTCCGGATCCTGTCCTTGAGCGTCTCACCCTCGACGTACTCGAAGACGATGTAGGGCGCGCCCTCGTCCTCGCCGGCATCGATGACGGTCACGATGTGCGGGTGGTTGAGGCTGGCCACGGCGCGGGCCTCGCGGCGGAAGCGCTCGAGCTGGTCCGGATCCGTGGAGATATCCCGGTGCATCAGCTTGATCGCCACCCAGCGCTCGAGCGTCGGGTCGAACGCGCGGTAGACCGTCGACATCCCTCCCGCCCCGATCTTCTCTTCGAGCCGGAAGCGGTCGCTTATGAGGGTGCCGATCACAGTCATCTATTTTGCGGGCTCGAATGCCCGTGCACGTGAGCTACTACACCGATCCGGCGTCCGCCGTCTCATTCGCTAACGCGCCCGCGCTGCGGAAGTTCATGGTGGAGTTCGGCGCGGATGTCGAGTTCACCTACGTCATGGGAGGGCTCGCCCGTACGATCGAGCCGAGCGAGGCTGCGGGGCTGGCCCGCGAATGGCTCGACATATCGGGACGCTCGGGCATGCCGATCGACCCCCGGCTCTGGTTCGAGGGCCCTATCCAGTCGACCTATCCGGCCTGTATGGCGGTCAAGGCGGCCGCCGAGCAGGGCGCCGACGAGGTCTACCTGCGCGCCCTTCAGGAGGGGCTCCTCTGCTTCAGGCGCAAGCTCGACTCGAGTGACGGGTTGGTCGGCGTCGCCCGCGACGTGGGCCTCGACGTGGAGCGCTTCCGCCTCGACCTCGAGTCCAATGCCATCGTCGAGGCGTTCGGGGCCGACCTCGAGACCACACGCGCCGTGACCGACGACGGCTTCGTCCTGCCGAGCGTGAGCTTCGGCGACGAGCACTGGGCGTTCGGGGCGGCGCCCTACGACGACTGGCGCAAGGCGGCCGTGGCGGCCGGCGCGAGCCCGACTGGCGAGCGCGCCCCCTCGGTCCCGGAAGCGCTCGCCCGCTTCGGCCGCATGGCCGCGGCGGAGGTGGCCGCGGTCTGCGACCTGCCCGGCCCGAGGGCGGGGGCCGAGCTCTGGCGGCTGGCCGAGGAGTGGCGGGTCAAGCCGGTGCCGGTGCTCGGTAGCTGGCTGTTCGAACCGGCATAGGATCCCGCCATGGCGAGCTACAGGGTCGAGTCGCGAGCGACCTCGTCCGCTCCGCGCGAAAAGGTCTGGGAGGTGCTCGAGGACGTCCCCCGCTGGTCGGAGTGGGGGCCGTGGAAGGACACGAGCTTCGAGCGCGAGGGCGAGCCCGCGCCCGGCGGTGTGGGCGCCGTGAGGCTGCTCAAGCGTCCGGGGATGAAGCTGCGGGAGGAGCTCACCGGGTTCGAGCCGCCCGGGCGGATGGCCTACAACCTGCTCTCCGGCATGCCGGTCCGCAACTACGTGGCCGAGGTCATCGTCGCGGAGGCCGGCGAGGGCAGCGAGCTCAACTGGCGCTCCGAGTTCGAGGCGATGCCGGGTATCGGCGGGCTCTACCGCTGGCAGCTGCAGAAGGCGTTCGAGGACATCACCGAAAGCGTCGCCCGCGCCGCCGAGAAGCGCTAGGCCGCTAGGACGTGGCGCCCATCCGAAAGCGCTCGAACGCGGCGATGCTCCGCCTCGGTCCGGCCACCCTGACCACCACCCGCGGGGTCGCCAGCCAGAACGGCGGCCGGTAGCCGCGCGGCGCCAGCGTCCTCCACGTGCCGCCCACTAGCACCTTGAACGTGAAGTACTGGCTGTCGGCTACCTCGATGCGCAGGACCTGCCTCGCGGCCGCCGGCAGCGCCATCGACGCGAGCCTTCGCTGCGTCCGCCCGCGGCTGCGCCAGGCCACCACACGGCGGCCGCGCAGCTCGATGCCGAGCTCGCGCCCGCGCGCCGCGTACACGGCGAGCCCCGGGCGCGCGAGCCGGGAGTGGCGGCCGATCGTCGCCTCGGCGGCGTAGGTCGGCGCCGACGGCTGCCGGCCCGCCATGCCCGGGGAGCGCCCGGCCCTGATCAGGAGGCGCCCGCCCTGGGCGCGGTCCAGCCGGAGCTTCGGCGCGGGCCTCGGCCACTGCCAGGCAGGGTCCAGCCAGCGGCCCCGGAACTCGTCGACCACCGCCGGCCGGCGCAGCAGCTGGGGCCGGCGGAGCGGCGACGGCGCCGCCACGCTCGGGCCCAGGCCGTTGTTGATCGTGGGCCATCCGGACGGGTCCCAGTCGAGCCGGTCCACGAGTAATTGACGTCCGACGAGCAGGGGCTCGCTCGCCGAGTACGCGTGGTAGACGAAGTACTGCTGTCCCCAGGGGCCGTCGACCACGCTCCCGTGCCCGGGGCAGCGGAAGCCGGAGTTGCCGCTCAGGATCGGCCCGTCGTGCTTCTCCCAGCGGCCGTACAGCCTCTCCGAGCGGGCGACCCCGGTCGTATAGCTGCAGCCCGAGCCGCAGCAACTCCCGGCCGAGTAGAGCATGTAGAGGCGCCCGGCGTGCCGCGTCACGGTCGGCGCCTCGATGATGTGCCCCTCCCAGGGGCGGTCGTCGCGGAAGAGCTCGCGCCACGGGGCCGTCAGGGTGAGCCCGTCGCGGCTGAGGGGCGCGGCCATGATCGCCGTCGGGCGGCCCGTGGCGTTGCCGTTCTCCTTCCAGACGAGGTTGAGCCTGCCGGCCTCGTCGACCACCGGCAGCGGGTCGATCGCCCCTAGCGGCGGGCACACGACCGGGCCCTCGTCGCGGTAGGGGCCGGTGGCCCGCCGCGAGCGCGCGACGCCGACGCAGAAGCGCCCGTGCTTGTGAAGGGCCGCGTAGTAGACGAGGTAGCCGGTTCCCCAGCGGAAGATCTCGGGCGCCCAGAAGTGCTCGCGAGCCCAGCCAGGGGGGCGCCTGAGGACGCTCCCCACCGCGCGCCAGCTGACGAGGTCGGGCGAGTAGAGGATGCTGAACGGCGGCAGCCAGCCGTCCGAGGTCACAGCCGCCAGCCAGCCGCCGCCGGGGGCCCTGATCACGGACGGGTCGGGGTAGTCCCCGGTGAGGACCGGGTTGCGGTAGGTCGGATCGCCCGCCGGGCGCTCGGGCTTCAGCAGGTGCTCGAGCAGGCCGGCACGCGCCGGCGTCGCGCCGGCGAGCAGGATCAGCGCACAGACGAGCCCCAATCTCCCCCACCGGAGCCGCACCTTGGCGAGGTTACTCCGGTCAGGAGGAGCGTGCGAAGGCTCCGCCGCGGCGGCCGGCGAGGCCGGCGGCGGGCAGCTCGACCAGGCCGTCGGCGTCGGTCGCATGGCCGATGACGGCCGTGCCCGGGTGGCGGGCGGAGAGCAGCCCGATCGCGGCGTCCGCCTGATCGGCAGGCACGACGCAGCAGAAGCCGCAGCCCATGTTGAAGGTCTCCCAGAGCTCGGCCGGCTCGACCTCCGCGCGGCCGGCGATCAGGTCGAAGAGGGGCGGCACGGGCAGCGGCGAGTCGATCGCGAAGCCCACGGGCGCCTCGAGGCGGAGCAGGTTGAGGAAGCCCTCGCCGGTGATGTGGGCCAGGCCGCGCACCTCGACGTCGGAGCCGAGCAGCTCCCGGATCGCGCGCACGTAGATCACCGTGGGCTCGAGCAGGGCGTCGCCGACGCTCCGACCCTCGAGCTCGGGCGGCGTCTCGGCAAGGTCGGGCAGGGCCCGGCGCGCCAGCGTCAGGCCGTTCGAATGAACACCGCTCGAGGGCACGCCGATCACGGCGTCCCCGGGTTTGATGGCCTCGCCGGTCACCACGGCGTCCAGGTCCACGACGCCGACGCAGAAGGCGGCGAGGTCGAAGCCCCTGGGCGAGGGATGGCCGCGGATCAGCTCCGGGAGCACGGCCAGCTCGCCGCCGGGGATCTCCACGCCCGCCTCCTCGGCGCCGCGGCGGAGTCCCCGGCCGATCTGCTCGAGCGCATCCGGATCGGCCTGCTCGACCGCGATGTAGTCGAGCACGGCGATCGGGTCGGCCCCGACGCAGATCACGTCGTTCACGTTCATCGCGATGCAGTCGACCCCCACTGTGTCGAGCCGGCCGAGCTGCTCGGCGACGATCACCTTGCTGCCCACGCCGTCGCTCGACAGCGCCAGGCCGCGGCGCTCGTCCAGGCGCAGCACGGTGGCGTAGTGGCCGGAGCCGAAGAGGGCGCGCGAGGGGCGGCCGGTGTCGATCGACTGGAGCACCTGCACAAGCGCGGCCACGGCCTGGCCGGCGCGCGCCTGGTCGACCCCGGCGCTGGCGTAGGCACCCTCGGACATCGAGCCGGGATTCAAGCAGTCAGGCCGTACGCCGTCTCAAGGCGAGCGCCACGCAGTCGTCGGCCAGGCCGCCGCCCCAGGCCGCGACCTCCTCGTGCACGGAGCGCACGAGCTCCTGCGGCGCCAAGCTGCCGGCGCGCCCGCGCACGAGCGTCTCCAACCGGCGGAGGCCGTAGACGTCGCTACCGCGGCGCGCCTCGGCCAGGCCGTCGGTGTAGGCGAAGACGAGGTCGCCCGGCTCGAGCGGCAACTCGGCGTCCTGGTAGCCCGGCTCGTCGTCGATCCCGAGCGGCAGCGCGTTGCCGGCGAGCTGCCGGGCGTCGCCGTCCCGCACGAGCAGCGGCGGCAGGTGCCCCGCGTTGCAGTAGCGCAGGCCGTCAGGCACGAGCACGCCGAGGAAGGCGGTGACGAAGGTGTCCGCGGGCAGGCGGTTCATCAGCATCGAGTTGGCCTGTGCCAGCACGGCCGACGGCTCGGCCGAGTCCCAGCTGCGCGCCTCGACGAAGAAGCGCACCATCGCGCTCAGGGCGGCAGTCTCCACGCCCTTGCCGGCCACGTCGCCGACCATCACAGCGACCTCGCCGCCCGGCAGCCCCCAGGCCCCGTAGACGTCGCCCCCGGTCGGCTCGCCGGCGGCAGGCGCGTAGAGCAGCCCGCTGTCGAAGCCCGTCACCTCGGGCAGCGACTCGGGCACGAAGCCCAGGGTGAGAGCCCGGGCGATGCGCCGCTCGCGCTGGAAGTCGAGCGCGTTGGCGATCGCGGCCGCGCTCGAGCGGGCCAGCTTGACCAGCAGCTCGAGCTCCTCCTCACCGAGCCTGCCGGCCTCGTCGTGCGCGACGGTGAGGACGCCGAACATCCGCGGGCCGAGCTCGATCGGCGCGTGCAGCAGCAGGCCGTCGTCCGTGCGTGAGGGCGTTCGCCTGCGCGCCACGTCGGCGAGCGTCGCGCGGTCGAGCTGCAGCCGCTGGGGCACGAGGCCGTCGCCGAGGTCGACGCTCCCGGCAGTCCTGAGCGCGCCCCCGCGGCCGTCGACGCGGGTCAGGACGGCTCGGCTCGCACCGGTCACACGCGCCGCATGGTCCACCACGCGGCGGTAGACCTCGTCGAGCTCGAGCGAGCCCGAGATCTCCTCCGCGGCGCGCTTGAGCCAGCGCTCCTCCTGGGCGCGCCGGCCCTCGGCCTCGAGCAGCTCGGAGCGCTCGAGCGCCAGCGCCGCGAGGTCGGCCAGCACGTCGACGATTCTCAGCTGCTCGGCGCGTAGTGGCTGCGCCGGGTCGAGCGAGGCCACCACCAGCACGCCGAGCGCCAGCCCGGCCGCGTTCTTCACCGGGCAGGCGATCACCGAAGCGGTCCGGTAGACCGACCAGACCCTGGTCGCGTGAGCCTCGCCGAGGGCGTCCATGATCGACGCGAGCAGGTCGGGGGCGGCCTCCAACGCCTCGACGCGCGGGAGGAGGAGCGCCCGGTCGCGCTCGGCGACCATGCGGGCCAGGCCCTGGCTGCCCTCGACCGCGTCGCGCAGGTCCGGCGACGCGAACCAGCCGGCCAGCGGCTCGACCCGGCGCCGGTCGCGGCCGACGGGCAGGAACGCCGCCGCGTCGACGTGCATGAGCGTCCGCAGGCTCTCGAGAAGGCGCTCGAGCGTGAGCTCCCGGGGCAGCGCACCCGCGGCTTCGTTCAGGCGGTCGGCGGTGGGACGGCTGGGCGGTTGGGCGAGCATCGGCGCGGTCCCCGCCCTGGGGACCACCCTAAGTCCGATCCGGGGATTACGCCAGCGCCCCGGCGCGCCGGCGACGGATCACGAGCCAGGCGATCCCGAGCACGATCGCGAGCACCACGGCGTAGTCGACGTAGTGCAGCTTGTCCTTCCAGTCGTCCCAGCGGTCGCCCGCCTGCTTGCCGATGAAGCCGAGCAAGAGCACCCAGGGAATGCAGCCCGCGAGGGTGAAGCCGGTGAAGCGCCAGAACGGCATCCGTGCGACCCCGGCTGGCAGCGATATGAACGTCCTGATGATCGGCAGCATCCGCGTGAAGAAGACGGTGGCGTCGCCGTGGCGCTGGAACCAGCGGTCGGCCCACTCGAGATGGCTCTTCTTGATGTGCAGCTTGCGCCCGTGCTTCTCGAGCAGGTCGATGCGCCCGTAGTAGCCCACTCCGTACGCGATCCAGGAACCCGCGAGGTTGCCGAGCACCCCCGCCGCAACGATCTCGAAGAGGCTGTAGTCGCCCTTCGAGACACCGAAGCCGGCGAACAGCATCGTCGCCTCGCTCGGGATCGGGATGCAGGCGCTCTCCGCCAGCATCAGGCCGAAGATCCCCGGCAGGCCGAGCGCGTCGATGACGTTGACGCAGAAGTTGACGAGCGGGTCTGTGACTGATGCGACTTCGAGCAAGCGAAGTAGCCTAGCTGGCCTCCATGACCCCGGTTCCGCTCTTTGCCACCTCGCTCGAGGAGCAGCACCAGCGGCTGTCGGAGGCGCTCGCGCGGGTGGTCCCGACCGAGCGCTTCATCCTCGGGCCCGAGGTCTCAGCCTTCGAGGAGGAGTTCGCCGGCTACCTCGGCGTCAAGCACTGCATCGGCGTGGCCAACGGCACCGACGCGCTGGCGATCGCCCTGCGCGCGCTCGGGGTCGAGCGCGGCGACGACGTGGTCGTGCCCTCCTTCACCTTCTACGCGACGGCCGAGGCCGTGGCCGCGATCGGCGCGCGGCCGGTCTTCTGCGACGTCAATCCCGACACCTTCTGCGTGACCCGGGAGACGGTGGAGCGGGCGCTCACGCCGGCGACCAAGGCGGTCGTCCCCGTCGACCTCTTCGGCAACGTGGCCCCGACCCCGGAGTTGCGCGAGCTTGGCCTGCCGCTGCTCGAGGACGCCGCCCAGGCGGCCGGCGCGGCGTTGAACGGCACCAAGGCCGGCGGCCTCGGCGACGCCGCCACCTACTCGTTCTTCCCCTCCAAGAACCTGCCCTGCCTCGGCGACGGCGGGGCCGTGGTGACCGACGACGACGAGGTGGCCGAGCGCGTCCGCCGGCTTCGCTTCCACGGCTCCCAGGACAAGCTCACCTTCGTGGACGTGGGCTACAACTCGCGCCTCGACGAGCTGCAGGCCGCTGCGCTGCGCGTGCTGTTGCCGGAGCTGGACGGCTGGAACGCCAGGCGGCGGGCGGCCGCGGATGCCTACGAGGAGGCGGGGCTGGCCGAGCACGCCGCCCCGCCCCGCCCGGCGGAGGGGGCCGAGCACGTCTACCACCTCTACGTCGTGCGCCATGAGCGCGCGGAGGAGGTGGCGGAGGCGCTGGGCAAGCGCGGTATCGGCGCTCGCGGCTACTACCGGGTGCCCGTGCACCGGCAGCCGGCCATGGCCGAGTACGCCGCCGGGGCCGAGCTGCCGGCCACCGACGAGGCCGCCCGTACGCATCTGGCCCTGCCCATGGGACCGCTGCTCACGCAGGACCATGTGCAGGAGGTTGTGGGGGCGCTGGCGTCGTTACCATGAGGCGTCGGCCCGCCGCTTCCCCTCTCTCGCCGGCAGCCCCATGAGAAAGCTCTCGTCCTCCGTGAACCTTCGTCGCGCCGGACAGGTGGCCGTCGACGCCTGCCTGCTCGCGCTCGCCTACTACCTCGCGTACATCCTTCGCTTCGACAGCGGAGTGCCGCCCCGCTACGAGGACCTGCTCGGCGACACGATCCTCTTCGTCGTAGCGATGAAGCTGGTGGTGTTCGCGCTGTTCGGTCTCTACGGCAAGCTCTGGCGCTTCGTCGACCAGAAGGACTTCGAGGCGATCGTCAAGGCCACGGTCGTGTCGAGCGTCGTGCTGATCGCGGGGCTGTTCGTGCTCGTGCCCACCAACACCGACCCGCCGCGCGGCGTGATCGCGCTCGACTTCCTGATCGCGCTCGGGCTCGTGACCGGCTCGCGCTTCCTGGTGCGGGCGCTCGTGGAGCGTCCCGCGCGGACGCAGCTGCTCGGCCGCGCCACGCGCGAGGTGTTGATCGTCGGCGCCGGCAACGGCGGCCAGCAGGTGGCCTTCGAGCTGCGGCGCAACCCGGAGCTCTCGAGCGCGCCGGTCGGCTTCGTGGACGACGACCCACGCAAGCAGGGCATGCGGATCGCCGGCCTCAAGGTGCTCGGCTCGACCGAGCACCTGCCGCGCGTGCTCGACGAGGCCAAGCCGGAGGAGGTCATCATCGCCATCCCCTCCGCGCCGGGCACCGTGCGCGCCCAGGTCGTCACCGCCTGCCGCGAGCGCGGGATCCCGGTCCGCACCCTGCCCACGACCTTCGAGCTCCTGTCGGGCGGCGTCAACCTCATGCGCCAGGTCCGCGAGGTCCGCGTGGAGGACGTGCTCGGCCGCGACCCGATCCGGATGGAGATCGACCGCGTGGGCGCCTATGTGCGCGGCCGGACCGTGCTGATCACCGGCGCCGGCGGCTCGATCGGCGCCGAGCTCTGCCGCCAGCTCGCACGGGTCGGCCCGAAGCAGCTGGTGCTCGTGGAGAACGCCGAGAACAGCCTCTTCGAGGTCCGCCGCCAGCTCGAGGAGGAGCGCCACTTCATCCGGGTGGCCGCGGTGCTGGCCGACTGCAAGGACGCCACGCGCATGCGCGAGCTGTTCCTGGAGCACCGGCCGTCGGTGGTGTTCCACGCGGCCGCCTACAAGCACGTGCCGCTGATGGAGGAGAACCCGGTCGAGGCGGTACGCAACAACGCCGTCGCCACCCGCATCGTGGCCGCGGCCGCCGGCGAGGCGGGGGTGGAGCGCTTCGTGCTCGTCTCGACCGACAAGGCCGTGAGCCCGGCCACCGTGATGGGCGCGTCGAAGGCGCTCGCCGAGTGGGCCGTGGAGGCGGCGCAGGCCCGCTACAGGGGCACCCGCTACGCCGCGGTTCGGTTCGGCAACGTGCTCGGCTCCTCCGGCTCGGTCGTGCCGATCTTCCGCCGCCAGATCGCCGCCGGCGGGCCGGTCACGGTCACCGACGACAAGATGACCCGCTACTTCATGACCATCCCCGAGGCGGTGCAGCTGATCATCCGCTCGGGCGAGCTGGCCGTGGGCGGCGAGGTGTTCGTCCTCGAGATGGGCGACCCGGTCAAGATCATCGAGCTCGCGCGGAACATGATCCGGATCTCCGGCAACGAGCCCGACATCGACATCGCCGTGGAGATCGTCGGCAGGCGGCCCGGCGAGAAGCTGCACGAGGAGCTCTTCAACCCGGGCGAGCGGCCGCAGCCGACCCCCGCCGAGAAGATCGTCAGCGCCGTGCGCCCGCCGCTCGAACCGACCTGGGTGGAGAGCGCGTTCGCCCGGATCGAGGAGCTCGTCTACAACGGCGATGCGGCGGCTCTGGCGAGCGCCGTGGCGGAGCTGTCTGCCGAGCGAGCGCTCCGGGTAGCCCAACCCGGGTAGGAGGGGCGCGCGGTGTAGGCCGCCGCCCTGTCTAGAGTTCGAGAACCTTCCCGTGCCGGAGATCGTTCAGGAAATCGGCGCCGCCGCGGGCCTGGCTGCTGTAGTCGGGCTCGCGATCCTCTCGGCGCTCTACTTTTCGCAGGCTCGCGACGTGAAGCGCCTGCGCGAATGGGCTGGCCGTGCGCCGGAGCGCGCGGCCGGGCAGCAGCAGGCCGCCCCCGCCCAGCAGCAGGCGCCTCGGACCGGGGCCGTCCAGCCGATTCCGGGCCGCGCCACCCCGCAGCCGGGCTCGGCCCTGGCCGCCGCAGCGGGCGCCCGCCCGGCCGCCGCGACCGCGGCCGGGCAGCAGAAGCAGCAGCCCGTCCCGGGCCAGAAGCCGCCGGAGGCCGCCCCCGTGCCCAAGCCGGGCGCTCCCGTCCCGGCGGTCGCGGCCGGCCAGAGCGCAGCCGCTGCCGCGGGCGCCGCCGCCAAGGCCGCGGCCGGCCAGGGCTCTGCTGCCGCCCCGGCAAAGCCCGCGGAGGCCGGCGAAGAGGCGAAGCCTGCGGAGACCGCCGCCGACAACGGGGCCGAGGGCGCCGCCGCCAAGGCGGGCCCGGCCGCGCCGGGGGGCGACGGCGGCCCGGCCAAGCCGCCCGTCGAGAAGAAGCCGAGCGAGGCGGAGAAGAAGCCGGAGAAGGAAGGCGAGGAGGCCGAGGCCGCCGAGGAGCAGGCCGAGCCCACGGGCGAGGAGAAGCAGGAGGAGGCCGCGGCGAAGCCCGCCGAGGCCGAGGCGAAGGCCGACTCCGAAGCCCCGGCCAAGCCCGCCGGCCCCGCCAAGCCCGGTATGCCGGCCACGCCCGCCGGCGCCAGGCCCTCGCAGCCGCTTCCCGCCGGGCGGACGGGAGGAGCGCCGCCGTCCCTGCCCCGCCCCGCCGTGTCCCGCCCGGCCGCGCCGCGGCCCTCCCCGTCGCAGACCGCGATCCTGCCGCCCGCCGAGCAGCCGCGCCGTCCCTGGTACCGGCGGCTCAGCCCGCGCTACGCGCTGCTGGCCGTGGCCGGCGTCCTGGTGATCGGCGGCGCCACGGCGTTCGCGCTCTCCCAGCTCGCACAGGAAGAGGCTCCGACCCCGAAGAAGAAGACGACCGAGCGCTTCTCGCGCGACGGGACCTCTGACAACGAGACGAAGAAGAAGGCGCCCGCGATCGTGCCCTCCTCGGTCACCGTGGCCGTCCTCAACGGCACCACGGTGCCGGGCCTGGCCGCCAAGGTCGGCGACCGCGTCGAGAACCTCGGCTTCCAGCTCGGCAACGTGACGAACAACAGCGACCAGTCGCGCAACGAGTCGGTCGTGCTCTTCGCGCCCGACCACCAGCGGGAGGCGGCCGCGGTGGCGCGCAAGTTGGGGATCTCGCAACGAGAGCCGATAGACGCTGCCAGCCAGGCCCTGGCCGGCGACGCCGGCGTGGTGATCATCGCCGGCACCGACCAGACGTAGCGGCCACCGGTCCGAACAGCGGCTGGGTAGGAAGCCGGCCGACCCTTCGTGAACGTCCCTCCCTTGCCCCTATAGGGGGTATTCAGGGACGTTCACCGTTGGGCGGGGCCGGACTTCGGCTAGCCGCCGCCGACCAGCGACCGCGCCCGCTCGGACAGGTGCTTCACGCCGAGCTCCTCGCTCGCCGCGGCGGCGGACTCGAGCAGCTCGCGCGAGCGGGCCGGGTCGTGCTCGACGAGGACCTGGCCGGCGTGGACGCGGCAGCGGGCGGCCTCGAGCGGCCGGTCGAGCTGGTCCCAGGCGGCGGCGGCCTCCTCGAGCAGGCGCGCGGCCTCGTCGGGCTCTCCGGCCGTCGCTCCCTGAGCCTCCAGGGCGGCGGCGCTGCCGATCGGATAGTGCAGGCGCTCGGCCAGCTCCGCGGCCTCGGAGGCGGACTCCTCGGCCTGGGCCCGGCGCCCCGCCAGCGCGAGCACCACGGCGCGGAAGGCCGTGGCCTGGATCGACTGAGCGATGAGGCCGGCGCGCTCGCACACGTCCACCGCTTGGTCGAGCGCCAGGACGGCGCCGTTCAGGTCGCCGTCGTCGCGTAGGGCGATCGCCAGGCCGAACAGGGCCTGGAAGGCCAGCTCGGACCAGCCGACCTTCTCGGCCAGCTCGTGGGCGCGGCGGAAGAGCTTGGTCGCGCCGGCGGCGTCGCCCTCGCGCCAGCGCAGCAGCCCGCGCAGCACGTAGGGCAGGCAGAGCTTGCCGACGAGGCCCTCGCGCTCGGCGAGGTCGGCGCTCGCGCTCGTCGACTCCTCGACCTGGTCCCAGTCGGCGCGGTACACCGCGAGCTGGGCGATCGCCGCGTGCAGCTCCACCTGGGCGGGCAGGTCGCCCACCTGCTCGGCGAGCGTCAGCGCCTCGGCATAGGCGGACGCGGCCAGGCCGGTCTCGGCCTCGGAGATCTCGAGGTGCCGCCCGAGGGCGAGGAGGGCGAGGATCGTCTCGCCGTGGTCCGAGCCGCGGGCTAGCTCCACCGAGCGCTCGAGGTTGGAGCGCGCCTTCTCGGTGTCGCCGATGCGACCGAAGACGCGGCCGAAGATGCCGTGGGCGCGCGAGGCGGCCCGGGTCTCGCCGAGGCGCTCGGCCAGCCGCAGCGCCTTCTCGGAGGCGTAGATGGCGAGCATGTTGTCGCCGGTGTGTAGGTAGAGCCAGGCGGCCTCCTCGTAGAGCCGGACGAGCTCCAGCCGCGGCGGCCCGTCCTTGAGCAGGTTGATGCCCTTCTGGTAGTGCTCGATCGCGGCCTTGCGCTCGCCCTTGTGGGAGAGGCCGGCGCCGATCTTGCGGTGGAGGTCCGCCACCCGCTCCAGGTCCTCCTGGCCGCGGTGGTACTCGAGGCACTCCTGCCAGACGCCGATCGCCTCGTCCACGCGGCCCAGCCGCAGCGACACGTCGCCGAGCTTCTCGCCCACGCGCACGGGCACGGCGGGCTCCTCGGAGCCGACGTCACGTGCGTGCCGGTAGTGCGAGACGGCCTCGCGGTTCGAGTAGAGCTGGCCGGCGGCGTCGCCCGCCTCCTCGAGGAAGCGAACGGCGCGCTCGCGCATCGGCCCGAGCTCGTCTCCGGTGAGCCCGCCCTCGCGCCCGAGTGCCGCCGCGCGGCCGTAGTGCTCGGCCAGCAGCGGGACGACCTCGTCCGTGCGGTCGCCCGCCCGTTCCTCGATGAACGCGCCCACCTCGAAGTGCTTCCGGGAGCGGACGGCCTTGGGCAGCATCCCGTAGGCGACGTCGCGGATCAGCACGTGCTTGAAGGCCAGCTCGCGCTCGCCCGCGAGGCGGCCCTCGGCACCGGGGGCGAGGATGTCCTTGGCCTCGAGCGTGTTCAGAGCCTCTTCCAGGTCGCGGCCCTCGGCCTGAGCGACGCCCACGAGGGAGCTGGCCCAGAAGGTCCGGCCCACGACGGCCGCCTGCTGCACGAGCCGGCGCTCGAACGGCTCGAGGGCGTCGAGCCGCGCCGCCAGCACGGCCTGGACGGTGTCCGGCAGGTCGACCGTGTGGCTCGGCCCCTCCTCGATGATCCGGCGGACCATCTCCTCGGCGAAGAGCGGGTTGCCGCCGGAGCGCTCGGCCAGCACGGGAGCGACCTCTGCCTCGCCGCCGTCGGGCAGCAGAGCGGTGACGAGCTCGCGCGTGTCCTCCACGGTCAGCGGCTCCAGGAAGAGCTGGGTGGCGTTGCGGCGGCCGCCGCCCCAGCTGGAACGGCGCTCGAGCAGCTCGTCGCGGGTGAGGCAGAGCAGCATCAGCGGCGCGCGCACCCACTGGGCAAGGTGCTCGATCACGTCGAGCATGCCCTCGTCCGCCCAGTGGATGTCCTCGAAGGCGAGCACGAGCGGCCGGCCGCGGGCGGTCGACTCGATCAGCGAGCGGAGCGCCGAGAAGAAGCTCTCGCGCACGCGCTCGGGATCCTCGGAGTCGATCTGCCCGAGCTCCTGCGGCACGTCCAGGCCGAGCGAGCGGCCGATGATCGCCGCTTGCGGCTCCGACGCCTCGCCCAGCGCCTGGTCGACGTAGGAGGAGAGCTTGCCCCAGGCCTCCTCCGAGGAGTCGGCCTCGTTGATCCCGCACTCCTCGCGCAGCACCTCGCCCAGTGCCCAGAAGACGATGCCCGAGCCGTAGGGAAGGCAGCGCCCGGTGCGGAAGACGGCCTCGCGGTCGGAGATCCGGGTCTCGAACTCGGCCAGGAGGCGCGACTTGCCCACGCCCGCCTCGCCGATCAACGTGATCAGGTGGGGCCGGCTCTCCCGCGTCACGCGCTCGTAGAGCGACTCGAGCGTGCCGATCTCGTAGTCGCGGCCCACGAGCGGCGCCTCGCGTCCGCTGGCGGCGCGCACCACCGCCTGCTCGGAGATCAGCCCGACGGCCTCCCAGGCGGGGACCGGCTCCGCCTTGCCCTTGAGCGTGAGCGGCTCGAGCTCCTCGTAGCGGATCGCCTCGCCGCTGGCGCGCATGGTGCGCTCACCGACCGTGACGCTCCCGGGACGGGCGGCGGTCTGGAGGCGCGAGGCCACGTTCACCGTGTCGCCGGTGACCGTGTAGTCGTCGCCGACGGCGCCGGCCAGCACCTCGCCGGTGTTGAGCCCCACGCGCAGGGCGAAGCTCACGCCCTCCGGGAGGTCCTCGTTGACCTCCGCCATCGCCTCCTGCATGCCGAGCGCCGCCCGCACGGCGCGTTCCTCGTCGTCCTCGTGCGCCACCGGGGCGCCGAACAGCGCCATCACGTTGTCGCCGATGTACTTGTCGACGGTGCCCCCGTAGCGCGTCACCTCCTGGCCCAGCCGCCGCAGGGCGCCGCCCACCATCGTCTTGACGGTCTCCGGGTCCATCTGCTCCGCGACCGCCGTGTAGCCGGACAGGTCGGCAAACAGCACCGTCACCTGGCGCCGCTCCTCGGGCGGCGGCTCGGCGGGGCGCTCAGGGGCCGCCGCGGCGGGCGCCTCGAGCGAGGTGCCGCACGACATGCAGAAGCGGGCCTGGGGTGGAGCCGGCTCGCCGCAGTTGGGGCAGGCGCGCTCGAGCTGCGTACCGCACGACATGCAGAACTTCGCCCCCGCGGGGTTCTCTGTCCCACACGAGCCGCACGCGAGTCCGGCCATGCGATTGACGATAGCGCCGCCTAGGGAATGCGGCCCGAATCGCGGTATGCGCGGGCTACCTCGCCCAGGCGCTCGTCGTCCATGAGCGTCAGCTCGCGCCCGTCGACGGACACGGTGGCGCCCGGCCAGGGCGGGTACCAGAAGGCGCGCAGCTTGCGGTCGACGTCGTCTCCCGGCTCCACGCGCCGCATGCGCTCGAGCTCGTCGCGGCTCACGTAGCGGCCCTCGCCCTGGGGCTCACGCGGCAGCTCCTCGCCCGCCAGCGCGCGCCCGACCACTCGCTTGAACAGCGCCAGCAGCCGCTCCTGGCTCTCGATGTCGAGCGACAAGGCCGTGGCCGAGTCGGCGTCGAGCTCGAAGCGCTCGACCTGCACCAGGTCGCCCGTGTCGAACTCCGGGTCGACGAAGTGGCAGGAGACGCCCCAGTCGCGCCGGCCCTCCAGGATCGCGACGTTGTAGCCGCCCACGCCGCGCATGTCGGGCAGCGGCGCGGGATGGAAGTTGAGGCAGCCAACGCTCGGCAGCTCGATCAGCGGCGGCCGGATCCGCTTCCAGAACAGGAAGGAGAGCACGAGGTCGACGTCCTCGGGCGGGCTCTCGTAGAGCTCGTCGTCCGTCGTCAGGCGCAACCCGTGGCGCTCGGCCACCCGGTCGAGCCTCTGCTCGGGGTGCGTCCACTCGTCCGGCTCGGCGGCCACCACGGCCGGCACCTCGCAGCCCTGCTCCACGAGCCAGTCGAGCGCCCGCGCAGCGGAGCGCTTGTTCTTACCGAGGAAGAGCGCTCGCACGCGGAAGCTTCTCGTTGAACGCCTCGGCGGCCTCGCGGATCCCCTCGCCGCGGCCGGGCCGCAGCGCCTGCCGGGCGTGCAGGAGCCAGTGGCGGGCGCCGTGGCCGGGCAGCACGGCGGCCGCCCCGGCACGTACGAGGTAGAACCAGCCGCCAGCGACGCGCGCCAGCGCCGCCAGCGCCGAGCCGTGGTGCTTGCGCAGATAGCGGTCGCGGTTGCGGTGGAACTCCACGATCCGGCGCTCGGCGCCGGCCGTGTCGATCTCGAGCTGGTCGTGATGGACCGCCACCGCCTCGGGCACGTGCAGGATCTTCCAGCCCGCGTCGTGCAGCCGCTTGCAGAAGTCGGTCTCGTCCGAGTAGACGAAGAAGTCGGGGTCGAGGTAGCCGACCTGCTCGGCGGCGGAGCGGCGGACCAGCATCGCGCTCGACTGCGCCCAGCCCACCTCGCGCACCCCCGAGCCGCCGCTCTGCACGATCAGCCGCCGGTGCAGGAACGCCGCCGCCGCGAGCGTGGTGCCGAGGCTCGGCAGCCGCCAGGCCGACGCCTCCGGGCGGCCGTGGGTGTCGAGCAAAGCGGCCCCGGCGACGGCCGCCCGCGGGTCGGCCTCCAGCGCGTCGAGCAGGCGCCGGGGCGCGTCGCCCTGGAGCTCGCTGTCCTCGTTCAGCAGCAGGCAGTAGTCGCCGCGGGCGGTCTCCAGCAGCGTCGAGTCGTTCTCGCCCTTGCCGGTCCGGCGGTCGAGCTCGATCAGCTCGATGTCGCGGCCAAGTGCCCGCACGGCGTCGGCCGACCCGTCAGTGGAGGCGTTGTCGAGCACCAGCAGCTCGCGCTCCACCCCGGCCGGCGCGGTGCGCTCGATGGCGTCGAGACACTCCACCAGCCGCTCGCGGCCGTTCGTGTTCACCACGCAGTAGGAGAGAAGCATCCAGATAATGATGCCGTGCGGGTTCAGATCGTCGATCCCTCGGCCAACACGCCGCCCTACGACCACGCCCTGAGCTCCGCGCTGGCGGCGGCGGGTGCGGACGTGGAGCTCGTGACCAGCCGGTTCGTCCACGGGCCCCGTCCCGAGGCGGACGGCTACCGCCTCGACGAGTCCTTCTACCGGCTCAGCACCCGCCTCGCGCCCTCGTCCACCTACGCCCGCCGCGCGCTGCGCCTGAGCGAGCACGTGCCCGACATGCTCCGCTACCGCCGTCGAGCCAGGGCCGCCGACGTCGTCCACTTCCAGTGGATCGCCTTCGACTGGCTCGACCGCTACATGCTCCCCAAGGCTCCGACCGTGGTGACGATCCACAACGTCGACCCGCGCAAGCTGCCGGCCGGCGCGTTCCGGGTGGGGCCCGGGGTGGCGAGGCGCGCCGACGCGGTCGTGGTCCACTCGGCTCACGGCGTGGACGAGCTCTCCGGCCAGCTCGGGATCCCGCCCGAGCGGATTCACGTGATCCCGCACGGGGCGTTCGACTACCTGACCGGGCTGCGCGACGAGCTGCCGCTCCCGGCTGAGCTCGCGAGCGTCGAGGCTCCGGTCGTCCTCTTCTTCGGCCTCTTGCGCGACTACAAGGGCGTGGAGGTCCTGCTCGAGGCCTACGCGCACGTGGAGACCGACTCCGAGCTCTGGATCGTGGGCGAGAGCTGGCTGGATCAGGACGAGCTCGACGCGCTCGCCGCGGGCTCGCGCCACCGCGTCCGCTTCGTCTCCCACTGGATCACCGAGAACGAGATCCCGGTCTACTTCCGCCGCGCCGACCTCGTGGTGCTGCCCTTCCGCCAGATGGCGCCCTCCGGCGTGCTGCACACCGCGCTCGCCTTCGGCAAGCCGCTCGTCCTCTCCAGGCTGGGCGGATTCATCGACGTGGGCGAGCGGCACGGCGCGGCCAGGCTGGTCGCGCCCGAGGATCCGGAGGCGCTGGCGGAGGCGATCGACGAGCTCCTGCGCGACCCGGAGGAGCGCGAGCGGCTCGGGGCGGCAGCGGCGCGGGCGGCGCGGGAGGAGTACTCCTGGGAGGCGGTCGCGCAGCGGACGCTCGCTCTGTACGAGGAGCTCACCGGCTGACCGCCCACTACCTTTTCGCCGGCCATGAGTAGCCCTCTGGTCCGCGCGGCGTTCGCCGTGCTCGTGGGCGCGACGATCCTCGCGTTCTTCGTCACCCAGCAGCTGAAGGGGGAGTTCCCGCTGGTGCTGCGCTTCGCAGCGATCCCGAGCTCGATCTCTCCGAACGGCGACGGCACGCGCGACGGCACCTTCGTCGGCTTCGATCTCTCGAGGCGGGCAAAGGTGTCGTTCTACGTGGTCGACTCGGAGGGCCGCGAGGTGCGTCGCCTGGTCGACAACCGCACGCTCGCGGGCGATACCCGCCACCGCTACTTCTGGAACGGCCGCGACAACGACGGCAACCGCGTGCCCGACGGCAGGTACCAGCTGCGCGTGATCCGCCGCGACGAGGGGCGGGTGATCAACTCGATCAAGACGATCCGGGTGGACACCAAGCGGCCGCGGGTCGTTCTCACCTCGGCCAGGCCGGGAGTGATCGCGCCCGGCAACCCCGGCCAGCATCCGGTCGTGAGGATCCGCTACCGCGGGCCGCGCAACGACCAGCCCGAGTACCGGATCTTCCGCACCGATGAGGGTGCGCCGCGCGTGGTGGCGCGCTTCCGCGGAAACGATCGGCACGAGGCGCTCTGGCACGGAAGCATCCGCGGCCGGCCGGCCGCGGACGGCGACTACACGTTCACGGTGACAGTCCGCGACAAGGCCGGCAACCCCTCCGTGGCGCCGGCGGAGATCCCCACGCGGGAGAACGCCAAGCGGGGCACCGGCGTGGCCGTGCGCCACCTGACTCTCCGCGGGCCCGCTTCCGCGGTGAGGCCGGGCTCGCTCGTCCGCCTGGAAGTCGGCCCCTACAGGCGTCCGTTCGCGTACTCGCTCTCGCGGCTCGGGGCGAAGCGAGCCGTCAAGAGCGACAGGCGCACGGGGGGCGCGCTCCGGGTGCGGATTCCGCCCCGCTCGCGAACCGGCCTCTACTACGTGCGCGTCCGCGCCGATGGCCGCGACGCGGTGTGGCCGCTCGCCGTGCAGGGAGCGCCCGCGCGGCGGCCCGCGCCGCTGGTCGTGCTGCCCGCCATCACGTGGCAGGGACTGAACCCGGTCGACGACGACCTCGACGGCTTCGCGAACTCGCTGCTGAACTCGCGCTCGATCCCCCTCGCGCGGCCGTTCGTGCGCGGGGCCGCACCGCGCGCCCTGACAACCGAGACCGCTCCGCTGCTGCGCTTCCTCGACCGCAAGCGGCTTCGCTACGACCTGACGACGGACGTCTCCCTGCGGGCCAAGGACCTGAACGGCATCCCCGGCCTGGCCCTGGCCGGCAGCGCCCGCTGGCTGACACCGGACAGCCGGCGCGAGCTACGCCGGTACGTCGAGGACGGCGGCCGGCTGGCCTCGTTCGGCGGCGACGCGCTCAAGCGCACCGTGCAGCTGCGCGGCGGGACGCTGCTGGGTCCCACCGCCGCCGCTCGCGAGAACGCGCTCGGGGAGCGGACGCGGCTCACGCGTCGCGACGCGGCGCCGCTGACCGTCCAGGAGGATCGACTCGGCATCTTCGCCGGCGCCGGCCAGCTGGGCGATTTCTCGCTGTTCGACCTCTCGAGCGGCGGCCGTCGCAGGCTCACCAGCGCCGGCCCCGACCCGGACCAGCCGGCCTTCGTCGCGTACCGGCTGGGCAAGGGGATCGTGGTCAGGTCGGGTACGCCGCAGTGGGCGGCCAACCTCTCCGATCCCGGAGCGGCGGGCGCCACCGAGCAGATCTGGTCGCTGCTGCGGCACCGCTGAGCGACCTGTCCCTCTGCCATCCTTCGGCCGCGTGAGTCGCCGCCGCCTGCTCGCCGCGGGCGCCCTGCTCGTCGTCGTCCTGGGCGCCTCGGCAGCCATCTACGTGCACAACAAGAACGAGCCGACGCGCAAGCGCGGCTCCGCTACCGAGGAGTTCGTCACCACGGCGGAGCCCAAGCCCAAGCCGAAGCCCAAGGATCCCGTGCCCTGGCCGACCTTCGCCTACGACGTCGAGCGCGACCATCTCTCTCCCTATCGCCTCCGGCCGCCCTTCCACAAGCTCTGGTCGGTCGACGCCCACAACACGCTCGAGTTCCCGCCCTCCGTGGCGTACGGCCACGTCTACCAGGCGCAGCAGAAGGGCCTCTTCTTCGCTATCAACGCCAAGAGCGGCAAGGTCCGCTGGCGCAAGGACACCGGCCGCTGCTCCGCCTCCTCGCCGACGATCAGGAACCACGTCGTCTACCAGTCGTGGATGGACTTCGTGGACTGCCCCCAGGGCCGCGCCGGCGCCAGCGGCTTCGTGATCGCCTGGAACGCCGACACAGGCAAGAAGATCTGGAAGTTCAACACCGCCCCGGTCGAGTCGTCGCCGCTGCTCGTGAAGAACACCGTCTACGTGGGGGCCTGGGACAACCGCGTCCACGCGATCAACGCGAGGACCGGGCGCCAGCGCTGGAGCTTCCAGGGCGACGGCCAGATGAACACATCGCCGGCGTACTGGAAGGGGACGATCTACGTCGCCTCCTACGGCGGGACGGTCTACGCGCTCAACGCCCGCACGGGCAAGATGCGCTGGAGCACCCAGTCGCACGCGAGCCTGAGCGGCCGCGAGTTCTTCTACGCGAGCCCGGCCGTGGCCTACGGACGCGTCTACATCGGCAACTCCGACGGCACCTTCTACGTCTATGGCGCCAAGACGGGCAAGCTGCGCTGGGCCCGGCCGCTGGGCACCTACATCTACGGCGGCGCGGCGATCTACAAGCGCCGCGTTTTCGTAGGTACCTACGACGGCAACTTCTACGCGCTCGACGCCGCGACCGGCGACGTGATCTGGCAGAAGTCGATGCCCTCGGCGGTCCATTCCTCGCCAACGGTGATGGATGGCCTCGTCTACATCTCGGTCTGCTCGAGCTGCGGCCAGGCGGCCCAGCGCGCTGTCAAGCACGGCCCCGACGGCACATTCGCGCTCGACTGGCGCAACGGGCACACGGTCTGGCAGAACAACGCCGGCAAGTTCGCGAACCCGGTGGTGGCGGACTCGAAGAGGGTCTATCTGGTCGGGCGCGCGAACCTGTTCGCGCTCCAGCCACGCAAGAAGTCGAAGCGCAAGCGCTAGCCGTCGCCCACCAGCTCGAGCGACGCCGCCAGCTCCCATGCCTTCGAGGCGGCCTCGGAGCGGCTGGACACCTCCAGCTTGCGGAAGGCTTTCTCCATGTGCTTCTGGACCGTCCGCTCGCTCAGGCCGAGCACCGCGCCCACGTCGCGGTTCGACAGGCCGAGCGCGACCCGCCGCACTACCTGCGCCTCCCGCGGCGTCAGCCCGTTCTCAAGGAGAACCTGTTCCAACCGCTGCGGCGACTCGCGGTTCTCCCGCGAGTACGCGTGGGCGTTCCGGTAGGCCTGGATCAGATAGGGGCGGGCGCGGTTGAGGAAGTTCCGCTCGTCGTCCGAGTAGTCCGGCTCCTCGCGTGAGAGGGCCACCGCGAGAATGCCCTTCGAGCCGTTCGGAAGGGTGAAGGCGATCTGGTGGTTCACGCCCATCGGGATGTAGAACTCCTTGAACAGCCGGGTTGACTCGAGCTCCTCGCGTGTCGACACGTCCGAGAAGCGCATCGCACTGCCGTCGGGCGTGTCGCGGAAGTGCCGGTAAAGCGGATTCTCGTGCCCGAGCTCGGCGAACTTCTCGAACCAGTGGGCCTCCGCCCGCGGCTCGGAGATTGCGACCACGGAGCTCGGCGTCACGTCGTTGAGGGACGCCCAGCGGGATGGCACCACGGCGAGCAGCGCCAGTAGCAGCCCGCGCCGAAACTCGTCGATGTCGAGCAGTCCCATGACCTCGCCCACGAGGTCGAGGAGGGCATCGTCGCCGGGCCCCACGTCGTTCTACCCCGCGCCCTCGCCCACGAGCGCGAGGGACCGCGCCAGCGACCAGGCGTGCGAGGCGGCCTCGGAACGGCCGGACACACCAAGCTTCCGGAAGGCCCTCTCGAGGTGCTTCTGCACGGTGCGCTCGCTCAGCCCGAGCCTCGTTGCGACATCGCGGTTTGAGCCGCCGAGCGCGACCAGCTGCATGACTTCCGCCTCGCGCTCCGAGAGCCCGGCCTCGACGAGCACGAACCGAAGCCGCCGCGGCGACTCGGGGTTGTCCTCGGAGTAGGCCCGCGCATTGTGGTAGGCCTGGATGAGGAAGGGGCGGGCGCGGTTGAGGAAGTCGCGCTCGGTGTCGGAGAAGTCGCGGTCCCGGCGCGACATGGCCACCGCGAGCACGCCGCCCGCGCCGTTCGGGAGCGTGAACGCGATCTGGTGGTTGACCCCGAGCGGTAGGTACACCTCGCGAAAGAGGCCCGTCGCCTCGAGCTCCTCGCGCGAGATGACGTCGGAGAAGCGCACGGCGCTTCCGTCGCTGGCGTCGCGGTAGTACTGGTAGAGCGGGTTCTCGTGTGCGTATTCCGCGAATTTCTCGAACCAGTGCGGTTCGATGCGCGGCTCGGCGATCGCGACCACGGAGTCGTCGGCCACGTCGTTCAGCGACGCCCACTTGGCCGGCACTGCCGACAGCAGCGCCAAGAGGAGGCCGCGGCGGAACTCGTCGATGTCCAGGAGGCCCATCACCTCGCCGACGAGGTCGAGGAGGGCCGCATCGTCAGGGGCCATGGGACTACGCGGTCAGCGTAAGTGCGTTTGCGCACGTTCGCCAGTCGCTGGAGACCGCTCAGCTGTCGAGCCCGCGGATGGGCTCGATCGGCAGCTCGCCATGGATCTCGGCCAGGGCCTCCAGGTCGCGCCGGTCCTGGGGGCGGTTTGCCAGCCGTTTGAAGGCCACGAGCGACGCCAGCCCGGCGACCAGGAACGGCGCTCCGCCGAAGTCCGCGCGCAGGGCGTTTGCCGCGACCGTCTCGAAGTCGAGCGGCGCGACGCCTTCGCGCACGATGTCGAGGAGGCCGCCCTCGCTCAGCGCGCGCAGGTGGGGAACGCCCACGAGGTCGTCTTCGTCGAGCGGCTTGCCGTCCCACGCGCGAGTTCCGCCCAAGGAGGTCAGTCCGGCGAGGACGCTGCGGTCGTTGTCCACGTCGTCCGGAATCAGGAGATCGATGTCGCGGGTGGCGCGCACGTAGCCGTGGGCGATCACCGCGAAGCCGCCGATCACCACGAAGCGTGCCCCGGCTCCCACCAGGGCGCGGACGACCGCGTCGAGCCTAGGAGGCGGAGCCGCCGCGCTCATCGGCGCGTTCCACCGCCTCGACCAGCAACGCCGCCTGTTCCGAGAGCTGCTGGCCCTGGCGCAGGAGCTCCTCGACGGGGGTGCCGGGCGGGGGTGCGACCAGTGCCCGTTTCTCACGATTGAGAGCCGTCCACTCCGGGGTGTCCGGACGAAGCAGGCTCCGCGGCTCACGATCCGTCATCTGCGCGGCCATCGTACTTCGGCCGGACGGCCCCGAGCTCAGATCGCGGGCGCCGCGCCGCCGCCCTCGAGGCGATCGATGAGCGCGAAGAGAGCACGAGTATGCGCCTGCGACTCGGCCCTGAGCTGGCGCATCTCGTCCCGCGACTCGACGAAGGCGAGCTCGTTCCGTCGGATGACCTCGCCCATGAAGCGGAGGGTTTCCATGTTCTGCGTGTGCAGGCCTTGCGTTTCCGCGTGGAGCTCGCGGGACTCCGCTCGCAGCTCCCGCATCTCCTTCCGGAGATCACGGATCTCCTCGAGGACCCGCCGCGTTCCGAACACGCCTTCCATTCTCGCACCCGGAGTGCAACGGCTCGGCGCCTCCCGGTAACGATTCGGGTACGGGCCCCTAGCGCAGTCCGAGCCGCCGCAGCGCCCTGATCAGCGCCTTCCGGTGGGCGCTCTGGCGGCGGGTGGCGACGGCCAGGTAGCGGATCCGGCCCTTCTTGACGCCGTAGATCACGCGGCCCCTGCGTGTCTTGTGCCCGAGCCGGATCCCGTGGCCGATCGAGCGCGTGCCCTTGATCCGGTTGTGGCGCACCCGTGTGCCCGGGCCGCGCCGGCGCGTGCGATGCCGGCGGGCGGTGGTGGCCACCAGCGCGATCTTGCCCTTGCGCGCGCTGACGAGGAAGCGGCCGCCGCCGCGGACGCAGAAGCGCACGCCGTGGCGGCCGCGGTGGGCGACGCGGTAGCGCTTCTCGAGGCTCTTCAGGCTGTGCCCGAGGCGTGCCGGCCCGATGCGGCTGGCGCTCACGCCGAGCCGCCGCGGCAGGCACGGGCGGCTGCTGCCGCCGCCCGTCTTCGGGTGCGTCACGACCGTCCCGCCGGCGCTGCGCACGACCGTGGCCGGGGGCCCGAGGTTGAAGTCGCTGGCGGCCGGGCCGTCGGCCGCCAGGATCACTATCCGCGCCGTGCCGCCGGGCAGCGTGAGGTCGTGCGTGAAGGTCGATCCGCCGGCCACCGGCGAGCCGAGGTTGAGCGACTGCCCGTTGACCGCCGCGATGTAGCGGCTGGCGGTCCCGCAGAAGCCGTCGTCGCCGGGTGAGCGGAAGCTCAGCCTGTAGCGCGACCCGCCGAGCGGCGTCAGCGAGAGGTGATCGGGTGCCGCGGGCGGTGTGCCGTCGGTGTCGTAGTTGCCGGAGGTCCGCTGGTCGTGGCGGAACGACGGCCACTCGCTCTGGCAGCTCGCCGCGTTCGGCGCGCTCCACTCGAACAGGTAGCCCTCACGGGTGATGCCCGCCATGCGCTTGTCGTCGCTGACGGCGGCGGGCGCGAACAACCAGCCGCCCGTGACCTTGGGGAAGCCTGAGACGTCGAGGCCGGTGGTTCCGTCATAGGCGTGCAAGAGGCCGAGGCCCGTGCCCGCCACGATCTGGTTGCTCGCGCCGCTCGCCACGCGGGCGATCGTCGAGCTCGACAGGAATTGATAGTCGTCGGTCTGGATCGCGGGGAACTTGGGCGTGCCGCTCGCGATGTCGTAGGCGCCGATGCGGTGGCTGTAGGGCACGTTCTGGCCGACGAGCAGCAGGTTCGCGGCCGCCGGCAGGTCGAGCTGGTACTTGACGGCCGCGACGCCGCCGGGGCCGCTGCCGTCGAGGTCGCCCACGGCGGCGGACTCGAACAGGTTGAGCGCGCCCTCTCCGCCCGCGACCTGCTCGATCTCCTTGTCCTGGCTGCCGTCCGGGTTGAAGACCGTCATCGAGGTGCTGCCGGTGGTGGAGGTGATGATCTTCTGGTCGCCGCCCACCTTGACCAGGTCCGCGTCGTGGCCGGGGCCGATGAACGGCAGCACGTCCTGGATCAGGCCGCCCAGCTGCACCGGCCAGCCGTTGAGGAACGAGCCGGTGGACTTCACTCCGTACACCCGCGAGGTCGAGCCCGCAGCGGCCAGCAGTCCGCCGAAGCCCACGTCCCCGCCGCCGCTCGATCCGCCGTACTCCTCGTTGGTGGCCACCACCACGTCGTCCTTGCCGTCGCCGTCGAGGTCGCCGATCGCGGGATCGTTGATCGACTCGGCGGTCATGCGGTCGCCGGGGGCGACGCTCTGGTCCTGGAGCCGGACCGGGAAGCCGGGCAGCGCGGACCCGTCCGGGCGGAAGGCGTAGAGGCGGCCGTCGAGCCCCGGCTCCACGATGTCGAGCGGCTTCGAGGCACCCTCCAGGCGGCCGACGGCCGGCGTGGCGAGGAAGCCGCACTTCGGGTGCTTGAGTCCCTTTTGCTGCTCGGCCGTGGAGCAGTTGGCCGAGGGGATGGGCCGGAGCGGCCACCCGTGCAGGGGATGTCCTCGGTAGTCCCAGGCGTACAGGCGCTCGCCCGCCGCGGTGATGATTTCCGGGTGGCCGTCGCTGTTGAGGTCGGCGAGGGTGGCGGCCCGTGGCGGCTCCCGCGGGGGGCTGAGCTCCCCGAAGGCCGGCGAAGAGTGGTGATTCACGCTCACCTGCTGCTCCTGGGTGTGCACCGGCCAGCCGGGCAGCTCGGAGCCGTTCGGCTCGTAGGCGTGCACGCTCCCGTCCTCGGTCGGCACGACGAGCTCCTGGACGTTGTCGCCGTTCAGGTCGGAGTAGCGGATCGGGGCCTCGCCGCCGGCGCCGAGCCGCTTGGGGAAGCCGCCGCGCAGGTCCTGTTGGTCAGGGTCGATCGCGGTCAGGACCTTGCGGTCGACGCCGTCGAGGTTGACGCCGCCGGTATGGACCGTCACGCGCACCGTGAACTGGCCCTGGAACGGGTCCTCGGTGTTGGTGCAGGTGAGGGTCGGTCCGGCGGGGTCGGCGCAGTCCGCGTGCGTGCTGCTCGCGAGCGCGGCGCGCACGTCACCAAGGTCGATCGAGCCGAAGTTGGTCACGGTGGCGCCGGACGAGTCGCCCTCGCGCACCTGGGTCCAGCTCGTGGGCGCCAGGCCGGCGCCGTACTCGAGCGTCCAGTGGAACGCGTCGCCGCGGGCCGAGGCGCGCCCCGTGATGTTCGTGCTCGCGCCGGTCAGGGGCGCGTACCAGTCGGGCGAGCCGATCGAGGCGGTTGGCGGGATGTTGCCGGTGTCCGCGGCGTGCACGGCGGCGCCCACGTCCGCGCGCCCGTAGCCGAAGTGCGTGTCGAAGCCGGGCTGCGCCGGGTCGGGCGTGCCGGTGCCGGCGGTGTTCTCCGGCAGGACGTCCTCGGCCGTCTGCTCGAGCAGCTCGCGGGTCTCGTCCGCGTTCAGGTCGACCCCGTGCGCCTTGGCCGCCGACACCACCAGCGCCGCCGCGCCCGCCGCCTTGCCGGTGTTGGTCGAGCCCGTGGGTCCCTCCATCGAGATCGAGGAGTGGCCGCCGAACTGCGTGGTGTTGGCGCCGCGGAAGTAGGTGCCCACCGGCAGCTCGGTGCCGGCGTTCAGGCCCTGGAGGATGCCCAGGAGCGCGTCGTGGATGCCCGGGTCGCCGTTCTCGGAGGGCAGGTCCTCCCCGAGGCCCACCGTGTCGGGCACGGTGCCCTGGATCAGCATCGTGTGGTTGTAGGCCCCCGGGTAGTTGTGGTTGGCCGTGTTGAGGTCGTCGCCGGAGAAGACCTGCGAGACGCCGTGGTCGTACGCGTACTGCGACGCCTTCTCCGCGAACGACGAGTGGTAGAGCCCGCCATCGGCGCCCTCGATCACCTTCACGCCGTTGTCGGTGGCGTAGGTCACGGCGGTGAAGAAGTCGTTCTGGTCGGACACGAACGTGTCCCACACGCGCAGCGGCACGACCTGGCACTTGGGGCAGACGCCGATCGACCCGGCGCCGTCGTCCCCCTGCTCGACCGCCTCCTCGGTGCGCCCCGAGCCGTGGTTCTCGGCGGCGAAGTAGCTCGAGGTGTCCTGGGGATCGTTGTCGTCGTTGAAGAAGTCCCAGCCGGCGATGTCGTCCACGTAGCCGTTGCCGTCGGCGTCGGAGCTGTCGGAGAAATCGTGGATCAGGTCGCTCGGGTCGAGCACCGAGTCGGCGTTGTCGTCGCCGTCGGCGTTGTGCACTCGCGGGTCGGAGGCGTAGTCGAGGACGTTGAAGACCCCGTCCGCGTTGCAGTCGTAGTCAGCGCAGGTGGTGGTGTCGGCGTGCTCCGGCTTGGGCAGCTCGCTGCGGTTGAGCGCGACCTTGTTCCGCAGCCCGGCGTTGTCGAAGTTGATGCCCGTGTCGAGGATCGCGACCTTCACGCTCGGCAGCCCGCGCGTGACCTTCCAGGCGCCGGCGGCGTTGAAGCCCGATACCTGGCCGCTGCCCGTGTGCGGGCCGGCGGCGTAGCGCGCGCTGACGCGCGTCAGCGCCGAGGCGAAGCCGAACAGGTCGAAGCGCTCGTCGAACAGGTTGGTCGAGTCGGGCGCACCGACGGTGGGGTCGTCGGGCTCGGACTCGTCGTAATCCGGATCGTTGGGCGTGTCGTCGCGCTGGACGTTCGTGTACGGCCCGACGGGAAGCGTGTCGAGCTGCTGCGAGGGGTCGAGCGGGGGGGTGGGATTGTCGAACCCGGCCGCCAGCACGGCGGCGGGGAGGACGAGGAGGGCGATCGCCGCCGCCGCCGCTACGAGCCGGGCCACCCGCTCAGCTTGCCACAGGTTTGCGCTCTCCGGCGGCAATCAACGCCGCCACGGCCGCGCCTGTCATCGGCCAGACCAGGTAGTAGTTGTTGAAGGTGCGGCCGATGAACATGAGGGCCAGGATCGAGATCGAGAACGCGGCCGCCCCCACCCAGACCTCCTCCGCCTTGCGCTGTGCGAACAGCAGCCAGATGGTCAAGGGCAGCCAGAGAACGATCGCGATCGGCACGAACGGGTAGGCGCCGGTGCGGCTGCCGATCACGTGCAGGCGCAGCAGGATGTCCGACAGGCCGTAGCCGACGATCTTGTAGGTGCCTGCGCCGTACTTGACGGTGTCGCGCCAGAAGGCGGCGGGATCCCATAGGAAGAAGGGCAGGATCACCACCGCCAGGACGGCCACGAACACGAGCGCGGCGCGCTGCAACTCGGCTCGGCCGGCGCCGCGCTTGACGACCATCAGCGCCATGAACGGCAGAGCCACGAGCGCGAACTGCTTGAGCAGCACCGCGCCGGCGAGGCTTGCAGCCGCCCAGCCGTAGCGCGAGCGCGTGACGAGGGCGAACGAGAGCACCAGCAGGAGCAGGCTGGGGGCGTCGGTCTGGCCGAACCAGGCCGAGCGCACGGCGATCGGGTTGCACACGAGCAGCGCCCCGATCCAGAGCCGCCACGAGAGCGGGGCGCGGAAGGCCAGGGCCGCGGCCAGCAGCAGCAGCGTGCAGACGAGGATGAACAGCCGGTAGTCGTCGAACGGCTGCGGCAGCGCCCGCCACACCGCGGCCGTGAGGATGGTGCCCGGGAAGTAGGCGAAGTGGCGCAGCGCGACCTCGCGGTCGATCACCCCCGGCGAGACGCTGCCGTTGTAGGTGTAGAAGCGCTCGAGCCCGGAGTGGCTGTAGTCGTGCCCGTACGGGTTGTCTCCGTCGAGCAGCAGCTTGCCGCCGACTTCCACCTGATAGGTCGAGTCGTTGGTGAAGAACCAGGGTGCGGTCGAATCGCGCAGTCCGAGCTGGAGGAAGGTGGAGGGCACGAGCAGGATCAGGCCCACCACGAGCACCACGCCGACGCCGGCCCACCCGGGCCAGCTCCGGCGGCTGAAGAGAGTCATCGCCGCGGCGCCGCAGAAGAGGGCCGCGATGAGGCAGCCGGTCCGCGCGATGCCGACGTCCCACTCCTCGCCCGCGGCGCGCACGAGCGGCGCGAGCGGTCCCTGCGGGTCGACATGCCCCGGGCGGAACGGCCACGGGTTCGAGCCCAGCTCGGGCAGCGTGACGGCGATGATCGCCAGTAGCAGCCCGAGCAGTGCCCAGGCGCCGAGGGCGCCGAGGCGCTCCTTCCTCACACGGGCACCGTAGTGCGGCTCCAGGACAGCGTTCCGGCGCCCACGCCGAGCACCACCCAGGTGATCGGGTCCTCGAGGAAGCCGCTGTAGGAGAGCGCGTGCACGAACAGGGCGAGGAAGGACGCGCCCAGCACGAGGCCGAGCGGCCGGTCGAACCTGGTCACGGCCGTGAGCATGCGGGCGCCGCCCACGAGCAGCCAGATGTACAACGCCAGCCCGATCACCCCGAGCTCGGCC
Source organism: Thermoleophilaceae bacterium (assembly GCA_036406475.1). Lineage (GTDB taxonomy): Bacteria > Actinomycetota > Thermoleophilia > Solirubrobacterales > Thermoleophilaceae > DASXBA01. The sequence continues at coordinate 9,267 of DASXBA010000032.1, read as the reverse complement.
GCGACCGTCAGCGGAGTGGTGTGGGAGACGAAGTTGGGGGTGGGCCTGTCGCTGTGCGCGAGCGCGCGGCTGGCCCGCGGCTGGCCGCCGATCCCGACTCCCTCCACGGGGTGGTGCCTGATCACGCGCGTGGTGGCCTGCACGCGCTGAGTCCGATCGCTCGTGATCTTGTTGATCGACTCGCCGGACGCGAACAGGGCGATCGCGTAGCCGATGGCCGCCACCACGGCCACCGCCGCCACCGCCACGACCGGTCGCCGCACCTCCCGGCCGCCCGTGGCCAGCGCGATCGCCAGGGCCACCACCACCAGCGCCACCATGCTCGACTGGGAGTACGAGAACAGGAGCCCCGCCCACAGCACGGCCAGAAGCGGGATGCCCACGCGCGGCGCGATCTTCCGCGTGGCCAGCAGGACCAGGACCACGCCCAGCGCGAGCACCACGTGGCGGCCGTAGAGGCTGGGATCGCCGAAGAGCGACGTGACCCTGAAGTAGTCCGTGTTGGCGTTGGAGACCTGGAGGTTCTCGGCGAAGAAGAAGAGCTTGTGGGTCACCGCCTGCCAGAGACCGATCAGCGCGAACAGGAGGCCGAGGGCGATGGCCACCTGCGCGAGCCTCCGCGGCACCCACTCCGGATAGGCCGCCCGAGCCACCACGGCGAGGAGGGCCGCGAAGGGGAGGGTGAAGAAGGCGATCAGGTTCGCGGCGGCATGGAGGTCGTCCGCCCACAGGACCGACGCCAGCGCAAAGGCGAAGAACGCTGCCGCCGGCAGCGCCACCACCCGCGGCAGGGCCCGCGGCGCCTGTCCCCGCAGCAGGGTCCAGGCGAGCGCGGCGACCGCGGCGAGCAGCACGAAGTACAGGGGCAGCAGCCGCCCGAGTGCGCCGTTCGTGGCCACGGCGACGAGCAGCGGGCTCCCGGGGTCGTACTCGATCGGCGGACGCAGGGGCGCCGCCGCGAGCACGACCACGGACACGAGCCCGGGCCAGCGCACCAGCACGGCCGCGGCGGCCGCGAGCACGCCGAGCCCGAAGACCGCCGCCACGGCACCGCTGGCGGAGGTGAGCTTGTCGGCCGGGCCGCCGCCGAGGGCGATCGCCAGCCCGAGCTCGGCCAGCAACAGCAGGAGGAGGCCGCCGAGCAGCGCCAGCCGGCCGCGCGCGAGAAGCGCCAGCACCGACCCCAGCGCGCCCGCGAGCGCGGCCACCTGAGCGAGGTCGTGGTGCTGCATCGCGGGGCGGACCCTAGTGGGACCGCGCCGCCCGTTCGAGCACGCCGAGCGCCCGCTCGGCCAGCAGGTCGCGGCTGAACTCGGTCTCGGCGAGCTTGCGCCCGTTGCGACCGTACTCCTCCACGAGATCGGGGTGGTCGCGCAGGTGGGCGACCTTCTCCGCCAGGTCTGCCGGGTCGGCCGGACGCACCGCTACGCCGGCCTCGCCCTCCTCGACCAGCTCCGTGAGCCAGCCCGGCGTGTTCACGATCGCCGCCCGCCCGGCCGCGAATGTGTCGAACAGCTTGTTCGGCGAGCAGGTGTAGAGGATCGGGACGTCCTTGTAGATCGTCATGCAGGCGTCCGAGGCCGCGGCCAGTTCGGCCACCGACTCCTTCTCCACCGCGTCCGAGAAGACCACGTTGTGCAGCCCGCGCTCGCGCGCCAGGTCCTTGAGCGCCTGCTTTCGCTTCCCCTCGCCGTGCAGCACGAAGCGCACGTCGTCGTCCATCAGCGCCGCCGCCTCGATCACCTGGGTGAGGTCGTTGGCCTCGCCCATCGTGCCGAAGTAGGTGCAGACGAAGCGGTCGCCGAGCTCGAGGCGCTCACGGAAGTCGCCGCCCTCGCGGTCGGGCGAGAAGAGCTCGAGGTCCGAGGCGTTGGGGATGAGGCTGACCTTGTCCGGCGGCGTCCCGGCCGCGATCACGCCCTCGCGCATCCCCGGCGAGAGCGCGATCACGTGCGTCGCGTGGCGGTAGACGAAGCGCTCGAGCCAGCGGGCCAGCCGCTGGAGCAGCGGGTTCCGCAGCGCGCCCATCTGGATCGGTGCCTCGGGCCAGAGGTCGCGGACCTCGAAGACGAGCGGGGTCCGGTGCCTCGTGGCGGCGGCCAACGCAGGCAGCGCCATGGTCAGCGGAGGCGAGGTGGCGTAGATCACGTCGGGTCGCGGCAGGCGCAGGGCCGCGATCGTGGCGGCGAGCGCGAAGCGCGCGAACTCGAGCACGCGGCGCGGATAGGAGAGCTTCGTCCCGCGCACGTAGTCGCCGAAGCCTGCGCGCACACCGACCACGTCGATGCCGTCGACGCCGCGCCGCTGGTCCTCGCCCGGCGCCGCCGCGGTTACCATGCTCACCTCGTGCCCCCGCGCCGCGAAGCGCCGCGCGAACTCGTACGAGCGCGTGCCCCCGATTCCGGACCGGGTCATGAAGTACTGATGCAGGTAGAGGATGCGCATCCGACCCGGCGCAACGTTAGCCCGATGAACCGCGCGCTGGACCTCGTGATCGCGGGCGTCGGCCTCGCGATCTGCTCGCCCCTGCTCGTGGCCGCCGCGCTGGCGATCCGGCTGGAGAGCAAGGGCCCGGCCTTCTACCGGCAGCGCCGCGTGGGCAGGGACGGCGAGCCCTTCGAGCTCTGGAAGCTGCGGACCATGGTGCCCGGTGCGGAGGCGATGGGGGCGGGGATCTACGTGCTCGAGGGCGACCCGCGCATCACGCGCGTGGGCCGCTTCCTGCGCCGGCTCTCGCTCGACGAGCTTCCCAACCTGGTCAACGTCGTCAAAGGGGAGATGGCGATCGTCGGGCCACGGCCGACCATTCAAGAGCAGGTCGACCGCTACACCGACCGCCAGCGACGGCGGCTCGAGGTCAAGCCCGGCATCACCGGCTGGGCTCAGGTCAACGGCCGCACCTCGCTCCCCTGGCCCGAGCGGATCGAGCTCGACATCTGGTACGTGGAACACCGCTCGCTGCGCCTCGACGTCCGCATCCTGGCCCGCACGGTCAAGCTGCTGCTCACGGGCCACGGGCTCTACAGCGAGGACCGCTTCCAGGGCTGGAGCTGATGCACCCCTTCCGCACGGCCTGGGAGACGCGCGAGCTGCATGTGCTCGTTGACGCGTTCGCGCCCGACGTCGTGCTCCGCTCGCCCGTGGTCGAGGAGCCGTTCGAGGGCAAGGAGACCGCCGCCAGGCTCTACGAGGTGCTGTTCGAGGAGATAAAGGGGCTCGAGTTCACCGACGAGTTCGCCGACGGCGACCGCCACGTCTTCTTCTGGCGGGCCCGCATCGGCGGCAGGCCGATCGAGGGCATGGACCGGGTGCTCCACGGGCCCGACGGCAAGATCGCCGAGATCACGGTGATGAGCCGGCCGCTTCCGGCGACCGCGGCGTTCGCGTCGGCGGCAGGTCCGAGCCTGGCTCGCGATCGAGGCCGGCTCAACGCGGCGGCGATGAGGGCGCTGGCCGGTCCGCTGCCGCGGCTGCTGGCGCTGGGCGAGCGGGCGGCGTCGCGGCTGGCGAAGCCGCGCTAGCGCCGGGCCTCCGGCGCTCCCCTCGACATCGAACGTCCATATTTGCCGCCTATAGCCGGCAAAATGGGACGTTCACCTTGCGCGGGCGGGTCAGCTCGCGCTAGCGGACCCGGATCACGACCTTCGCCGAGCGCCCGCGCGCGTTCGAGCTGTCCGGCCGGGTCGTGACGTAGTAGCGGAACTGCCCCGACGCGTCTGGCACGAACGAGCCGCGGAAGCGGCCGCGCCTGGCCTTCAGCTTCCTCACGCCCACCCGCTTCCAGGTGCCGTCGTCGCGCTGGACCGCGAGCACCTGCCAGACCGTCTTCTTGCGCGGCGCGACGGTCCCGCGGAAGCGCACCCGCCGACTCTTTCGACCCCGCTCGGGCGGATGGGCGAGCTTCAGCTGCGTTCGCACGCGGAGTCGGACGGTGGGCGAGCTCGCGGCGACGAGGTCGCCCTGCCCGCTGAAACGGGCGCGCATCGTGCGGTTGATGCGCGAGTGCATGACGACGGAGAAGCTGCCATCGGAGCCGGTGAGGAGGGTCTTGAGCGTCTTCCAGCGGCGACCGCGCCGCACCTGCGCGCGGACCGTCTCGCCGCCGAGCGGCGCGCCGTTGAACGAGCCGAGCCGGCCGCTGAAGCGCGAGCTGCGCTTGTAGCCGACGTCGTCGTCCGAGAGCGAGGCCTGGAGGCTCGTCCCGGCGCCCGCGGCCGGCAGGTTGCCCACCATCTGCCGCAGCTGGGGAAGCTGGGCGTAGAGGGCGTTTCCGGGGCACTCCGTGGCGTCGACGTCGCGGTGGCCCGAGACGCGCTTGACCCGGACGTGCGTGCCGGTGGAGTACTTGTTCGTCTCGCCCCCGGCGCTCACGAGCGTGGTCGATCCCGACGTAGGCACGCCGCTGAGCGGCAGCTTCCAGCGGATCAGCCGCGCGATCGCCGACAGCGCTGCGGGCGTCTGCTGGACGCTCGAGAAGGTGCCGAGGTTGGCGATGCCGGTGCTCTGCGCGTTGTAGCCCTGCGCCTGGGCGCCGACCACGGCTTGATCCTCACCGCCCGCACGGCCCTCCCAGGTCGTGCCGTACTTGTCGACGAGGAAGTTGTAGCCGATGTCGTTCCAGCCATTCGAGTTCCGGTGGTAGTCGCAGATGCCGAGGATGATCGAGGGCACCTCGTCGCGCGAGTAGTCGTTCGCGCTGACCGTGTGGTGGATGAAGGCCGCCTTGACGACGCCGTAGTCGGGTGCCTGGCGCGGCGGGCACTTGTTGTGCGGGTCCCAGGACTTCCGCGACTTGATCGCGGGCTTCGGCTCGGCGGCCTCAGCGGAGCGACCGCGGAAGAGGCCGGCTACCGAAGCGACCGCCACGTTGGCCGCTCGGCGCAGCCGCGTGCGCAGCCGGTCGGCGGCCGTCGTGGTGCCGAGCACGTTCACGAAGTGGAGCCGCAGTCCGGGCACCGGACGGCTGAGGCGGTACTGCACCTGGTCCGCCTCGCCGACCCAGACGGGCATCGAGAGGCCGTGCACTTCGGGCTCGCCGCGGCCCGGATCGGGAGCATCCTCCGTGTACTCGCTCACCTCGACCCAGGGCGTCCAGCGTCCGTCTCCGAGGCGCGTGCGCATCTTCACGGCCGGCCGGCCGCCTCCGCGCCAGCGCATCCCGACGAGGTTGAAGTGCTTGCCCGGCCGCAGCGCCTGGGAGGCACTCTGGGTTGCCGGCGCGAGCGCGAAGTCCACGGGCTCGGGCCGCCACTGCGTCGACGAGAGCGCCGGCGCCGCGACCACCGCGATCACGGCCAGGCAGACCCCCGCCGCCGCTGTTGCGAGCAGCTTCACGGTTTACCCAACACGCGGCTCCGGCCGCCGTTTCGGCCTGGGCGGCTTGTTTCAGGCCGGTTCCGTCCGTCGGGTCGCCTACTTTCGCGGCGATGGCTGAGCGGGGCTGGTTCGAGCGCTGGGGGCTCCTCGCGGGTCCGGCGTTCGGCGCCGTGTTCGTCGTGGGCTTCATCGTGTCGGGCAGTTCGCCCGATCCGGACGCGACCAACGCCAAGATCGCCAAGTACCTCGCGGACAAGTCCAACTACGACAAGCAGGTCGCAAGCTTCCTGATCGTGCTCCTCGCGGCCCTGCTCCTGGTCGTCTTCTACGCGGCGCTCCGCGCTCGCCTTCGGGAGACCGAGGGCGGGGTCGGACGGCTGAGCGCTCTCGCGGCCATCGCCGGCGCGGCCAGCGTGACGCTGTTCACCACCGGCATTCTGCTGTTCGGGGTCGCGGCGATAGCCGCTCACGACGCGGTCCACCACGGCGCGAGGATCGACCCCGGCATCTACCGCCTCACACAGGATCTCGGCTACGAGTTCTGGGTCTGCTCCGCGGTGTTCGGCGCGCTCGTCGCGTGGTCCACCTGGGGCATCGGCCGCAGGACCGCCACTCAGCCGGGATGGTTCACCTGGTTCAGCTTCGTGGTCGGCCTGCTCTGCCTCGTGGCGATCTTCTTCATCCCGATCCTGCTCTACTGCCTGTGGATCGTCGTGGCCGGGATCGTGCTGTTCGTCCGCCCGGTCCAGCCGGCAGCCGCCGCAGTGCCGTAAGGGGGCCTAGGGGATCGCCTCGGGGCCGTTGCCCCGGTTGTCCTCGATGAAATCTTGCAGCGCGTCCCAGGTGCTGTCCTGGAGCTGGGGGCAGCCCATCAGCTTCCCGGTGCCGAGCGGCTCGGGCTGGGCGTTCCACGCGGTCTCTGCCACCTGGTAGGGCATGTTCGCCCGCGGCACCAGCAGCAACTGGTAGCCCTTCTGCTTGTCGTACAGCGCCTTCAGGTCCGCGCGCTGGCTTCGAGGCAGCGACGGCTTGAACCAGATCACCACGCGCCCGTGCTCCTGCGCGTGCACTACCTCGACGTCCCTAGGCGCCTGGCTGTAGGCCCGGTCGTCGGCGGGGAACTGGTAGTGCTTGCCGGCCGCCGGCGGGTTGGTCGGGTACTTGACCTTCTGGTTCGGGTCCGTCGTGTGGTTGCGGCTCGTGGCGTGGTAGCTCGTCGTCTTGCAGGCGGCGGCCTTGGCGGCGGCGGCGGTGTTCGTGTTCCCCACGTCCGGCACGCTGCCGCCGCTCGGCAGGAGGGCGGAGGTCGCCTTGGTGTCGCTGCTGCCGCCGCCGGCCACGAACAGCACGACGACAACCACCAGCGCCACGGCCACCAGTCCGCCGGCCGCGCCGTAGCCCACGAGGCGCCGGCGCCGCTCGGCGGCCTTGGCCGCCTGCTCACGCGCCTCGCGCTCGCGGCGGAGGGCCTCCTTCTGCTCCTTGCGACTAGCCACGCCGGAGAAGCGTAGAGATCAGGCCGACCGGCGCAGCGGGGTGACGGGCTCGAAGCAGTCTTCGACGAAGTCGACGATCTCCCCGGTGAGGCGCTCGGGCTGAAGCCGGAGCTCGAGGATCGAGCTCGCCTCCACCAGCCGGGCGTTCGGCAGCTCGCGGACGAGCATGTCGGAATCCGAAAAGGGGTGGACGGGATCGCGGGGGTGGCCGATGACGAGCGCCTTGTGGCGCATCTTGCGGCGCTCGGAGGTGGGCGGGGCCACGCGGCCGAAGAACAGTCCCTGGAGGACGGAGGCGGAGGGCTTGGGGTCCTGGCTCGCCCAGTCGAGCACCATGTCGCCGAGATGGGTGGTGCCGCGCGGCAGCCTGCGCGCGACCTGCGCGCCGAGCCGCACGGCCGGCGCGCCGAAGGTCAGGGCGAGCATCAGCGGGGTGAACGCGAGCGCGCAGCCGAGCAGCGCATTGTCGAGCACCGGCATCTCGATCATCAGGCCCTTGACCCGGTCCGGCGCCAGCGCGGCTGCCTCGAGCGAGGTGTTGGCGCCCAGCGAGGTCCCACCGATCACCGCCTGGTCGATCTGGAGGTGGTCGAGCAGCGCGATCGCCTGCTCGCCGAAGATCGACATCGAGTACTCGAACATCTCGTGAGGTCGGTCCGAGTCGCCGTGACCGAGCAGGTCGAGGGAGAGCACCCGGTGTCCGCGGCCGGCGAGCTGCTCGGCGAGCGGGCGGTGCATCTTGCGGGAGAACAGGAGCCCCGGCAGCAGCAGCACCGGACGGTCGCCCACGCCGTACTCGTCGAAGACGAGCCGGTGGCCCTGGTGGGTGAAGTCACGCGTGGTCGGCGGCATGACAGGCCAGGATATAGGGCCGGTTTGCCCGGTCACTCCGGTGGGCAGGAGGGAGCGAGTGATCGCAGGAATCGTGCTCGCCGCCGGCGCCGGGACTCGCTTCGGAGGCGGCAAGCAACTGGCAGAGCTGGACGGCCGCCCGCTGCTCGAGTCCGTGCTCCGGACCATGGCCGACTCGCGTCTGGAGCGGGTCGTGGTCGTGCTGGGCGCGGGCGCGGAGGACGTCCGCGCCAGGGTCGACCTGCATGGAGCCGAGCCGCTCGTCTGCGACCGCTGGGCGGAGGGCCAGTCGGCTTCGCTGGCCTGCGGGCTGGGCGCCGTCGCCGACGCCGAGGCGGTGGTGGTCGCGCTCGGCGACCAGCCGCGCGTGCGCCCGGAGGCGATCAGGCGAGTCGTGGAGGCGCGGGGCGGGGGTGCGGCCGTGGTACGCGCCACCTACGGGGGCGAGCCCGGCCACCCGCTGCTCCTGGAGCACGAGCTGCTCGACCGGCTGCGCGACGTGACCGGCGATCACGGCGCCCGCAACGTCCTCATGAGCGTCGGCACCCGCGAGGTGCCCTGCGACGACCTCGGCGGCGGCGAGGACGTGGACACGCCTGCCCAGCTCGAGGCGCTTCGCGCCGAGTCGCGGCTCTAGGCCGCCGCCTCGCGCAGCCCGATGCGCGCGTGTAGCCGCCGCAGCGGCCGCGGCGCCCACCAGTTCCAGCGCCCGAGCAGCTCCATCAGCGACGGCACCAGCAGCGCGCGGATGATCGAGGCGTCGATGAGCACGGCCAGCGCCGTCCCGATGCCGTTCTCCTTGATGAAGACGATCTGGGAGGTGGCGAAGGCGCCGATCGCCACGCTGAACAGGAGCGCCGCCGAGGTGACGATCCGGCCCGTGCGCTCGAGGCCCATGGCCACCGCCTCGCTGTCGGAGGCGCCGCCGTCGCGGGCCTCCTTGATCCGCGACAGGAGGAAGACGCCGTAGTCGGTGGACAGGCCGAAGGCGAGCGCGAACAGCAGCACCGGCATCGTCATCTCGAGCGCGCCCTGGCCGGTGTAGTCGAGGAGGCCCTCGAGCCGCCCGTCCTGGAAGACGAAGACGAGGATGCCGAAGGTGGCGCTCAGCGTCAGGAGGTTCATCACGAGCGCCTTGACCGGCAGGACGACGGACCCGGTCATCAGGAACAGGATCGCGAAGGTGGCCACGGCCACGATCGCCAGCGCAATGGGCAGGTGGCGCGCGAGGCTGGCCTTGAAGTCGACGAAGTCCGCCGAGCGCCCGCCCACGAGGACCGGGAACGGCGAGCCCCTGCCGCGGATGTCGTGCACGAGCCGCTGGCTGCCATCGGCGCTCTCGCCGTAGCGCGAGGTGACCAGGACCACAGACTGGCCGGGGCCCGCCCGACGCGGATCGCTCACGTGGCGCGCTCCCGGAAGCCGCCTCACCTGCGCGGCGAAGGCGCGGGCGGCGCCGTTTGGGGGCGTCTGCATCGCGAGGAAGGTGGCCGAGGCCTGGTTGGAGGAAAAGTCGCGGTCGAGCGCGTCGCTCACCTCGCGCGCCTCCGCGCCGGCCGGAAGCACGCGTGCGTCGATCTGCGTGAACGCGATCCGAAGGAAC
>DASXBA010000031.1:0-10432 GCA_036406475.1 Thermoleophilaceae bacterium | reverse complement strand
GGCTGCCACGCAGGCGAGCGCGTCCGTATTTCTTCCACTCTCGGGCAACTCCGCTTACGGGGGGCAGGTCAAGCCACGTAATTGGGACTGGGGCGGCACAGAGGTTTGGGATCTGTTCCACACGAAGTGGAAGCGGTGGGGGCATCGAGTAGCTATCGGTAGCGGCCGCCATCAGATTGACGACTGCGATCCCGACTGTGCCACGGGCACGGTCTACAACTTCCGGGCTCGCGGGCGGGCATCCCGCATTCGCACGTGCCGTGGTCGATCTGGGCACTTCAGGCGGTTCTACACCCGGGTTCGCGTCTCGTACCGAGTGCCGCGTGACAGCGATTCTGGGCTACGCGCTGGTCTACACCGGCTTCGGTTCAAGAACGTCTGCAGTCGATAGGGCGCTGACCACAACACGGGGGTCCCGCGATCCAAGCAGCTCGTCGCCGATCCGACGCTCTAGCGCGGCGCCGCGAAACTCGCGCGGCCGGGAAGTGTTCCCGAGTCGGCCATGCCCCTATTGCCGACTGGAGGTTCGATGAAGTCACCGAGGAGAGCGCTTTCCCTGCGCCTCGCTGTTGTCGCCGCGGTCACCGCTCTGACCATGCTCGCCGTCGCGGCACCCGCGTCGCAGGCCAAGGTCACGAAGCTCAAGGGCTCGACCACGGTCACGCCGAGCGCGGCCGTGAACGCGTTCCTCTCCGCTCAGGGCGTGAGCGTGGCTCCCACCGGAACGGCGAAGGCCGAAGGGTCGGGCTTCACGTTCCCGATCGGCGCGGGCGTCGGCAACACGAAGACGTTCAACGGCGTCCTCGCCCACTCCGGCGGCCTCAAGTTCACGAAGGGCGGCAAGTCGTACGTGACCCGCCGCTTCGTCGCCGTCCACGTGAGGAAGCAGGCCTACGTGCTGGCGCAGGTGCCAGGCCTCAAGGGCGGCTGCGCGAAGGCGCGCAAGGCCGTCCGCCTGGTCAAGCGCATCGCGCGCAAGCACCCGAGGGTCGCGCGCAAGCTCGTCAGGACGCTGCGCCGCTACTGCAAGGGCGGCCGGGTGATCCTCCTCGGGCGGCTCCGCAACCTGAAGAAGGACGTCTCCGGCAAGTCGGCCACCCTCAGCGCCGACATCCGCCTGAGCAAGGAGGCGGCCAGGCTCATCAACAAGACGCTCGGCACGAACGTCCCCGCGGGCTCGCTGCTCGGCAGCGCGGTTTCGCACGTAACCGCCGGCTCGTAGGAACGCGAAGCGCCCGCGGCGGCGGCCGGCACCTCGCCGCGGGCGACTTCGTCAGTTGAGCTCCACGTAGATCGCGTGGTCGGCGCCCGCCGGCGAGTTACCGGTGGTCGAGATCGCGATGACCGCCTGGGCGCTGCTGCCACAGGCGCCGATGACCCCCGCGTCGGGTGCAAAGCCGATACTCACTACGACGAGCTGCACCTGGTTCGCGTCCGCGGCGCCGGCTCCGTTGCGGGGCGTGAAGGGGAGCCCGTGCACGCAGAGCGCGCCGGTGTCGATGCGGGTCACGTTCGCCTGGGTGATCCCCTTGGAGCGCGACGGGTCGACCGTCGCTCCGCCGGAGTTGACCAGGATGTGCGCGTAGGCGCGCGCGGAGCCCGCAGCTCCCGCGGCGCCCTTCGGACCCTGGCCGCCGGTGGCGCCGCGCTGCCCCTGCGGCCCGCGCGGGCCCGCCGGCAGGTCGCCGCGCTTGAAATCGGCGGTGCGGAGCGAACTGTTCTTCACGTCCTTGCCGGTGAGCGAGCCGTCCTTGACGTTCTTGCCGGTGATCTTGATCGCCGCGTAGCCCGTGCCGCCGAGCGACACGAAGAGCGCGACGAGCGAGATTACGAGTGCGGGAGATGGACGCTTGATCATCTTCTCCTCCTGAAATGCGGGACGCCCGCGGGGCTCTTGCGCAAACCCCGCGGGCGACCGCCTGTCCGGACCGCGGTCGGCCTAACGGCCCGAAATCGACGCGCTGCCTTCCTCGGGGCCGCCGTCGTAGCGGGTGCTCGGCGGCTGGACGAGCGAGCTGCCCTCCTCGGGGCCGCCGTCGTAGCGGACCCCGGCCTGGTGGCTCGGGCTGGCGGGCGTGCTGCTCGAGTTGTCGGACGAGCCGCCGATGGCGAACACGAGCACGACGGCGACCGTGGCGGCGAGCGCGAGCAGCGCGGCGAGCACGACTGCACGGTGGGCTCGGAAGGTGACGATGGGGTGGGAGAGCTGTGACATGACCGACCTCCTTGGTGGTGACCGACTGACGGGAGGCAGCATGCGGGGGCCCGCCTTCAATCCACCTACGAGGCGGTAACAAGCCGTGTTACGTTCGCCGAGGACTTGGACTTCCGCATTCTCGGCCCCCTCGACGTACGCGACGGCGACCGCTCGGTGGCCCTCGGCGGCGCCCGCCAGCGAGCCCTGCTCGGGTTGCTGCTCCTGAACGCGAACGAGGTGGTGTCGAGCGACCGCCTGCTCGAGGAGCTGTGGGGCGACGGCGAGGGCACCAAGGCGCTGCAGATCGCGGTGTCGAGGCTGCGCAAGGCGATCGGGGCCGACGCGATCGTCACCCGGCGCCCGGGCTACCAGCTGCGGGTCGAGCCTGGAGCGCTGGACCTGCACCGGTTCGAGGAGTTGGTCGCCCGGGGGCGCGCGGAGAGCGACCCGGCCGCAGCCTCGCAGGCGCTCACCGAGGCGCTCTCGCTGTGGCGAGGTCCTCCCCTCGACGACCTCAGCTTCGAGCCCGCGCTGCAGACGGACCTCGCCCGGCTGGAGGAGCTGCGTCTGGCGGCCCTCGAAGACCGGATCGAAGCCGACCTGGCGCTCGGCCGCCATGCCGAGGCGATCGGGGAGCTGGAGGGTCTGACTGGGCGCTACCCGCTTCGGGAGCGCCTGCGTGCCCAGCTGATGCTCGCCCTCTACCGGTCGGGCCGCCAGGCCGAGGCGCTCGAGGTCTACCGCGACACGCGCAGGGTCCTCGTCGACGAGCTCGGCATCGAGCCGGGGAAGCGCTTGAAAGAGCTCGAGGCGGCGATCCTGTCCCAGGACGCCGGGCTCGAGCCGGCGCAACCGGCCGAGGCGGCCGGCGGGCTCGTCGGACGCGAGCCGGAGCTCAAGGAGCTGATCCCGATCGTCGAGCGGGCGCTCGGCGGCAGCGGCGCGGTGGTGCTCCTCGCCGGCGAGCCGGGGATCGGCAAGAGCAGCCTGGCCGAGGCGCTGGCGGCGCACGCCGGCGACCGTGGCGCGCGGGTGCTGGTGGGCCGGTCCTGGGAGGCCGGCGGCGCACCCGCCTACTGGCCCTGGGTGCAGGCGATCCGCTCCTGGCTGCCGGACGCCGACCCGGACGACGTGAGGTCATGGGTCGGCCGCGGCGGCCCCGAGCTCGTGACGATCCTGCCCGAGCTGCGCGAGCTGATGCCGGACCTGCCGGAGCGGTCGGCCACCGACTCCGGCGGTGCGCGCTTCCGGCTGTTCGAGTCGCTCGGGGCGTTCCTGCGCAGCGCCGCCGCAACGCAACCGCTCGCCATCGTCCTAGACGACCTGCACGTGGCCGACGCGGCGTCCGTGCTGCTGCTGCGCTTCGTGGCCGGCGAGGTGTCCGGCGCGCCGCTCCTCGTGGTGGGCTGCTACCGCGACACCGAGGTCGGCACCGACCTGGGCGACGCCCTCCCCGACCTGGCGCGTACTCCCAACGCCTGGCGGGTGTCGCTCAAGGGCCTGAGCCTCGCCGACACGAGCCGCTTGCTCGCCATCGCCGGCGGCCAGGCCCCGCCGGCGGAGCTCGCGGCCAGGGTGCACGAGGAGACCGACGGCAACCCCCTGTTCGCCGGCGAGGTGGCCCGGCTGCTCGCCTCCGAGGGCCTCCTCGACCAGGCGGAGAGGCTGCCCGTTCCGGAGGGCGTGCGCGAAGCGATCGGCCGCCGCCTCCAGGGGATGTCCGACGACTGCCGCGAGCTGCTCGTGCGGGCCTCGGTGCTGGGGCGGGAGTTCGACGTCGACGCGCTCGAACGCGTGAGCGGCCTGGGCCAGGACGAGGTCTTCGCCGCCCTCGAGGAGGCCATCACGGCGCGGCTCGTGGGCGAGCTGCCCGACGGCGGCGCGCGCCTGCGCTTCTCGCACATGCTCATCCGCGACTCGGTCTACGAGGACCTGCCTGCCACGCGCCGGCTCCGCCTGCACCGCGAGACGGGCGACGCGCTCGAGGCGCTCTACGGCGCCAGTCCCGAGCCGCACCTCGCCGAGCTCGCCCACCACTACCTGCTCGCCGGCGGCGACGGCGCCGCGCAGGCGGTGCGCTACGCCGCGGCGGCCGGCGACAGGGCGGCTTCCCAGCTCGCCTACGAGGAGGCGGTCCGCCACTACCGGAGCGCGCTCGAGGTGCTCGAGGCCAGGGGCTCGGCCGACGAGGGCCAGGCCTGCGACATCCTCCTCTCGCTCGGGGACATCCTCCACCGCAGCGGCCAGGGGGCGGAGGCCAAGGCGACCCTGCGCCGCGCCGCGGACGAGGCGGAGCGGTGCGGTTGGCCGGAGCGGCTCGCCCGGGCGGCGCTCTCCTATGGGGGCCGGTTCGCCTGGGCGCGTGCCAGCGCCCACCCCGGCCTCGTGCCCATGCTCGAGCGCGCGCTGGCCGCAATCGGCGAGGGCGACAGCACGGAGCGGGTCAGACTGCTGGCCCGGCTGGGCGCGGCCACACGCGACGACCCGTTCCGCGAGCGGCGGGTGGGCTTCGCGACGGAGGCGGTGGCGATCGCCGAGCGCAGCGACGACCCCAAGACTCTCACCTACGCCTTGGAGGGCTACTGGGTTGCAGTCGAGGGACCGGACACCGCGGACGAGCTGCTCGAGGTGGGCGAGCGGCTGATCCCGCTGGCGGAGCAGGTCGGGGAGAACGAGATCGTCTTCGCCGCCCGCGACCACCGGCTGAACACGCTCTGGTCGAAAGCGGACCGCGCCGCCGTCGACGTGGAGATCGACACGCTCGAGACCCTCGCCGAGGACCTGCGCCAGCCGGCCCAGCGCTGGAGCGTCGGCACCGACCGGACCATGCTCGCCCTGATGGAGGGCCGCTTCGACGACGCGGAGCGGCTGGCGGAGGAGACCCTGGCGGTCGGCACGGCCGGCGAGAACTGGAACGCCAACGTCTCCTACCGGCTGCAGATGTTCGTTCTCCGCCGCGAGCAGGGAAGGCTGGTGGAGCTGGAGGAAACGATCGGCCGCTCGGTCCACGAGTACCCCGCGCTGCTCCGCTTTCGCAGCGCGCTGGCGCACCTGTACGTGGAGCTCGGTCGCGAGCGCGAGGCGCGCGCGGCTTTTGACGACGTGATGTCGGTCGACCTGGGGCGCGAGTACCTCGACGCCGAGTGGCTGTTCTCGGTGAGCATGCTGCCCGACGTGTGCGCGGCGCTCGGGGACGAGGAAGCCGCGGCCACGCTCCATCCGCTCCTGGTGCCCTACGAGCGCCGCTACGCCGAGGCCCCGGTCGAGGCCGTCTTCGGCTCGATCGCGCGCGGCCTCGGGGTGCTCGCCACCACGCTGGGCCGGCTGGACGACGCCGAGGCGCACTTCGGCGTGGCGCTCGAGATCGAGGAGCGGATGCGAGCGCGCCCCTGGCTCGCCCACGTCCAGCACGACCTGGGCGCGATGCTCATCGCCCGCGGCCGCAAGGGCGACCGCGAGCGAGGCACCGAGTTGCTGGGCGAGGCCGCCCGGACCTACAGCGAGCTCGGGATGGGCTCCTGGGCCGGCCGGGCCGAGGCGGCGGCCGAAGGCCGCGGCACGCTCCGCCGGTAGAGCATCACGCCCGCCACCGGGATCCAGAGCCCGCGGGGATCAGCCGGGGCATGCGCGCAGTCACCTGCCAGCCGGCCTCGGGCGTCGGACCGGCCGCCAGCGTTCCGCCGCAGGCGCCCACGCGTTCGAGCAGGCCCTGTAGGCCGGTACCCGTGCCCGCACCGGTGAGAGCGACCTCGTCGCTCGTCGGAGCGTTCACGACGCTGACCACCAGTGCCTGGCGATCGCCCCGGACGAGAACTGTCACGGCGGCCCCGGCCGCGTAGCGCAGGGCGTTGGTCAGTCCCTCCTGGACCACGCGGTAGGCGGTCTCGATCACCGGTGCCGGCAGACCCTCACGCTCGCCCTCGAGCCGCAGCGTCACATCGAGGCCGCTGCCGGAGGCGCGCGCCACCAGCTCCTCTACGAGCGCAAGGTCCGGCGCAGGGCCGATCGCGCCCTCGTCTCCTAGCAGCGCCACCAGGCGGCCCATGTCCTGCTCTGCCTGGCGGGCCGCATCCGCGATCGCGTCGAAGGCCTCGGCCGTCGCCTCCGGGTCGCGAGCGGCCAGACGCTGGCCGGCGCTCGCCTGGATGACCATCACGCTGATCGCGTGCGCGACGATGTCGTGCAGCTCCGAAGCGATCCGAGCGCGCTCGTAGCGGACCGAGAGGGCGGCGTGGGCCTCACGCTCCTCGTCCAGCTCGTGGGCTCGCTCGGCGAGCTGGGCGGCGACCAGCTCGCGGTCGCGCAGCGCTCGCCCAGCCGCCCAGGCGGCTCCCGGGAGCAGCGCAGCCGGCACGAAGGCGTCGGTGCCGATCCCGTTGACCTCTAGCGCGCCGACCAGCGCCACGAGTCCCGCAATCCCCCACCAGCGGCCCTCGAGCCGGCCCGCGTAGAACGCCTGGGCCACCGCAACGAGCGCGACCCCGTCCGAGAGGTCCTCGAACGGGGCAACGGCGAGGATCGTCGCGGCTGTAACGATCCAGGCGGCCCGCGGGTGGCGCCGACCCGCGGCGAGCGCCACGGCGAGGATTACTGCTGCCACGTAGCCCGCGGCGCCGGCGTCCTCGAGAACGTTGACGCCGACGCCGAGAGCCAGTGCGCCGATGCCGATCAGCGCGTCGGCGCGTCGCGAGCTCACGTCACACCGTCGCGAGCACCGGCAGCGACACCTGGGCCTCGGCATGGCCGCCGCGGACGGTCGCCTCGAGGGTGCCGCTCTCGAGCCGCGCCCGCTCCCGGGCCCGCTCGATGGCCGCCTTGGCGCGGCGGCGTGCCGGACCGGCGACCGCGAGCTCGAGGGCGTCGTCGGCGAACCGGACGCGCACCTCGACCCCCGGCGCGTCCTCGAGCGCCGCGAGCAGCTGCTCGGCTATCCGGTATGCGGACAACTCCACGGCAGGCGGAAGGACCCGCGGGTTCCCCTCGACCTTCAGCCTCGCGTCGCCGCCCTTGGCTCGGGTGAGAAGGGCCTGGAGGTGGGTCAGCGTGGGCTGCGGCTCTGTGGGGGCGTCCGCCGTGTCGTCACGCAGGACACCCACGACGGCACGCATCTCGTCGAGCGTGCGCCGGCTCTCCCGCTCGATGTCGGCCAACGTGGCCGCTGCCTCGTCCGGATCGGTGGGGCGGGCGCCCTGGTCGGCCATCAGCGCCAGCTCGCCGAGCCGCCGCTGCAGCAGCTCGTCGAGCTCCGCCGAAAGCCGCGCGCGGTCGGACGACACCTCTAGCCGGGCACGCTCGTCGCGCGCCTCCTGAAGCTCTGCGGTCCGCAGCTCGAGCTCCTCGGCCAGATGCTTGCGCGAGCGCACGACCCGCCCGATCAGCCACATGCCCACCGCCACCGCCGCCATCACGAGCGGCACGAACGGGCCGAACTCCACGGCGCCGTCGACCGCGATCATCCCCAGCGCCAGGCCCAGGACCTTTCGCGACTCTCCGCCCTCGAGCTGCGAACCGCCGGCGAAGGCGAACAGGAACGCGGTCGGGAAGAGGACGCCGCAGCGAACGACGTCCGTGCCCACGAGCAGCTCGTTCAGGACGAGGCCGCCGAGCGCCGCCGAGGTCGCCGCGACCGGGGCCACACGGCGCCAGAGGAGCGGAACGGTGACCAGCGGGAAGAGCACGATCGCGAACCCGTAGGGCAGCACGCCGCCGTAGAAGATCGCCGTGTTGCGCTTGTACTCCTCGGCGTCGTAGTCGTGGACGTTGAGGTACATCAGCGCCAGGCCCAGCGCGGTGACCACACCGGCGATCACGTAGTCGCGCTTGGCGACCCCGCGGAGCGACCCCTTCATCGAGTCCATCATCGCTTCGATCCTTTCTCTCGTAAAGCCGTTCATGGGCGGAAGCTGATGCCGTCGAGCGCCAGGTAGCTCACGGGCTCCGTGTCCTGGGAGAACACGAGCCCGTCCGGGCGGATCTCCACGTACGCGTAGCCGAGGTCGCCGTCGCGCACGAGGAAGATGCGCCTCGCGCTCGGCCGGTAGCCGGGCGGGAGGAAGAAGATCGCCCGGTTGTAGGTCGGGCCCGCGTTTCCGTCCGCGTGGGCGCTCCCCTGGAGGTGGACCAGGCCCTGGCCGTCCTTGAAGTAGCCGACCGGCTGGTACTCCTGTCCGTAGTTGGCCCAGACGCCGTTGTCGTAGCCGCAGAACTCGCCGGTCGTTCGCGGCGTCGTCTGGCAGCTCGTGGTGCTCGACGCCGCCCGGACCGCCTTCACTGCCTCCGGCGGCGGAGCCGAGGCACCGCGCGGGCCTTGCGGCCCCTGCGGGCCTCGCGGCCCGGCCGGGCCGGCGCCCAGCGCCGAGCGCTTGATGTCCGCCGCTCCAAGCGACCTGTTCCTCACGTCCTTGCCGGTGAGCGAGCCGTCCTTGACGTTCTTGCCCGTGATCTTCACCGCCGCGTAGCCCGTGCCGCCGAGCGACACGAACAGCGCGATCAGTGCGATCGCCAGGGCGGGCGAGGGCCGTCTCACTGGACCGCCCCCGCGGCGCGCCGGAGCTTGAGCCGAGCGCCACATTCGTTCAGGCCGATCCCCAGCGCGAGGATCAGCGCGTTGAACACCCAGTAGAGGACGTCGTCGCCGTCGCCCGATGCCGAGAAGACGACGACGGTCTGGATGGGGAAGACGACCGCCCAAACGCCCAGATAGCACAGAAGGCCATGCCTGCGGGTGGGTGCGAAGTAGCCGACGGGACCGGCGATGAGTACTGCTGCGATGAGTTCCATGCCGGGCAGGATCGGCCGGACCGGGTCGCGCGTCTTCACCCGCGAAGGTGAACCGGGAGAGCGAGATCACCCGCGCGGGTGAGCGCCGGTCGGCGATGATCCTTCGGCGATGGAGGGCTCATTCGTCACGATCCTCTTCACCGACCTCGTGGGCTCGACCTCGCTGTTCGAGAACCGCGGCGACGACGAGGCCGACGCCCTGCGGCGCGAGCACTTCGGCGCGCTGCGGAGCGCGATCTCCGAGCACGGCGGCCGCGAGGTCAAGTCCACAGGCGACGGCTTGATGGTCGCCTTCCCGAGCGCGGTCGCCGCCGTGCGCTGCGCGATCGACATGCAGCGCGCTGCCGGCGACCTCGGCCTGAGCGTCGGCCTCGACGCGGGCGAGCCGATCCCGGAGGGCGACGACCTCTACGGCACGGCCGTCATCGTCGCCAGCCGGCTCTGCGACAGCGCGGGTGCCGGCGAGATCCTGGCCTCGGAGGTGGTGTGCCGGGTGGCCGGGCCTCGGATCGCCGAGTCGATCCAGCCGGTGGGTGCCCTGCGGTTGCGCGGCGTGGGCCAGCGCGTGGCCGCGGCCCAGGTGCGCTGGCAGGAGGGCGAAGCGCCCGTGGAGCCGGCAGCCGCAGCACCCGAGATCACGGTAGTGGTCGCCGACGACCAGCAGCTCGTCCGCGCCGGATTTCGCGTGATCCTCGAGGACGAGCCCGACATCAGCGTCGTCGGCGAGGCGCCGGACGGGCGCAGCGCCGTGGACGTGGTGCTGCGCACGCGGCCGGACGTGGTCCTCATGGACATCCGGATGCCGGAGCTCGATGGCCTCCAGGCGGCGGAGCGGATCCTCGGCGACCCCGACGTCGAAACGGCCGTGCTGATGCTCACGACGTTCGACCGCGACGAGTACATCTACGAGGCGTTGCGAATCGGGGCCAGCGGCTTTCTGCTCAAGGACACGCCGGCCGACCGGTTGCTGGACGCGGTGCGTGTGGCGGCGGCGGGCGATGCCCTGCTAGCCCCTTCGATCACCCGCCGCCTGATCGAGAACTTCGCACGCGCGGTCCGACCCGCTCCCGACGCGGTGCCGGACGCGCTCTCCGAGCTCACCTCTCGGGAGCTCGAGGTGCTCAGGCTGATGGCCCAGGGGCTGTCGAACGCGGAGATCGCGGCCGAGCTCGTGCTCGGCGACAACACGATCAAGACGCACGTCGCTCACGTGCTGAGCAAGCTAGGCCTCCGCGATCGCGTGCAGGCGGTCGTTCTGGCCTACGAGAGCGGGCTGGTGGCGCCGGAGCTCTAGGCCGGCGCGCCGACGAGGTTCGCCAGCCGGAAGCCGAGCGCCGACAGCGCCAGCTCCTCGTTGACGTTCAGCTCGAGCGACTGGCGCAGGTCCTCGCAGCGCTCGGCGGCCTCCCGGAGCTTCCGCGAGTCGCGGCCGCGGGCGGCGTTGGCCAGCGCCGC
>DASXBA010000030.1:0-9656 GCA_036406475.1 Thermoleophilaceae bacterium | reverse complement strand
GACCGCGTCCTGTCCCCACGCCTCCGAGACCCAGACGGAGTCGAGCCCCTCGGCGTCGGCGATGCGCGCGAGCTCCACCTGCTCCTCCGGCGAGAACCACGGCCAGTAGGCGAGGAAGAGCCCAATCCGCACGCGCGGATCTTATGATCGCGGCGTGCAGCAGACCGCCACCGGGGCCGTGCTCCCGCTCGTGCCCAGCGACGAGGAGCGCCAGATGCGCGAGGCGGTGCGGGGAATCTGCGACTCGTTCCCCAAGGACTACTCGCGCCAGAAGGCGCTGGCCGGGGAGCCGCCCACGGAGCTGTGGGACGCCATGGCGGAGAAGGGCTACCTGGGCGTGAACCTCCCGGAGGAGTGGGGCGGCGGCGGGCTCGGGATGTCAGGGCTGGCACTCGTGGGCGAGGAGATCTCCGCGGCCGGCAAGTCGCTGCTCCTGATCGTGGTCTCGCCGGCGATCGTCGGCTCGATCCTGGCCCGGCATGGGAGCGACGAGCAGAAGGAGCGCTGGCTGCGCGGCATCGCGGCGGGCACCACCAAGATCGCCTTCGCCATCACGGAGCCCGACGCCGGCACGAATTCGCACAACATCTCCACCTCGCTCCGCCGCGACGGCGATCGCTTCTTCCTCAACGGCCAGAAGACCTACATCTCGGGCGTCGAGCACGCCGACGCGGTGCTCGTGGTGGCGCGGACCCGGCTCGAGGACGGCTCGCTCGGACTGCCCTCGCTGGCGATCGTCGACGTCGACTCCCCCGGCTTCACGAGGGACAGGATCCCGATGCCGATGATCGGCCCGGACTTCCAGTGGCAGCTCTTCTTCGACAACGTCGAGATCGAGGAGGACCGCCTGATCGGCGGCGAGAACGGCGGCCTGGGGCCCGTGTTCGACGGGCTCAATCCCGAGCGGATCATGGGGGCAACGGTGGCCGGCGGCGCCGGGCTGCGCGCGCTCGAGAAGGCGTCCGCCTACGCCAACGAGCGGGCCGTCTGGGGCGCCCCGATCGGCACCCATCAGGGCGTCTCGCACCCGCTGGCCCAGGCCAAGATCGAGCTCGAGCTCGCGCGTCTGATGACCCAGAAGGCCGCCGCGCTCTACGACGCCGGCGCGCCCGGGGCGGGCGAGGCCAGCAACATGGCCAAGTACGCGGCGGCCGAGGCGGCCATCAAGTGCGTCGACCAGGCGATTCAGACCCACGGGGGCAACGGCTTCGCCCTCGAGTACGGCCTGAGCGACATGTGGTGGGGGGTGCGCCTGACGCGGACGGCGCCGGTGTCGCGCGAGATGATCCTCAACTACGTGGCCGAGCACAGTCTCGGCCTGCCCAAGAGCTACTAGACGCTTGCCCTGACGCGCCGAACGTCCCTCCCTTGCCCCTATGGGGGGTACTCAGGGACGTTCACCTGGATCGGCCGGCTTCCTACCCAGCAGTCGTTCGCCCAGGTGCCCGCCTAGCCCCGCGGGTCCACCAGGATCTTGGCGTGCGCCTCGGGGTCCGCGAGGGAGTCGAACGCGCCCTCGACTCCGTCTAGGCCCACGGTGCCCGTGATCAGCGGACGCGGGTCGATCTTGCCCTCGGCGAGCATGTGCAGGGTGTCGCGGAACTCGAGCGGCGTGTAGCCGAGCACGAAGCGCAGGTCGATCTCCTTGTTGATCGCCATCGCCGGCGTCAGCGTGTCGGGGCCGACGCAGACTCCGACCACCACCACGCGGGAGGCGAACGGGGCGTCGTCGACGAGCGAGGAGATCATCCCCGGCACGCCCACGCACTCGAAGACGACGGGTGCCTTCGGGCCCGCGCCGAGCTTCTCCCCGAGCCGCCAGGCGTGCCACCAGCCGGTGGGGAGCAGGTCGAGCTTCTCCTTGACGCCCAGGCCCAGCTCGAGCAGCTCCTCGGCGCTCGTCGTGTGCCCGTGCTCGCCGCCGCGGGCGAAGGGCGACTCGCCGCCGGGGTCGACGACGACGTCGGCGCCACAGCGCTCGGCCAGCTTGCGCCGCGCCGGCGAGTAGTCGCTGGCCACGACGTTCCGGACGCCCTTGGCCTTGAGGGAGAGGATCACGGCGAGGCCGATCGGGCCGCAGCCGATCACGACCGCCACGTCCCTCTTCCCGATCTCGCTGCGCTGCACGGCGTGCCAGCCGACGGCCACCGGCTCCGTCAGCGCGGCGATCTCAGCCGGCAGCCCGTTCGGCACCGGCATCATCAGCGACTCCTGCACGAGCACCTGCTCGGCGTAGGCGCCCGGGGCTCCCACGGACAGGCCGGTCAGGTCGATGCCGTCCCTCGTCCTGAGGATCGGCAGTGCCACGACGGGGGCGCCGGTCGCCACCTTCCGCCTCGTCTTTGTGCCGTACTCGGCGACGTTGCCCGAGAACTCGTGGCCGAAGACGAGCGACTGGTCGGAACGGCCGAAGCGCCGGTAGCCCATCTTCACCGAGACGTCGGCCCAGTCGTCGATGCCGGTGCGGGCATGCAGGTCGGACCCGCAGATGCCGCAGCGCACCACCTCGAGCAGGACCTGTCCGGCGGCGGGCTTCGGATCCGGAAGGTCCTGGACCTCGAGCTCGGCGTGGCGACAGGTGACGGCCTTCACACCGATAGCATGCCCGCTTCGTGGACTTGACCCTCTCCCCGAGCGAGCAGGAGTTCCGGGACGAGCTGCGTTCCTGGCTGGATGAGAACCATCCCGGCGAGGAGCCCAAGGGCGACAACGAGGCGTTCGAGTTCCGGCGCGGCTGGCAGAAGAAGCTCCACGGGCAGGGCTACGCCGGGCTCAGCTGGCCGAAAGAGTACGGCGGCCGCGGCGCCACGCTGATCGAGCAGGCGATCTTCGGCGAGGAGATGTCGCGCGCCAAGGCGCCCTCCGCGGCCAATGTGCTCGGGCTCGTGATGGGCGGGCCCGTGGTGATCGCCCACGGCAGCGAGGAGCAGAAGAAGCGCTACCTCGAGCCGATCCTCTCGGCCGACGAGATCTGGTGCCAGGGCTTCTCCGAGCCGGACTCCGGCTCCGACCTGGCGTCGCTCAAGACGCGCGCGGTCAAGTCGAACGGCGAGTGGGTCGTGACGGGCCAGAAGGTATGGACCACCTACGCCCACGAGGCCAAGTGGTGCATGCTCGTGGCGCGCACCGACCAGGACGCGCCCAAGCACCAGGGCCTCACCTACTTCCTGATGGACATGGACCAGGACGCGGTCCAGGTGCGGCCGCTCCGCCAGATCACGGGCGAGGCCGAGTTCAACGAGCTCTTCATCGAGGAGGCGCGGATCCCGGACGAGAACGTGGTCGGCGGCGTCGGCAACGGCTGGGCCGTGGCGATCACCACGCTCATGCACGAGCGCGCCGGCCTCGGCGCGGCCAGCGCGGCCGGTGTGAAGATCGCCCTCGGCCAGCTCGTGGAGCTCGCCAGGGAGCGCGGCGTGGCCGACGACCCGGTGATCCGCCAGCGCATCGCGCAGCTCGAGATCGAGGCCGAGGCCCTGCGCCTGAACGCCTGGCGCGGGCTCACCCAGATCATGAAGAACGGCGTGCCCGGCCCCGAGGGCTCGCTGCCCAAGCTCCAGTGGGCCGCGGTCAACCAGTCGCTCACCGAGCTGGCCATGGACATCCGCGGCGAGGAGGGCCTCGTGAAGGACTCCGAGTGGACCTACCGCTTCCTGCGGGCCCGGGCCAACACGATCGAGGGCGGCACCACCGAGATCCTCAGGAACATCGTCGCCGAGCGAGTGCTCGGGCTGCCGAAACTGCGATGAACTTCGACTTCTCCGACGACCAGCAGGCCATAAAGCGGACCGCCAAGGACCTGCTGGCGGCGCGCTTCAACGCGGAGCGCGTGCGCGAGCTCGCCGAGGGCGAGAGGTACGACGACGAGGCCTGGAAGGAGATCTGCGAGCTCGGCTGGCCGGGGATCTTCATCGGCGAGGAGCACGGCGGCCAGGGGCTCGGGGCGGTCGAGCTGATCATCCTGCTCGAGGAGCTCGGCTACTCGCTCGCGCCGCTGCCGTTCCTCTCCAACGCCGCGGCGGGCCTCGTGCTCCAGCACGCCGGCTCCGACGAGCAGCGCGAGCGCTGGCTGCCGGGCATCGCCTCGGGCGAGGCGCGCGGGACGGTCGGCGTCGTGAAGAACGGCGAGGCCGCGCTGGTCCCGGACGCCGACTCCGCGGACGTCATCGTCCTCGTCGAGGACGGCGAGAGCGGCAGCGTGGTGGAGGCTTCCGGCGCGGAGGTCGACGCGCTCGAGACGATCGATGCCACGAGGCGCTACGCCAGGGTCCGGTCAAGCGGAGGCGAGCCGCTGGGCGGCGCGCCGCGCGAGGCCATGGACCGCGTCGCGACCGCGGTCGCCGCCGAGCTGGTGGGCGTCGCGCAGCGAACGATGGAGATGGCCGTGGACTACGCGCGTGAGCGCCAGCAGTTCGGCCGGGCGATCGGCTCCTACCAGGCGGTCTCCCACCAGTGCGCGCAGATGTTGCTCGAGACCGAGGGCGCACGCTCCACCGCCTACTGGGCCGCCTGGTGCGCGGACTCGGAGCCCGAGACCCTTCCGCGCGCTGCCTCGATGGCCAAGGCCTACGCCTCCGACGCCGGCTGGAGCGTCACGGCCGCGGCGCTTCAGGTGCACGGCGGCATCGGCTTCACCTGGGAGCACGACCTGCACTTCTTCCTCAAGCGGGCCAAGGCCGACGGCCAGCTCTACGGCACGGCGCGCGACCACCGCGAGCGCGTGGCGTCCCTCTCCGGACTCGAAAGAGAACCGGTAGCCGCCCCCTGAGGGCATCCAGCCCTCGGGTCTACCTCCTGAGCGCCATCAGCGGCGCGAGGACCGTCGGCTTCTCGTGCTCCGGCGCCGGAACGGTGTGCGGCTCGGGCCGCGGCGGCTCGGCCACCACGTGCGTCACCTGGGCACCGCCGGTGAGCCTCTCGATCCGGTGGGGCAGGTCCACCTGCAGCCACTTCGACGCGCCGGTCGGCAGCGTCGAGACGATCACCTCGTCGTAGCGCTGGGGATCCCACTCGTCGTGCACCGCGGCAATCGCATCGTGGTCGCCCACCCGGCCGTCGAAGTCGAGGCCGGCTGCTCGCATGGCGGAGAACGCGTCGCCGAGACGCTGCTGGGCGGCCTGGCGCCCGACCGAGCCGGCGGCCGGCGCGGGAACGAGCAGAGTGAACTTGCAGTCGTTGCGCGCGGCGCGGTCCTTCAGCGCCTGGATCAGCTCCGGAGCGTCAGCGGTGACATTCGCGACGACCAGGACGCTGTACTTCCAGGCCATAGGGCCAGAGTACACCCCGTGGCCGGCGAGCTACTCGCTTTCGCCCGGGTAGCTCGGCAGCCCTTGCTCGTGGTCCTGGATCGGGCCGCGCCGCTCGGAGCCGTGGGCGAGCTTCTCCAGCCGCGCGATCTCCCGCTCACCCTCGACCCTGGCCGGGTGCTCCGCCGGCAGCTCGTCGATCAGGGTGCGGATGCGGTTGCGGATGTGAAGCGCGAAATGAGGGGTGGAGGCGCCCATCAGCTGGCGGACGTCCTCGAGGGTCGGCTCCCTGCTTAGCCGGTCGGGCTGCTCGAACTCGCTCACTGGCCGCGGAGCCTATTAAGGCGCGTTGGCCTGCACCGGCACGAGCTCGGTGGCCTGGTCGACCTGGGACTGCTGGTCCACCGACACCGACTTGTCGTCGCCGAGGATCCAGACCTTGTTGTAGACGGCCGTGTCGGGACTGCCCTCGTAGCCGGGCTGGACGCTCAGGAAGTAGCGCTCCAGGTTCTGCGGGAGCTTGCCGGCCTCGTCGGTGAGGAGGAGCGGCGCGAAGACGCCCTTCGTGGCGAGCGCCGCCGCCGCCGCGGCGTCGAGCGGCCGGCCGGTGTTGGCCAGGGTGAAGTTGTAGCCCGGGACGACCACCGCCCAGCCGAAGCTGCCCTGCTGGTACTTGGCGAAGGCGATCGCGTTGTCCACCGGCGTCTGCCCCTGGATGCGGTGCACGCTCTTCGCCAGCGGAGTCAGCTGCTTGAGCACGCCCTTGCCGATCACCTTCTCGGGCCCGAGCACGTAGACGTTCGGCTTGTCGTGCTCCTGGATCGCCTTCTTGATCGGCCCGGGCACCGACTCGCGCTTGACCGGAAGGATCGCGTCGCCGGAGCGGGCGCCCCAGGCCCCGGCCGGCGTGGCCCACTCGGCGTGCTCGCCCGAGACCACCACCACGTCGCCGGACGGCTTGCCGCGCGCGGCGGAGAAGAAGCGGTCGATCGCGGCCGCCCGCTCGTACGGGTCCTTGCCCTCGACCACCGCGCTGCGGAAGCCGGAGGGGCGGCCGGTGTCGCGGCCGATGCGGATCACCTGGGCGTCCTTGGACAGGTCGGAGCCCTTGGGCTTCAGCCGGTCGATCGTGTCCTGCGTCACCGGTGGGACGTCGCCGCCGTCGGTGAGGAGCATCGGAGCGCCGATAGGCGAGCCGGTCAGGACGCTCCCGGTGACGGCGCCCTGCCAGTCGTCCTTGTCCACGAGCACGACGGCGGTCGGCCGGCTGGCGCCGCCGGTGGCGGGAAAGAGGGCGCTGGCCACGCCCGCCGCGTCGGAGGCCGCGTCGCCGCCGCCCACGCGGATCGTGTTGCGGGTGGCGGTCGAGGGGAAGCCGAGCTTGGCGCTCGCCTCCTTGTCGCTCGACTTGGCGCCGAGCTGGGGAGGACGGCTCGAGTCGCCGCCGAGGCCGCAGCCGGCGAGGGCGAGCCCGGCGCACCCCACCACGAGGAGCGCAGCGCGGGCGCTGGCCGCGCGAGCACCGCACATGGCGAGGAGCGCAGCGCGGGCGCTGGCCGCGCGAGCACCGCAGCTGTCCTTCCCCCGGGGCACTCAGGGCACCTTAGCCAGCGCCGCAGCGGGCTGGGACCGGTTGGCGCGCCGATCGGGCGGGTAACCTATGCTCTAGGCCCATTGACTGACCAGTCAATCGCACCGTCAACGGAGGCTGACTAACAGTGGATTTCAAGCTCACCGACGAGCAGATCGAGTTTCAGCAGCTCTGTCGCAGGTTCTCGCGCGAGGTCATCCGGCCGGTCGCCGCGAAGCACGACCGCGAGCAGAGCGTGCCCTGGGAGGCAATCAAGGCGGCGCGCGAGTGGGGCCTGCACGGCCTCGACCACATCCAGCGCGTGGCGTCCGACCCGGACGGGCTGATGCAGGTCATCTACGCCGAGGAGTTCCACTGGGGCTGCGCGGGCATCGCCCTCGCGATTCAGGCCTCCTCGCTCGCCGCCGCCGGCATCGCCTCCTCCGGCACGCCCGAGCAAATCGGCCAGTGGGTGCCGGAGTGCTTCGGTACTGGGGACGAGATCAAGCTCGGCGCCTACGCCGTCACCGAGGCGGGCGCCGGCTCCGACGTCAAGTCGCTCCGCACCACCGCCAAGCTCGACGGCGACGAGTGGATCCTCAACGGCACCAAGGTCTTCATCTCCAACGGCGGCATCGCCGACGTGAACGTCGTCGTGGCCACGGTCGACCCCGAGTTCGGCCACCGCGGCCAGGCCTCGTTCGTCGTCCCCAAGGACACGCCCGGCCTCTCGCAGGGCAAGAAGGAGGACAAGCTCGGCATCCGCGCTTCGCACACCGGCGAGCTGGTGCTGGACAACGTCCGCGTGCCGATGGAGTACCTGCTCGGCGGCAAGGAGAAACTCGACAAGAAGCTGGAGCGCGCCCGCTCCGGCCAGTCGAGCGGCGCGTCCGGTGCCTTGGCGACCTTCGAGGTCACCCGTCCTTTCGTCGGCGCTTCGGCGCTCGGCATCGCGCAGGCCGCCTACGAGTGGACGCTCGACTACCTGGAGGACAAGGAGGAGGACGGCGTGCCGCTCATGGAGCAGCAGCGCGTCCAGCAGGTCCTCGCCGACGTGGCCACGGAGATCGAGGCCTCGCGGCTGCTCGTCTGGCGCGCGGCCTGGATGGGCCGCAACGGCGTGCCGATGACCGGCGGCCAGGGCTCGATGTCCAAGCTCAAGGCGGGCGACACGACGATGTGGGCCACGACCACCCTGATGGACCTGGTCGGCCCCTACGCGCAGTCCACCGACTGCCCGCTTGAGAAGTGGTTCCGCGACGCCAAGATCTACCAGATCTTCGAGGGCACGGCCCAGGTGCAGAGGCTGGTCGTTTCGCGGATGCAGCGGCGCGAGTACCTGGACCGGCTCAAGGAGGCCGAGGAGATCCTGGAGCAGCCGCCGTCGGTGGCCGCCACCGCGGCGTAGCCGGTTTAGGTCGTAGGTCGTAGTAGGTAGGCCAACACCTACCACCTACCACCTCCGGCCGGCCCCACCGGCTCCCTATTCTCCACCCAGATGTTCCTCCCGCTGGCCCACGTAGTCGGCGGTACCTGGGAGCCGCTCCAGCTCTTACCGCCAACGCTGGCGATCCTGGCCTACGCAAAGCGCGCGCGGACGCTGGCGGCCGCCGGCCGGCCGGTGCCCGCGAAGCGCCAGTGGAGCTTCGCGGGCGGGATGGTGCTGATCTTCGCGTCGCTCGTCAGCCCCGTGGCGCACCTGGGCGGCGAGCTCATCCTCGCCCACATGGTCCAGCACCTGGTGATGGCGGACCTGGGCGCGCTCCTGATCGTGCTCGGCCTCACGGGCCCGCTGCTCCAGCCCGTCCTCGCCCTGCGGGTTGCCAGGTGGCTCCACTTCCTCGTACACCCGGCGGTCGCCCTGCCGCTGTGGGCGATCGACCTCTACCTCTGGCACTCGCCATTCCTCTACCAGGCCGCCCTCAACCACCAGTGGGTCCACGCCCTCGAGCACACTTCCTTCGTCTTCTTCGGCGTGACGATGTGGATGGCGCTGTTCGGCCCGCTCCCGCAGCCCGAGTGGTTCGGCAACGGCGCCAAGCTCCTCTACATCGTGGCCGTGCGGCTGGTCGGCGCCTTGCTCGGCAACATCTTCATCTGGTCGGGCTCGGTCTTCTATCCCGACTACAACAGCGGTGAGGCCTACTGGAAGATCTCGCCGCTCAACGACCAGGGGATCGCGGGGACGATCATGATGATCGAGGGCAGCATCGTGACGATCGTCCTGTTCGGCTGGCTGTTCATGAAGACCGCTCGCGAGGCGGAGGAGCGCCAGGGCCTGATCGAGCTCGCGCAGACGCGCGGGATCGACCTGAGCGAGTCGCGGGCCGCCCGCGCCGTCGGCGCCGGGCGCGGCGCCGAGCTGCGGCGGCGGATCGAGCAGGCGGGATGAGGCGCGCGGCCGCGGCTGCGCTGGCGGCGGTGGCGCTCGCCGGCTGCGGCGGTGGCTCGGGCGACAAGCCGCAGCCGGTGTTCAGGCAGACCGACAAGGATGTGATCCGCGGCTGGGTGGCCGCGCTCAATGCCGGCGACTACGTGGCCGCCGCCTCCTACTTCGCGAAGAACGCGATCGTCCAGCAGAACAGCGTCTTCCGCCTGCGCACGCGCACCGACGCCGAGACCTTCAACCAGGATCTGCCCTGCCGCGCCGACCTCACGGACACGAAGGACGAGGGCAAGACGACTCTCGCCGCCTTCCGGCTGAAGGCCGGCCCCGGCGGCCCCTGCCACGGGAGCGCCCGCGTTCGCTTCAAGATCAAGGACGGAAAGGTCAAGGAATGGCGGCAGCTGCCGGAGCAGCCCTCCGGTCCTGTGGTCTGATCGCCGCCTGCCTGCTGGCG
>DASXBA010000029.1:0-3231 GCA_036406475.1 Thermoleophilaceae bacterium | reverse complement strand
CCCGGCGCGGTTGCCGCCGCTCGGCTGCGCGATCCTCGCCACCGCTCGGCCAAGCGCCGCGATTCGGCCGGGGCGACCTGCCTGGCCCGGCTCGAGCTCGAAGGCGCGCCCGGCCCGGAGGAGGTGGGCGGCGACCTCGCGGAGCTCGTCGGGCCTGAGGAGGAGGTCTACGCCGCCCTTCGCACCGGGCTGCACGACTACGTCGAGAAGAACCGCTTCGAGCGCGTGGTGCTGGCGCTCTCCGGCGGGATCGACTCCGCGCTGACCGCGCTGATCGCGGCGGACGCGCTCGGCCCGGAGCGGGTCACCTGCGTGTCCCTGCCCTCCCCCTACTCCTCGGAGGGCACCAGGGCCGACGCCCGCGGGATCGCCGAGAACCTGGGCGTCGACTTCCTCGAGCTGTCGATCGAGGAGACCATGGGCGCCTATGAGGAGCTTCTGGCGGGGCCGTTCGAGGGCCGCGAGCCCGACATCGCCGAGGAGAACATCCAGGCGCGGATCCGAGGCAACGTGGTGATGGCGCTGTCCAACAAGTTCGGCTGGCTCGTTCTCACGACCGGCAACAAGTCGGAGATGTCGGTGGGCTACGCGACGCTCTACGGCGACATGGCGGGCGGCTTCGCAGTGCTCAAGGACGTCTTCAAGGGCTGGGTCTACCGGCTCGTCCGCTGGCGCAACGAGCAGGAGGAGCGCCCGCTCGTGCCGGAGTCGGTGCTGGACCGGCCTCCCTCGGCGGAGCTTCGCCTCGAGCAGCGCGACGACGAGTCGCTGCCGGCGTACGACGTGCTCGACCGCATCCTGGCCGGCTACGTGGAGCTCGATCTCGACGCAACCGAGCTCGTGACCCAGGGACTGCCCGCGGAGGACGTCGAGCGCGTGATCCGGATGGTCGACCGGGCCGAGTACAAGCGGCGCCAGGCGCCTCCCGGGATCCGCATCTCCAACAAGGCCTTCGGCCGCGACAGGCGGCTCCCGATCACCAACCGCTGGGAAAGCCGCGCCGAGGGGCCGCCGCGGCGGCTACGCGCCCTCGGCTGAGGGCGCCGGCCGGACCGCCATCGTCACCCGCGACAGGGCGCACAGGCGTCCCTCGTCGTCGGTGAACTCGACCTCCCAGACCCAACTCGTGCGCCCGCGGTGCCGGGCCGTGCCCACGGCGTGGATCGTCCCCTCGGAGACCGGGCGCAGGAAGCTCGTGTGGTTCGACTGGCCCATCGCGAGCATGCCGTCGCCGACCACGGCGACGTACGTGGCGGCCGAGGCCAGTGACTCTGCGGCCGCGGCGTAGGCACCGCCGTGGACGATCCCGTAGGGCTGTCTCACGTTGTCGCTGATCTCGAAACGGCCGCGCGCCTGCCCGTCCTCTCCGCCGAGGTGCTGGAAGCCGATGGCGGCGTCCATGGTGCGCTCGGTCGAGGGAAACGGCGGTTCCGTCATGGCGCGCAGGCTACAGTTCGCCCCTCATGGCGACCTTCGACCAGCTGTCCGCGGACCAGCGGGCGATAATCGAGCTCGTCCTACAGCGCGGAAAGAGCTACGAAGAGCTCGCCGAGCTGCTGGGCTTCGACGAGGATCGCGTCCGCGAGCTCGCACGGTCGGCGCTCGTCACGCTCACGCCCGTCACGGCCGATCAGGTCGACTCCGACTGGCGCGGCCAGCTCGCCGACTACGTGCTCGGCCAGCAGACCGGGCCCGAGGCGACGGCCACCAAGGGCCACCTGCGCCGCTCCGAGTCGGCCCGGGCCTGGACCCGGTCGCTGCTCGACTCGCTCGACACCCTTTACGCAGGCGACCTGCCGTCTGTGCCGGCCGGCGAGCGGGCCACGCGCGAGCGCAAGCCGCGGCGTGCCGAGCGCGAGGAGCGCGAGGAGCGCGAGACGCCGGCGGAGACCAAGCCGCTCCGGAGCAGCACGCTGTCGCCGGCCGCGCAGGACGCCGTCCGCCGCCGCCGGCTGCTGGCTGCCGGCGGAGCGCTGGCGGTGGTGATCCTCGTGGCCGTCCTGCTCTGGCCGATCGGCGTGCTGACCGGCGACGACAACAAGGGCGACAGCAAGAGCAGCAGCTCGTCCACCCCCGCGGCGCAGCAGAACGGCAGGACCGCCGGCATCGCCGTGATCGCCCAGCGGGGAAGCCAGCGCCAGGTGATCGTCCAGGCCACGCTGCCGCCCAACAAGCAGCGCGAGGCGTACGAGGTCTGGCTCTACAACAGCCAGAAGGACGCCAAGTCGCTCGGCGCCCAGGTCACGAACCCGCAGGGCCAGTATCAGGGCGCGGGACCGCTGCCGACCGACTACGCCAAGTTCAAGTACATCGACGTCTCACGCGAGCCGATCGACCAGAACCGCGGCCACTCCGGCGTCTCCATCCTGCGCGGCAGGATCCCGGCGCTCAAGAAGCCCAAGTCGTCGAAGAAGAACCAGGCCCAGATCCTGGGCCAGGTCGTGCTCCAGCCCGTCGGCGGCTAGGCGCTCTCTAGGGCACGAGCTTCCCGGGATTCATGATCCCGGCTGGATCGAGCCGGTCCTTGGCGGCTCGGATCAGGTCGATGCCGACGTCGCCGATCTCCGCCCGCACCCAGGGCAGGTGATCGCGCCCGATCGCGTGGTGGTGGGTGATCGTGCCGCCGTTCGCCACGATCGCGTCCGACGCGGCGGTCTTGGCAGCACGCCACTGGTCGAGCTCGTTGCCGCGCTCCTGGCGGGCGAAGAAGGTGAAGTAGAGCGAGGCGCCGGACGGGTACAGGTGGGAGACGTGGCACATGACGAGCGGCTGGGCCCCGCGCTCGCCCAGGGCCTGGCGGAGGGCGTCGCCCACCGCGCGGTAGAGCCTGTCGAGGCCGCTCCAGGTGGTGGCGGTCTCCAGCGTCTCGACCATCACGCCGCGGTCGAGCAGCTCGTCGCGCAGGTAGGGAGCGGCGAAGCGGCCGCGCAGCCAGGCCTCGCCGGGGCGGCGGCCGAGCCGCAGCCCGCCGCCGGCCCGCAGCAGCGCCCCCGAGCGCACGCGACGCCGCTCGACGTCCTCCTCGCTGCCCTCGAAGCCCATGATCGCGAGGCAGCCGCCCTCGTGCCCGCGCGCCCGCAGGTAGGCCCGGCCGACGCGCTCGAACGTGCTGCCGCTCGAGGCGAGCGCGAGGCTGAGCCGCGTCTCCTCGCCGTCCGACAGCCGTGCGACGTCCGGCGAGGCGTCCGCCTGCTCCATCACGCGCAGCGCCTCGCAGCCCTCCTCGAACGA
>DASXBA010000028.1:0-2856 GCA_036406475.1 Thermoleophilaceae bacterium | reverse complement strand
CTGCTTGTCCATGGCAGTCCTTCCCCTGTATTCCGGAGCGAGTGTCATAGCCCTGATTCCTTCCGCTTCGGTGTCCCGGCCGGGGCCAGTGTATAGCGTGCCCCGGATGATCCCTCCCGCCCCCGGAGCACCCGAAAAGGGGCGTGCGCGAATTCCCCCAAACGTGCGCGCAATGGGCTGGACGAGCCTCGTGAACGACGCGGCATCGGAGCTCCTCTACCCGGTCCTGCCGCTCTATCTGGTGATCACGCTGCACGCCCCGGCGGCCGCCGTCGGGCTTGTCGAGGGGGCCGCCGGAGCCGCCTCGCAGATCGTCGGCTACGCCGTCGGGCGGCGCTCGGATCGCATCCACCGCCGCCTGCCGTTCGTCTGGGCCGGCTACACGCTCTCCAACATCGCGAAGCCGCTCGTCGCGCTCGCGCCCGCCTGGGGCTGGGTCCTCGGCGCGCGTGTCCTCGACCGGGCCGGCAAGGGGATCAGGACCGCGCCCCGCGACGCCCTCCTCCGCGACTCCTCCGACCCCGACCGGACCGGCGCGACGTTCGGCTATCACCGCTTCATGGACTCGGCCGGCGCGACGGTCGGACCGCTGCTCGCGCTGGCGCTGCTCACCGCCGGGCTCTCGCTGCGCGAGGTGATCGCGGTGTCGATCGTGCCCGCCGTCCTCACGATGTTCGTGCTCCGGGCCGTCCGTGAGGCCGCGCCGCGCAGCGAGCCGACCGCCGCCCCGCCGCCGACCCGGAACCTGCCGCACGCGTTCTGGGCCTTCGCGGGCGCGTGGGTGATCTTCTCGCTCGGCAACTCGGCGGACGTCTTCCTGCTGCTGCGCTCGCGCGAGCTCGGCCTCTCGGCCACCGGGGTGGTCGTTGCCTACGCTGTCTACAACACGCTCTACTCCGGCCTTTCGTGGCCGCTCGGCCACCTCTCGGACCGGCTCGGCCGCCGGCGCGTCCTGGCCTCCGGCCTGGTCGTGTTCGCCGCGGTCTACGCCGGGTTCGGGCTCGCGACGAGCTCGGTCGCCGTGTGGCCGCTCTTCGCCCTGTACGGGTGCTTCATGGCGGCGACGGACGGCGTGGCCCGCGCGCTCGTGGCCGACCTCTCCCCCGCGCCGCTTCGAGCCACCGCCCAGGGGACGTTCCGGCTCCTCACAGGCGGGGCCGAGGTGATCGCGAGCATCGTCGCCGGCGTGCTGTGGTCGAGCGTCGCGCCGGGAGCCGTGTTCGCGCTCGGGTCGGGGGCTGCGATGGCCGGCCTCGTGGTGCTGCTGTGTTGGAGCAGGCCAAGGCCCGCGATCTAGACTCGGCGCCGAAATGCGGGCGCGCACCCTCCGGGTCATCGCCGCGGCCGCGCTGGCCGACACGAGCATCGGGAGCCGCCTGGGCGGGAACCCGTACAGGCCGGGCTCGGGCCGGCTCGTAGCGGCGGCGTGCGGCGGTGTGGGTGCAGGCGCCGCTCATCGCTCTGATGATCGCCTACACCGTGCTCGGGCTCTGGATCCTGGGCCAGGCGTACGCGAGCGGCTACCGCCGCCGCTCAGACGTCTTCCGAGGCGGTGGCCAGCTCACAGGCCACCTCCTTGACGTCGCGGTTGGCGTTCCACACCTGCTCCTGGCGCTCCGAGCCGGTGCCCTTGTCGAGGATCGCGTCGATCCCGGCCAGCGCCTCGGCGCAGCCGAGCTCGCGGGCGATCGGCTTCAGCTCTCGCAGGCGCCGCTTCACGAGCGTGCGGGCCTGCATCTTGACCCGCTTTCCGGCCGAGAGGTCCATCAGCGGGGCGTCCAAGCCGTAGCGGGCGGCGAGCCACTTGTTCTCGGCCATCAGCATGCGGTGGTAGGAGAGCACCGGCTCGCCCGCCTGGAAGCGGTCGACGAGGAGCTTGACGAGGCATTGCACGTAGGCGGCCAGCGCGATCGTGTCCTCCACGCGGGTCTGGCAGTCCATCACCCGCACCTCGAGCGTGCCGAACCGCGGATGCGGGCGCACGTCCCACCACAGGTGCGTGTAGTCGCCGATCGCCCCGGTCGCCTCCATGAAGCCGACCGCGTTGGCGTAGTCCTGGTAGCTCTCGAACCGCGGAGGCAGGCCGCTGCGCGGGAACGCGGCGAAGATCATCGCCCGCGTCGAGGCGAGGCCCGTGCGCTCGCCGCGCCAGAACGGCGAGTTGGCGGACAGCGCGAGCAGGACCGGGAGCTCGATAAGGACGCCCTCCATCACGGCCAGGCAGGCCTCCGGCGTCGGCACCGCGACGTGCACGTGCATCCCGAAGACGAGCTCGCGCCGAGCGACGTACTGGAGCATCTCGACGAGCGCCCGGTAGCGGTCGCGGGCGGTGATCTTCTGGTGCTCGTACAGCGAGAACGGGTGCGTCCCCGACGCCGCCAGCCGCATGCCCTCGGCGCGGGCGTGCTCAGCGACGTACGAGCGGATGTGGCGCAGGTCGGCCTCGGCCGCCGGCACGTCCTCGCACACGACCGTGCCCGACTCGAGCACGCATTGCATGAGCTCCGGCTTCAGCCGGTCGGCGAACTCGCTGTCGGCAGCGCGGTCGAGCAGCGGCTCGACGCCCGACACGAGATCCCAGCTCGCCGGGTCGACGAGCATGTACTCCTCCTCGACGCCCACGGTCAGCGGTGGCCCCGCGCCGAAGCGGTGATCGAGCACGCTCGACCGCGTGCCCCCCTTCCCCCCTCCGGCGGAATGCGACATTGGAGCGTGGTTGTACCCCATTTCGAGGCGCTTGCCAACGGCACCGGTACTATGGTCGCAGGCCGAAGTGGCGGAACGGTAGACGCACGCGACTCAAAATCGCGCGGCCGAGAGGCCGTGTGGGTTCGACTCCCACCTTCGGCACCTCGC
>DASXBA010000027.1:0-2951 GCA_036406475.1 Thermoleophilaceae bacterium | reverse complement strand
TCGGCACCGAGCAGGCCTACGGCATGGCGTTCTCGTCGAGGAGCCGCGGGTACCTGGTCATCGATCGCTTCGGCGACTCCGGCCGGCGCTCGGGCTTCCTGCTGCACACCACCGACGCCGGCGCGACCTGGCACCCGCAGTTCGTGGTGTCGGCGCCGATCCTCGGCGCGGGCATCGCCGCGACGTCGAGCGGGACCGACTACCTGCTCGGCGGCGAGTCGAGCCTGCTGTTCACCACGACCAGCGGCGAGGCCGGCAAGCCCAGCGCCGTCTCGATCACCACGAAGCGGCGCAAGCTGGGCAGGGCCGCCGGGATCACGGTCACCGGACGGCTGTCGCCGGGCTCGAGCAACCAGCTCGTGACCGTGAGCTACCTGCCGCCGGGGTCCAGCCACTGGCAGCACCGCACCGCCAAGACGAGCTCGAGCGGCGCCTACACCACCAGCTGGCGCGTCCGCCGCGGCACGAACCGCTTCGTGGCGCAGTGGGCCGGCGACTTCCGCTCGCAGGGCGACGGCTCGGGACTGCTGACCGTGAAGGCCGGGTAAGGAACGACTCCCACCGCCGCCCCGGTGCCGTATGGCCGGGGCGGCGAGGAGTTCGGATGGGCGGCTACACTTCCCCTCCCGACTCGCTCGGGGGCGTAGCTCAGTTGGTTAGAGCGCCGGCCTGTCACGCCGGAGGTCGCGGGTTCGAGTCCCGTCGCTCCCGTTCTAGACGCCTGCGACGCTGCGGCCCTTCGGCCGGAACGCCTGCGCGAGCTGCTCCTGGCCGAAGGGGCCGAGGGCCTGGCCTGTCGTGGCGAAGCGGTACAGCACGACGCGGAACACGGCAGACAGCGTCACCTGCAGCAGGCCGGCGATCACCACGACGACGACGCCCACGGCGATCACCACTGCGCCGAGGCCCGCGGAGCTGCCGGTCAGCGCCGCCCCGGCGACGACGAGCCCGACTCCCGGCAGGATCCCGATGAGGAAGAGCGCGCCGCCGATCGTCGCGCTGCCGACCACGCTCTCGCCCCATCGCTCGCGGATGATCGCCGTGGAGCGCGCGATGGCCTCCTTGGGGCCCAGGCCCTCGAACGCGATCACGGGCACGACGAAGAAGGTCGCCACCGTCCACGCGAAGTTCGCCAGCCCCCCGAAGATCGAGCTCACGATGCTGCCGGCGGACTCGCGCAGCAGCGCCTGCAGCGCGGTGATAGCAGCGCCCACGACCAGCTGCACGGCCGACCATCGAAGGATGATGCCGAGGCGGCCCCGGGCCGCCGCAACGCCTTCGGAGAACGTCGTGTCGGCGCCGTCCAGCGCCCGGGTCGCGCATGCGGCGAGCGCCACCGCGCAGAACTGGCCGATGGCGATGATGAGGTAGGCCCCGACGACGATGAACGGCACGGCAGGCCAGAACGAGTCCGAGGCGCTGCCGATGCCCGCGCCGGCGCCGAAGAACACCGCGGCGGCGACGAGCGCGCAGACGCCCGCGACCGTCGGGAACAGGATGAGCGACCGATCGCGCCGCACGACCGCCCAGGTCTCCTTGGTCAGCGCCCATCCGCGCGCGATCCGCCCCCCTTGCATCGCGCGATTGTCGACGGCGCAGGGTTGACGGGCATCACCCACAGGGGGTGAACCTGCGCTCAGAACACCTCGGACGGCAGCTCGAGGTCGGCGAGGCTCGCGAGCGACAGCGCGCGTCCCACGTCGTGTCCGCGCCCGTCCAGGAACACGAGCAGCTGGCGGTAGTGGAAGGCGGCGTGCCAGCGCTGGGAGGCGAGCAGGTTCGAGTAGCTCAGCGACCCGCGCGGCGAGCTGACCTCGGGATCGTGTCCCACCAGGTCGTCCTCGTGCTCCATCAGCCAGCCCTGCCACCTGAGGTGTCGGTGGGTGGCGTAGTCGACGACGGCGGTTGCGTCGCCGAGCACCGCCTCGCGCTGGTCGTCGAGGGTGGGGTCCCAGTCAAAGCCGCCGGTCTCGAACGCCCCCGGGAGCAGCTCGAACGGGTGGAAGACGTTGACCGTCAGGTTGCGCAGGGACCGCTCCCGTGACGGCGTCGGGGCCGTCAGCGTCTCGAGGTCGAGTGGCTCGATCAGCTCGATCCAGGCGCCGAGGACCGCCGCGGCGTCCCAGGCCAGGCGGGTGACCTCGAGCTGCGCGGGTGCCTCGAGCCCGAGCATGGAGGCGAGCTGGGAGACGTGGAGGATCGGCGACGCGACGCCGTCGGCGACGAGCGACGGCACGATCGGCCGGCCCGCGGCGGCCCAGCGCGCCGCGCCGTCGGTCTCCCGCACGTTCACCGAGTCGAACG
The DNA here is from genome assembly GCA_036406475.1 of Thermoleophilaceae bacterium. Classification (GTDB taxonomy): domain Bacteria; phylum Actinomycetota; class Thermoleophilia; order Solirubrobacterales; family Thermoleophilaceae; genus DASXBA01. The sequence continues at coordinate 647 of DASXBA010000027.1, read as the reverse complement.
CCACCCCCTGCTCGCCAAGGAACTCCTTGGCCGCGCGGCAGGACGCTCAGGCGGGCTGCCAGAAGAGAGCGGGAAGCTCGGCCATGCGCGGAATCTAGCTGCGCCGTCAGGCGGGGTCGAACGGGTAGATCCAGAGCGGCCTGGGACCCTCGCCCCATCCGTCGAGCGTGGCCGCCCAGGCGAGCGCCTCGAGCGCCTCGCCGCCGCTGACCTCCACGCGCATGCGGCCGGACAGGAGCGTGCGGACCGCCGGAGGGGCGCTCTCGAGGGCGGCCTCGGCCGACGCCCACCACCGCGTCGAGCGGCCGCGCGGAGCCACGCGCAGCGCGAAGTAGCTGGGGGTCGGATCGGCGGTCACAGAGGGCGCGGAAACAAAGCACAGCCTCGGGTGGGAGTAAAGGATCGTGTTGCACATGCGTTGCACGGCGGAGAACATGCAACACATGCGGAGCGTCCACTTCAGGATCTCCGACGAGATGTACATCCTCATCCAGCAGGGCGCCGAGGATGCGGGCTCGTCGGTGGCGAACTTCTGCCGGGAGGCCGCGATCGCCCGCGGGGTGCTCCACGAGGCGCGGCGCGGACACGCGTGGACCGACTCGGAGATCTGGGACCAGATCATGCGCCAGGTCCAGCGCATGGAGGAG
>DASXBA010000026.1:0-34700 GCA_036406475.1 Thermoleophilaceae bacterium | reverse complement strand
CACCCGCGGCCACCTGCGCCGCTCCGAGGCCGCCCGCTCCTGGGCGCGCTCGCTGCTCGACTCGCTCGACGACCTGTACGAGGACGGCCTGCCGTCGATCCCCGACGCCGAGCGCGGCAAGAAGAGCTCGCGCGAGGCGGCCGTGGCGAAGCCGGCCAAGCAGCCGAAGGAGCGCAAGGAGCCCAAGGAGCCCAAGGAGAAGCGGCCCCGCGAGCCGCTGAGCGCCGAGGCGGGCGCGGCGGTGCGCCGCCGGCGCCTGTTCGCCGCGGGCGGCGTGCTCGTGGTCATCCTGATCGGCCTGCTGCTGTGGCCGGTCGGCCTGCTCACCGGCGGCAGTGACAGCAAGGACAAGCAGGCCGCCTCCAGCAAGCCCGCGGTCAACAAGAACACCCAGGGCCAGGCGGTGATCGCCAAGCAGGCCGGCAAGAACCAGATCCTCGTGAGCGCCGTGGGCCTGAAGCCCAGCACCGAGAAGCAGGCCTACCAGGTCTGGCTCTACAACTCCCAGAGCGACGCCAAGTCGCTCGGCTTCGCCGCCGCCAACGCTCAGGGCCAGCTGCAGGGCGGCGCCACGCTGCCGGCCAACTACCGGCGCTACAAGTTCATCGACATCTCGCGCGAGCCGGTCGACCGCAACGGCGCCCACTCGGGCGACTCGATCCTGCGCGGCGTGCTGCAGCTGCTCAAGAAGCCGATTTCGCAGGGCTCGGGGAAGACCCGTGCGACTGTGATCGCGAGTATCCGCCTGCAGCCTCTGCCCCAGTAGGCGGCAGCAGCTTCCCCGGGTTCATGATGCCGGCCGGGTCGAGCCGGTCCTTCGCCGCCTTGATCAGGTCGAGCCCCAGCTCGCCCACCTCCGCGCCGAGCCAGCGGGCGTGATCGCGCCCGACGGCGTGGTGGTGGGTGATCGTCGCGCCCGAGGCGACGATCGCCTCGCTGGCGGCGCTCTTGGCCGCCCACCACTGCTCGAGCGCGCTGTCGCGCTGCTGCTGCTGGGCCAGGAAGGTGAAGTAGAGCGACGCGCCCGAGGGATAGAGGTGCGAGACGTGGCACATGACGATCGGCGGGGTGCCGCGCGGGGCCAGGGCGCCCGTGATCGCCGCCTTGACGGTCGCGTGCAGGTAGCCGAGCCGGCTCCAGCTCGTGGCGGTCTCCAGGGTCTCCACCATCACGCCGCGGTCGAGCAGCTCGTCGCGCAGGTAGGGCGCCGCGTAGCGGCCGCGGAGCCACGCCTCACCGGGACGCCGGCCCAGGTATAGCCCGCCGCCCGCTCGCAGGAGCGCGGAGGCCCGGGTCCTGCGAGCGGCGGCCTCTCCCCCCTCGCCCTCGTAGCCGGCGATCGCCAGGCAGCCGCCCTCGTGGCCGCGGAAGCGCAGGTAGGCGCGGCCGACCCGCTCGGCCGTGCTTCCGGAGGACGCGAGGGCCAGCGAGACGCGCGTCTCGTGCTCGTCCGAGAGGCGCGCCACGTCCGGTGAGGCGTCCGCCTGCTCCATCACCCGGAAGGCCTCGACTCCCTCGGCGAAGGAGCGGAACGACCAGCCCTCGTAGTGGCGCTCCTCGGGGGCGGGCCGTACCCGCAGGGTCACGGAAGAGATCACCCCGAGCACGCCCTCCGAGCCCACCACCAGGTCGCGAAGGCGTGGTCCGGCGGCGGACGCCGGGACGGCGCGGGTCTCGGCCTCCCCGGCCGGCGCCACGAGGGTCACCCCCTCCACGAGCTCGTCGATCCGGCCGTAGCCGGTCGAGGCCTGCCCGGCCGAGCGGGTGGCGACCCAGCCGCCGACCGTCGAGAACTCGAATGACTGCGGGAAGTGCCCGAGGGTCAGCCCCTGCTCGGCGAGGAGCCCCTCGAGCCGGGGGCCGAACAGGCCGGCCTCGAAAACCGCGGTGAGCGAGCTGCGGTCGACCGACAGGAGCCGGTCCATCCGCCCCAGGTCCAGCGAGATCACCGCCGCGTGCCCGTCCCGGAGCGGCTCCACCCCGCCGACCACGCTCGAGCCGGCGCCGAACGGGACCACCGCCACCCCCGCCTCGGCACAGGCCGCGAGCACGGCCTCGATCTCATCGGCGGACCCGGGCGCCACCACGGCGTCGGGGGCTCCCGAGCAGTCGCCCGCCCGTACGCGCACGAGATCGGCATAGCCCTTCCCGGCGGCGTGGGTCACCCGCGATTCGCGGTCCTCGCGGACGTTCTCCTCCCCCACCGCGGCCGCGAGCCGCTCGCGGGCGCGGTCGGGAAGCGCCGCGTCAGGGAGGCGCACCTCCTCGAGCTCGACCCGCGGCGTGGGCTCGCCGGCGCCGAGCTCGGAGCGCACGATCTCCTCGGCTCCCGCCGGAAGGCCGGCCGGTGCCTCCGAGTCCTCGCCCCAGCCCCACCAGCGCAAGTCAGCCGCCCCCCACGACCGCGTCGAGCGCCTCGAGCGCCTCGTCGAGCTGGCGGCCGGCTGCGCGCCGGAGCTGGATGAAGCCGAAACGGGCGAAGCCGCGGGGGCGCTGGCGCAGCTTGATGCCGACCTCGGTGCCGTCGTCCGCGGGGGCGAGAGTCAGCTCGGTGACGGCCTCGTGCAGGATGCGCTCGAAGGGCGACTCCTCCACCTCCTGGCGCCAGACGAGCCGCTCGAGGGCCTCGGCCTCGACCAGCGTGTAGTCCGCCCTGACCGACTTGCCGCGCGGCGAGGCGAGCACGGTCGTCCACGCCTCGGGCGTCGCCTCCTCGACCCGCGTCACGCCCGGCCACCAGCGCGGCAGATGCTCGGGGTCGCTCACGATCTTCCACACGTCGGGGGGCGCGGCGCGCACGCTGCGCGTCCGGGATACGGTCGGCACGGCGCTACTACTCCGAGAGATGGCCGACGTCGGGCCGGCGTGCCCCTCGGGGGCGCGCAGGCCGAGCTGGACAAGGACGCAGGGCGCAGCCCATGTCAGGGCCATGGGCAAGGCCGAGTACACGGTCCAGCGAAGGAGTGCGCGTCATCCGAGGGCGCGTCGGTCTGGCGTCGGTCATCTCATTCGTAGACGACCAGGCTGTGGACGTCGTAATCGGCGAGTCGCTCGCGGCCGCCGAGGAAGCCGAGCTCGATCACGAACGCGCATCCTGCCACGACTCCACCCGCCCGCTCAACAAGACCACACAGCGCCTCCGCCGTGCCGCCGGTGGCGAGCAGGTCGTCGTGCACCAGGACGCGCGAGCCGCCGGACACCGCGTCGGCGTGGACCTCGAGCGCGTCGACGCCGTACTCGAGCTGGTATTCGACCGAGTCGACCTCGCGCGGCAGCTTGCCGGGCTTGCGGGCGAGCACGAAGCCGGCCCCGGCCGCAGCGGCCATCGCGCCGCCGAGGACGAAGCCCCGCGCCTCCGCCGAGACGACGTAGTCGGCCTCGCGCTCGCGGGCGTGGGCGGCAAGCGCCCCGATCGCGTGCTCCAGCGCCTCGGGGGCGAGGAACAGCGGCGTGATGTCCTTGAAGACGATCCCCGGCTTGGGAAAGTCGGGGATGTCCCGGATGTACGCCCTGAGGTCTATCGCGCCAGCTTGCGCAGGTCGCGGATCAGCAGCAAATGCTTCAGGTGCGAGGCGATGGCGGCCAGGTTCTCGAGGGCCTCGACGGCCTCCTTGCGCCGCTCGGGGTTCCGCGACCGCAGCGCGGGCGCGAGGATCTGCTCCAGCAGCGCCGCCTCGCGGTCGGCGGAGGTACGGAAGACGCGCAGGTTGCGGCCGCCGACGCCGAAGCGCTTGAGCTCGGTCACGGCGCGCACGATCTCGCTTTCGGTGTCGTCGTAGAAGGTCTCGCCCTCGCGGCGCTCTCCCTTGATCACGCCGTATTCCTCCAGCTCCTTGACGAGCGCCCTGTCGGCGCCCGTGTCGTCGAGCACGTCCTCGAGCCGGTAGAGGGATCCAGGGCCGCGCACGGCGACGCTCGAGCGCCGCAGCCCGCGTGCGTCGGGAGCGGGCTTCTTCTCGGCCACGTCCGGGTCGGCCCTGCCCGCAGCGAGCTCCTGCCGGATCACGCGCAGCGGCAGGAACTCGTCGCGCTGGAGGCGGAGAATGGTCCGTAGCCGCTGGACGTCGCCGGGCGAGTAGAGGCGGTACCCGCCGGGCGTCCGCCGCGGAGTCAACAGCTTCTGGTCCTCCAGGTAGCGGATCTTCGAGATCGAGATGTCGGGGAACTCGCGCTCGAGCTGCTTGCAGACCGCCCCGATCGTGAGGGCCTTCTGCCGCGGTGCGCTTTCTTCGACCTCGGTGCTCACGTGTCGAGGTAGGTCAGCTTGTACTTGCCGACCTGGAGCTCGTCACCCCCCGCAAGCTTGTGTGACTCGATCCGCCGCCGGTTCACGTAAGTGCCGTTCAGCGAGCCCAGGTCGTCGATGTAGAGCCCGTCGCGGCGGCGAACGAGCAGGGCATGGTTGCGGGAGACGGTGACGTCGTCGAGGAAGATCTCGGCGTCGGGGCTGCGCCCGATCGTCATCCGCTCGCCGCTCACGTTGAAGACCTCGCCGGAGCGCCCGCCACCCGAGCGGATGACGAGCGTCGCCCCCTCCCCCGTGACCTGCTCCAGGTCGACCGGCTTGAGCTCGCCGGCCTCGTCCACCTGGTAGACCTCGGTGGTGTCGCCCTCGCCCTCGGCGGCCGACTCAGCCAGGAAGGCGCCGCACTTCTGGCAGTAGTTGGCGCCCTCGGCGTTTACGAAGCCGCACTCGGGGCAGTGCACGGCCCTCTACTCGACGTCCGCGTCGGGGATGGCCTTGCCGGACAGGATGTCGGTGAGCTGCTGCACGTCCGCGCCGGAGAGGACGGACTCGCCCTCCTCGTGCTTCTTGCGCAGCCGGTTGACGAGCTCCGCACGCAGGATGTCGATCTTTCCGTGCAGGATGCGCCGCTGGTAGGAGACCTCCTGCTCGTCCTCCGTGAGCTGCTGGATCAGGTCCTTCAGCTCCTGGTCGGAGAGAGCGCCGAGGTCCGGGAAGGTGTCCATCATCGCTGGTGCGGTTTCCTTTCGAGAGTCACGCCAGTATAGGCGCGGGTGTCAAGTAGAGGTTGAGGGTCGGCGGGCCCGCAGCTGACCGAGCCCATCTTGCAGGTAGAGCACGGTGGCCGCAAGGGTCATCGCCAGGCCGACGTAGAGAAGCACGTCCGACAGCCACGTTTCGGTAAGCATCGCAAGTCCGAAAGCGGACATGGTCGGCCAGACCGCCCAGCGGCCCATCATGTTGACCTTGAGGTCGATGCCTCGGCGCAGCCCCCACTGGGTGACGAGCAGCATGAAGACCTCCCGCGCGGCAAGGACCGCGATCGCCCAGCGCGGCAGTAGCTCGAAGTGCCAAGCGACGACGGCGGCCGAGAGGATCAGGAGCCTGTCCGTGAGCGGGTCGAGCAGGGCGCCGAGGCGGCTGTACTGGCCGGTGATCCGGGCCGCCAGGCCGTCGGCGTAGTCGCCCCACGCCACGACCGCGTACAGCACCCAGGCGGTCGGATCGCGGCCGTCGGACGAGGACAGCTGGAGCACCATCGCCACCGGCAGGAGGGCCAGCCGGACGAAGCCAATGGCGTTGGGGATCGTCCAAGGGTGGAGCGGCTGCTTGCGGAGGGTCTGCGGCGGCGGCGGCCCGGAGCGGTCCAGGCCGAGCAGCCGCTTCTTTGTCAGGCGCTGCTCGCTCAGGGGAGGCTCCGCCAGAGCTCGATCGCGGCCCCCGCCGCATCGTCGAGCGGCAGCGAGCGCTCCTCACGGCCACGGCGCACCTGCGCGTCGAGCCGGCCGGCCTCCACGCTCTTGCGCCCGACCGTCACGCGCAGCGGGCAGCCGACGAGCTCGGCGTCTGCGAACTTCTCGCCCGGGCTGGCGGCGCGGTCGTCGTAGAGCACCTGGAGGCCCGCCTCGCGCAGCTCCTCGTAGAGCCGCTCGGCCACCTCGTGCGCCTCCTCGCCCGGCTTGCCGAGCCCGACCAGCTCGGCGTCGAAGGGCGCCAGCGCTCGCGGCCAGGAGATTCCCTGCTCGTCGGCGAACTGCTCCACCGAAGCGGCCACGATCCGGGCGGGGCCGATGCCGTAGCAGCCCATGATCACCGGCCGCTCGCTGCCCTGCTCGTCGAGGTAGGTCGCCCCGAGGGGCTCCGAGTAGCGGCTGCCGAGCTTGAAGATGTTGCCGATCTCGATCGCGGGCTCGATCCGGATCGTGCCGCCGTTCGGGCAGGTGTCCCCCGCCTCGACGACCCGGATGTCCGCCCAGGTCGGCTCGAAGTCGCGGCCGGGCTCGACCCCGCGCAGGTGGATGTCGGGATCGTTGCCGCCGGCCACGAGGCCCTCGAGGCCGCTCAGCGCCTCGTCGGCGACGACCTCGACCCGGGCGCCCACGGGCCCGATGAAGCCCGGCACCGCACCGAACACCTCGCGCACCTCCGCCTCCCCCACCCCACGGAAGGGTGCTCCGAGCGCGTTCTGGAGCTTGATCTCGTTGAGGCGGTGGTCGCCCCGGACCAGCGTCAGCACCGGGCCGCGGCCCTCGACCTCGACCGGGATCGCCTTGATCAGGGCGCCGGCGGGGACGCCGAGCATGCCGGAGACGGAGTCGATCGTGGTGGCTCCCGGCGTCTCGACCGGCTCGGGCGCGTCGAGCGGCTCCGGGAGGCCCTCCACCGCGCGCGCGCCTGCGGAGGCGATCTCGACGTTGGCCGCGTAGCCGGCGTCCGAGAGCGCCACGTCGTTCTCGCCCGCCGCGGCCGGCGCCATGTACTCGTGGGCGTCGGTGCCGCCCATCATCCCCACGTCCGACTCGACCCGGTGCCACTCGAGACCGGAGCGGTCGAAGATGCGGTCATAGGCCTGGATGTGGAGGCCGTAGGCGCGGTCGAGGCCCTCCTCGTCGCGGTCAAAGCTGTACGAGTCCTTCATCGTGAACTCGCGGGTGCGCAGGACCCCCGCGCGCGGCCTCGGCTCGTCCCGCTCCTTGACCTGGATGTGGTACAGGATCTTGGGCAGGTCGCGGTAGGAGCGGACCGCCTGGCTCACGTGGGTCGTGACCGCCTCCTCATGGGTCATCGCGAGCACGAGGTCGGCCTCGCGGCGGTCCTTCAGCTTGAACAGCTCGGTGATCGGGTAGCGGCCGCTCTTCTGCCAGAGCTCGGCCGGCTGGAGGACCGGCATCAGCATCTCCTGGCCGCCGATCGCGTCGATCTCCTCGCGCACGATCTGCTCGGCGCGCCGGTGCGAGCGCAAGCCCGCCGGCAGCCAGGTCCACATGCCCGCGCCGAGCTGGCGCACGAGACCGGCACGCACCATCAGCCGGTGGGAGACGGCCTCGGCGTCCGCCGGCGCCTCCTTGAGGGTCGGCAGGAGGTAGCTCGAGAGGCGCGTCATGGGCGGCGCCCGAGTCTAACCACGCCTGTCAGCCCTAAGGTCGCCCGTCTGCGGGGCCGATATCCACCGTATGGGGTTGTCGCCTCCGCCGAGGCGCCTTGTGCGGGCGGGGTCCGCCTTGGCGTTCGTCGGTATCACCGCATACGTAGCGCACGTCGGACTGGGCCTGGGCGGCCACGGTAGCGACTGGCTGTTCAACGACTTCGTCTACAACGGGCTCGAGCTGCTCGCCGCCCTCGCCTGCCTCTCCCGCGCCGCGCTGGTGCGGAGGGAGCGGCTGCCCTGGCTCGCCATGGGCATCGGCCTGCTCTCCTACACGGCCGGGGACGTCTACTGGACGCTGTTCTTCTCGGACGCGTCGTCGCCGCCCTTCCCCTCCCCCGCCGACGCGCTCTACCTGGCCTTCTATCCAGCGAGCTACGTGACGATCGTGCTCCTGGTCAAGGCCCGCGTGAAGGCCTTCCCCCCGAGCGCCTGGCTCGACGGCGCGATCACCGCTTTGGCCGTGGCCGCGTTCGCCACAGCCGTCGCCTTCCAGCCGATCCTCGACGCAACAGCGGGGAACACGGCGGCCATCGCGACCAACCTGGCCTACCCGATCGGCGACATCGCGCTGCTCACGATCGTCGTGGCGGTGTTCGGGCTCGCCGGATGGCGCCCCGGACGGGCGTGGCTGATGATCGGGGCCGGGCTCGCGCTGGGCGCGATCGCCGACGTGATCTACCTGGTGCAGGTGGCCGAGGAGACCTACCGCGAGGGCACTCTGCTCGACGCGATGTGGCCGGTCTCGCTGCTGCTGGTCGGGTTTGCCGCCTGGCAGCCGGGCCGTATCCGGGACGAGGCAAGGCTCGAGGGCGGCCGGGCCGTGATCGTCCCGGTGACGGCCGTGGTCGTGGCGCTCGGCCTCATGACCTACGACCACTTCGTGCCGATGAACATCCCGGCGCTCGTCCTCACGGCTCTCGTGCTCGGCCTGGCCTGCGTCCGGATGGCCCTTGCCTTCCTCGAGAACCAGCGGATGCTCGCGGCGAGCCGGCGGGAGGCCCTGACGGACGCCCTGACCGGGCTCCGCAACCGGCGCGCGCTCATGGCCGACCTCGAGCGCGAGTTCAAGACCCTGACTCCCGACGAGCCGCGAACGCTGCTGCTCTTCGACCTGGATGGCTTCAAGCTCTACAACGACACCTACGGGCATCCCGCGGGAGACGCGCTGCTCGCGCGGCTCGGCCGGCGGCTGCTCGAGGCCGTGCGGCCCTACGGGAACGCCTACCGGCTCGGTGGTGACGAGTTTTGCGCCTTCGTCCGCCCGAATGGCGTCGGCGCGGCGCCTATCGCGGCCGCCGCGATGCAGGCGCTGTGCGAGGACGGCGAAGGCTTCTCGGTCACGAGCTCGCACGGAGAGGTCAGCGTGCCGGGTGAGGCGCTGCACGTCAGCGAGGCGCTCCAGCTCGCGGACCGGCGCATGTACGCCGAGAAGGGCGGCCGCCGCTCCTCGCCCGCCCGGCAGTCCCGCGACGTCCTGCTCCGCACCCTGAGGGAGCGCACTCCGGAGCTCTACGAGCACCTCACCGACGTGACCTCGCTGGCTCTGGAGGTGGGCCGTTCGATGGGCATGGAGCCCGAGCGGCTCGACGAGCTGGCGCGCGCCGCCGAGCTCCACGACATCGGCAAGATCGCGATCCCCGACACGATCCTCCACAAGCCCGGCCCGCTCGACCAAAGCGAGTGGGCCTTCATGCAGCGGCACACGATCATCGGCGAGCGCATCCTCATGGGGGCGCCCGCGCTCACGCCGGTGGCGCGCATCGTCCGCTCCTCGCACGAGCGCTGGGACGGGACGGGCTATCCGGACCGCCTCGTCGGAGACGAGATCCCGCTGGGCGCGCGCATCGTCGCCGTCTGCGACGCCTTCGACGCGATGATCAGCGACCGCTCCTACCGCCGCGCGATCAGCGACGAGGACGCGATCGCGGAGCTGCACAGGTGTGCCGGCACGCAATTCGATCCCGCCGTCGTGGCCGAGTTCGCCCGCGCGCGGTCCGAGGCCGAGGTCATGGCCCGCTGATGTCGAGCGCCGCGCCCGGAAGCTGGTCGACTCAGCAGCTGGCCGAGTTCCTCGCCGTCGTCTCCTCGTCCGAGGACGAGCCGTCGGCGGTGCGCGGCGCCACCGAGCGAGCCGGCGAGGCGCTCGACGCCGAGGTCGCCGTGGCCCTGATCGGGGGGCGTGTGGCCGCTTCGCTCGGCTACCCCGGCGGCGACGCGCCGCTCGACGACGCGCTCGCGGTGCTCGAGGGGCGGAGCGAGACCATGCCGGTGCCGGGCCTCGGCGACTGCGACGCCGTCGCGGCGCCCCTGGGCCGAGGCTCGCCCGACGCGCTCGTCCTGGGCCGGAGCGGCGAGGGCTTCACCCGCGAGGAGACCCAGCTCGCCCGCGGCATGGCGCGCGTCCTCGGCCTCACGACCAGCATGCTCCGCAGCCTCGACGAGCTTCGCGAGCGCCAGGCGCTGCTCGAGCGCCTCTCCGAGATCCAGCGGTCGATCGTGCACCGCGCCGAGCTCCAGGAGCTGCTCGACGCAGTGGTGGAGGGAGCGCGCGACCTGATCGGCGACGAGGTGGCGGCCGTCCGTCTGATCGACTCCCGCGAGCCCTCGATGATGGAGATGGTCTCCTCGGTGGGCACCGAGCGGGACGTCAAGGAGCAGCTGCGCCACGGCCACGTCGGCGAAGGAGCGGGCGGGCGCGCGATCGCCGAGCGCCAGCTGGTGGTCATGGAGAGCTACTTCGAGAACCCCGATGCGCTGCCGATGTATGCCGACCGCTTCCTGCAGGCGGCGATGGCGGCGCCCGTGCACCAGAACGGCGTGGTCTGCGGCAGCCTCACGGTGGCCACCTACACGCCCGGCCGCCGCTACAGCCAATCGGAGCGCGAGGTGCTCGTGGCCTTTGCCGAGCACGCCAGCCTGGCGCTCACCGACGCCAGCAATTTCGCCGACGCGATGCACCAGGCCTACCACGACCCGCTCACCGACCTGCCCAACCGGGAGCTGTTCGTGGAGCGGCTCGACCTCGCGCTGCGCCGCAGCGAGCGGACGGCCAAGCCGGTCGGCGTCCTGTTCCTCGATCTCGACGGCTTCAAGGCCGTTAACGACCGTCTCGGCCATGCGGCCGGGGACGACCTGCTGCGCGAGGTCGCGCACCGCCTCCGCGACACGCTGCGCGGGATCGATGCGATCGCCCGCTTCGGCGGCGACGAGTTCGCGATCCTCCTCGAAGACCTGTCCGAGGTCGCCGAGGCCGACCGCGTGGCGGCCCGCCTCGTGGAGACGCTGCGGGCCCCGTACCGCCTCGGCACCCACGAGATCACGCTGAGCGCCAGCGTCGGGGTGGCCACGGCGCTCGGCCCGCGCGAGGACCTCCTGCGCGACGCCGACCTCGCCATGTACCAGGCAAAGGGCACGGGCAAGAATCGCTACGAGACCTTCGAGTCGAGCATGCACACGGCCGTCCTCGAGCGACTGGCCCTCGAGGGGGACCTCGAGCACGCGATCGAGCGCGACGAGCTGCTCCTGCACTACCAGCCGATCGTGCGCCTCAGGACGGGCAAGGTGATCGGGGTCGAGGCGCTGCTCCGCTGGCAGCATCCGCAGCGCGGCCTCGTGCCGCCGGCGGAGTTCATCCCGCTGGCCGAGGAGACCAGTCTGATCGTGGACATCGGCAGGTGGGTGCTGCTCGAGGCCTGCCGCCAGGCCGCGCGCTGGCAGGCGACCTGGCCGTCGCTGGCGGTCTGCGTGAACCTGTCGAGCGTCCAGCTCGGGGAGCAGGGGCTCGTCGAGGACGTGGCCGGGGCGCTCGCCGAGACCTCCGCCGACCCGCGCGGCCTGATCCTCGAGATCACCGAGACCGTGCTGATGCACGACGTCGACGCCACCGTGGCGGCCCTTCGGGGCCTCAAGGAGCTGGGGGTGCAGCTGGCCGTGGACGACTTCGGGACCGGCTACTCCTCGCTCCAGTACCTGCGCGGCTTCCCGATCGACATCCTCAAGATCGCCAAGTCGTTCGTGGACGGCGTCGCCGGGGCCTCGGACGAGTCCGCCCTGGCCCGGGCGATCATCGATCTCGGTGACAGCTTCCAGCTGCGCGTGGTGGCAGAGGGCATCGAGCGCCGCGAGCAGTACGACCGCCTGCTCGCCCTCGGCTGCGAGCTGGGGCAGGGCTTCCTGTTCGCGCGGCCGATGGAGGTGACCGCGCTGGACGTGCTGCTGGCCGGCGGGGAGAGCCTCGCGCCCTCGGCTACGCCCGCGTGAAGCGGCGGCCCTCGACGCGCCGCCGCTCGGCCTTGGGCGTGGCCATCGGCAGCGCCTGACCGCTCTCGAGCGCGTCCTCGCCGGCCGCGGCGGCCTCCATGGCCGCGATCCGCTCCGGCGTGAGCTCCCCGGCGTTCTCCTCCTCGATCCGCTGCAGCCAGGCGGCGCCTTCGGCGGCCTTGCGCTCGTCGACCACGACGTCGCCCAGGTCGAGCGACTTGTCGATCTCGGCGAACAGCGCGTCCACGAGCTGCTCCTGCGGCACCTTCCGGAGCGGCTTGCCGTGGGCGAAGATCAGACCCTCGTTCTTGGCGCCCGTGATGCCGAAGTCGGCGTGCGAGGCCTCGCCGATGCCGTTGACCGCGCAGCCGAGCACCGCCACCTCGATCGGCTGGTCGTAGGCCTCCAGCCGCTGCTCGATCTCCTCGACCACGGTGTCCATGTCGAACTGGAGACGGCCGCAGGTGGGGCACGCGATCAGAACCGGGCCGCGCTCCCGCAGCTTGAGCGCCTTGAGCACCTCCCAGGCGACCTTGACCTCCTCCTCGGCGTGGAAGGTGGAGAGCGAGATGCGGATGGTGTCCCCCACGCCGTCCGCCAGCAGCGTCCCGAGTCCGACCGCCGACTTGAGCGAGCCCGACCACTTGGTGCCGGACTCGGTGATCCCGATGTGGAGCGGGTAGGGGATCTTCTCGGAGAGCAGTCTGTTCGAGGCGATCGTGTTCGGCACGCTCGTCGACTTGATCGACACCTTGAAGTCGTCGAAGTCGAGACGCTCCATCAGCTGGACGTACTCGAGCCCGGCCTGGACGAGCGCCTCGACCGCGTTCTCCCGCTCGAGCTCGTGCAGATGCTTGGGCAACGAGCCCGAGTTGACCCCGACCCGCATCGGCACCCCCGCGGCCTTGGCCTTGTCCACCACCTCGCCGGTCTTCTCGTGACCGCCGATGTTGCCCGGGTTGATGCGGATGCAATGCGCCCCCGCGTCGATCGCCTTGAGCGCCAGCGTGTGATTGAAGTGGATGTCCGCGATCACCGGGATCGGCGACTCCTGAACGATCCGCTCGAGGGCCCGAACGTCATCGTCCCGCGGAACGGCGCAGCGCACCAGATCCCCGCCGGCATCGGCGATCTCGCGGATCTGACGCAGCGTCGCGTCGATATCCGCGGTCTCCGTCTTGGTCATCGACTGGACCGCAACGGGAGCGCCCCCGCCGATGGGAACGCCGCCAACGTTGATCTGGCGCGTGGAAGCCACGGCGAGTAAGGGTATCTAGGCGCTAGTCGCTAGTCGCTAGGAATTCGACCTCCGGCCTAACGACTAGCGACTAGCGACTTATTTCGCGTACAGCTCCTCGATCTCCGACTCGTACTTCTCGGCGATCGGCTTCCGCTTCAGCTTCATCGTCGGCGTCAGCTCGTCCCCGCCCGGCTCCCATTCCTTGTCGAGGATCTTGAACTTCTTGATCTGCTCGACGCGGGCGAGGTCGTCGTTGGCCTTGTCGACCTCCTTCTGGACCTCCTCGATCACGTCGGCGTCGTCGGCGGACTTGTCGCCGGCCGTATCGGGATCGAGCGTCAGCAGGGCGACGTTGTAGGGGCGGTTGTCGCCGATCGCGATCGCCTGGCCGATCAGCGGGCCGGCCGACTTGAGCTTCGACTCGATGTTGGCGGGCGACATGTTCTTGCCGGCCGCGTTGATGATCAGCTCCTTCTTGCGGTCGACGATCTTCAGGTAGCCGTCGTCGTCGAACTCGCCGATGTCGCCGGTCATCAGGAAGCCGTCGTCGGTGAAGGTCTCCTTGGTCTTCTCCGGGTTGTTGCGATAGCCGGGCATCACGCACGGGCCCTTGATCAGGACCTCGCCGTCCTCGCCGAGCTTGACCTCCACGCCCGGCACGGCCGGGCCGACCGTGCCGATCTTGATGCGCTCCGGCGGGTTGCAGGTGCCGGCGCCGGTGGTCTCCGACATCCCCCAGAGCTCGGACAGCGGCACGCCGAGGGCGTGGAAGAACTCGATGACCTCGGGAGGAGTCGGGGCGGCGCCGACGTTGCAGGCCTCGATCGCGTCGAGGCCGAGCATCGTCCGCACGTTCGAGAGCACCTCGGAGTCGACCTTCTCCCACTCCTGCTGGAGGTCGTCGGGCACGTCCTCGTCCGCCTGGATCGCCTTGACCCGCTTGAGGGAGACGTCGAGCGCGTTCTGGATCGCCTGCTTCTGCTCCTCGTCCTCGAGCCCCGCGAGCATCCCCTCGAGGCCGGCCTTGAGCTTCTCCCAGATCCGCGGCACTGCGAAGAACCAGGTCGGCTTGACCTCGGGCATGGACTGGGTCACCTCGCGCGGGTTCGGGCAGCAGGTGACCGTGAAGCCGAGCATCATCGGCAGGTAGTGGCTCACGTTGCGTTCGGCGACGTGTGCCATCGGCAGGTAGCTGATCACCCGGCCCCCGTCAGGGAAGGCGATGATCTCGTCGTAGGCGCGGACCGTCTCCGCCATGTTCGAGTGGGTGATCTGGACGCCCTTCGGCGGACCCGTGGTGCCGGACGTGTAGATGAGCGTGCAGATGTCGTCCGGCTCGACGGCCTTCCAGGCGGCATCGAAGTCGAAGTCGTCCTCGGCGCGCGCGGCCAGGTCGTCGAGGCTCATCGCTCCCTCGGGCGGGTCGCCGTCGACGACGACCACGTGCTCGAGCGCGTTGTCGGCCTCCTTGACCGCCATCAGGCGCTCGGCGAACTCCTGCTCGGTGATCACGACGGTGTTGGCGGCGTCGCCGACGAGGAAGTCGATCTGCTCCGGCGAGTAGGTGTTGTAGATCGAGAAGCAGGTCGCGCCGATGTGCAGGCCGGCGGCGTCGGCGAGGTGGAACTCGGGCCGGTTCGTGAGCATCAGGGCGAGGGTGTCGCCCTTGCCGATGCCCAGCGCGGTCAGCCCGCCGGCCAGAGCGCGGACGCGCTCCGCGTACTCGCCCCAGCTGAAGCTGACGTCGTCGTCCTTGGTCCGGAGCGCGGGCCTGTCCGGATGGGCCTCGGCGGTCTTCTGGAACGCCTCGCACATGGTCTGCGCGTCCAGGCCGACCGGCTTCTCGGTCGACCGCTCTGCGGTCGTGATCTCCATGCAGTCCTCCTCTGCCTGTGGCAGGCAGGGTACCCGACTACTTGACCTGGAATCCCTGTCCGGTCAGCCGGTCGATGTCGTTGGTCAGGCCGAGGATGAACAGCCCGATGACGAGCATGAAGCCGACGACCCCCGCCCGCTCCATGACGCTGAACGGGACCGGCTTGCGGCGGATCTTCTCGACGATGGCCCAGAAGATGTGGCCGCCGTCGAGCGGCAGGAACGGGAACAGGTTCACGATCGCCAGCGACAGCGAGATGATCGCCATGATCCCGATCACGTCCGCGATGTTGCTGAGGATCGTCTGGCGCGTGTACTCGTAGGAGCCGACGACGCCGGTGATCTCCTTGCGCTTCTGCGAGTTGAACAGGCGCGCCGGCAGGGCGACGGTCTGCTTCGTGATGTACCAGAAGCGATCGGTCGTGGTGCTGAAGGCCTCGCCGAACGGCAGCGGGTCGTGGGGCCCGTCGGCGTAGGAGAAGCCGAGGCGGGTGCGTTGGACGCCGCTCTGGGCGTCGTAGATCGGCCTGATCCTCACCGTGCGCTCCGTGCCGCCCCGCCCGATGAGGAGCGTGGCCGGGGTGGCCGCCTTGCAGCGGTCGACGGGCGGCTTCGCGGCGCACTTGTGAGAGGCGATCTGGTCGGCGAGCACCTGGGTGTCGCCGTGCTTGCCGTCGACCGCGACGATCTTGTCGCCCGGCTTGAGCACGGTCACGGCCGGGAAGCCCTTGTCCAGGGAGCCGACGCGCGTGGTGGCGGTGGTCGGCCCGATCGCCCAGAAGAAGATGAACAGCAGCACGAAGGCCACCACGAGGTTCACCGCGGGCCCCGCGGAGATCACCACGATCCGCTTCCAGACCGGCTGCGAGTAGTACGCCCGGGTCCGAACCTCGTCGGGGAGGCTCTCGTCCGGGTTCATCCCGCTGATCTTCACGTAGCCACCCGCGGGGATCGCGCCGATCGCGTACTCGGTCTCCCCCACCTGCTTGCGCAGCAGCGTCGGCGGGAAGAAGAGCGAGAAGCGCTCGACGCGCATGCCGACCGCCTTGGCGGCGGTGAAGTGACCCGCCTCGTGCAGGATCACGAGCAGCGCGAAGCCGGCGAAGGCGAGGAACCAGCTCAAGCCGCAACGCCCTCCTCGACGAGCTGCCGCGCGAGCTCGCGGGCGTCGGCATCGGCCGTGTAGAGGTCGTCGAAGCTGCGTACCTGGCGGGCGGGGAGTTCTTCCAGCGCGCGCTCGATCACCCGTGCGATGTCGAGGAAGCCGATCCGCCCGCCGAGGAAGGCGTGCACGGCCACCTCGTCGGCCGCGTTCAGTACGCAGGGCGCCGTACCACCGGTCCGCGCGGCCTCGTAGGCCAGGCGCAGGCAGGCGAAGGTCTCGAGATCGGGCCGCTCGAAGGTCAGCTCGCCGACGACCGCCAGGTCGAGCGTCTCCACCGGCACGTCGGCGCGCTCGGGGTGGTGCAGCGCGTATGAGATCGGCACACGCATGTCGGGGTAGCCGAGGTGGGCGAGGGATGCGCCGTCGTTCAGGTGGACCATCGCGTGGACGATCGACTGAGGATGGACGACCACGTCGATCGCGTCGTAGGGCACGCCGAACAGGTGGTGGGCCTCGATCAGCTCGAGCCCCTTGTTCATCAGCGTGGCCGAGTCGACCGTGATCCGGCCGCCCATGTCCCACGTCGGGTGGGCGAGCGCCTGCTCGGGAGTCACGTTCTCGAGGTCGCTGCGGCCGCGGAAGGGCCCGCCGGAGGCGGTGAGCACGAGGCGGTCCACCGACGCCGGGCCCTCGGCCGCGATCAGCTGGTAGAGCGCGGAGTGCTCAGAGTCGACCGGGATGATCTGAGCCCCGGTCGCCTCCGACAGCGCGCTCACGAGCTCGCCGCCCACGACGAGGCTCTCCTTGTTGGCGAGCGCGAGGTCGATGCCCTCGCCGAGCGCGGCCACGCTGGGCCCCAGCCCGGCGGCCCCGGTGAGCGCGTTCAGGACGAGGTCGCAGCTCGACTCTGTGATGAGGGAGACGAGACCGTCGGCACCGGCCAGAATCTCGCCGTCCGTCCAGCGCTCCCCGGCCCGCGCCGCGGCGTCGGCGTCGGCGAGCGCGATGCGGCCGACCCCGAGGCTCCGTGCCTGCTGCAGCAGCGCTTCCCAGCTCGTGGACGCCGCCAGGCCGACGACCTCCAGCTCGCCGCTGCGCCCGACCACGTCGAGGGCCTGCGTACCGATCGAGCCGGTGGACCCGAGAATCACGATTCTGCGCACTGTCTCCAGTGTAGGAGGGCGATTCGGCCCGGCTAGGCGGCGGGATCCTGCGCCAGCACCGACACGAGTGCGCTCACCACGCTCGGGTCGAACTGCGTGCCCGCGTTTCGCAGCAGCTCCTCACGCGCTTCGAGCGCTTCCATCCCGCGCCTGTAGGGGCGGTCGGTGGTCATCGCGTCGTAGGCGTCGCAGGCAAAGATGATCCGCGCCCCGAGTGGGATCCGATCGCCCGCCAGCCGGTCCGGGTAGCCGCCGCCGTCCCAGCGCTCGTGGGCGTGGCGCACCTGCGGCAGGACGGGAGCCAGGAACGAGACCGGGGCGAGGATCCGCTCCCCGACCACCGTGTGCTGCTCCACCTCCCTCCGCTCCTCGGGGGTCAGCGGACCCGGCTTGGAGAGGATCGACTCGGGAACCGCCAGCTTGCCGATGTCGTGGAAGGCAGCGCCGTAGCGGAGCAGCCGCAGCTCCTCGGAGTCCATCCCGAGCTCGCGGCCGACGGCCTCGGCGCGGCGGACGATCGAGGCCGAGTGGCTCGCGGTGTAGGCGTCCCGCTCCTCCAGGGCCACCGACAGCGCCTCGGCGGTGCCGAGGTAGGCCGCTTCGAGCTGCTCATAGAGCTCCGCCGAGTGGAGCGCCGAGCCGATCTGGTCGGCCACCGTCTCGAACAGCCTGATGTCCTCGCGCGAGAAGGCGCCGACCCGCCGCTCCTGCACGGTGATCGCGCCCCACAGCCGCCCGGAGCTGCGGATGGGCACGTCGAGCTCGGCGCGGATGTCACGGGTGTACTCGGTGGCTCGGTAGGCGGGCTCGATGCGCACATCGGGGCTGTGCACCGTCCGCCTCTCCGAGAGCGCCCGCCCGATCAGCCCGGAGTCCCTCGGGGCGGTCCAGCCGTCCCAGCGGCCGGGGCCGCCGGTTTCGCTCTCCGCAACCACCTCGAGCAACCCGTCCGGGCGACAGCGGACTATCGCGCAGACCGCGTAGCCCAGCTGGCCCAGCTCGAGCGCCGCGGTGCGGACGATCTCCTCGGCCTCCGTCGCTCCGGCGAGGCGCGCGCCGAGCGTGCCGGTGAGCTCGACCTGGCGGGTCACCTCCGCGAGCCGGTGGGCGTCCCCGCCCGCCGACGAGCCCGGGGGAATCGCTGTGCGCGCGAGCAGCCGCAGCTCCAGCTCGGCCTCCACGAGGGGGGCGGTGGTGTCGTCGGCGTAGAGCTCGACGAGATAGACGCCGTCGGCGGCGCTCGTCGCCACGCCCAGGACCGCCTCGTGGCCCTCGGTCACGAGGAGCTCACGCTCGGCGCGGTCCGCGGCCTCGTCGTTGCGGTCGATGAAGAAGGTGCCGTTGCCCGCACGCACCACGCGCGCGGTCGCCGGATATCCCTGGAGCGGATAGACCTCGTCCTCGAGGCCCACGCGCAGCCCGAGCAGGCGCGAGTCTCGATCGTCCGCCGTGCACATCGACCGAATCACCTCCGCACCCGGCTCGGCGAAGGAGATCGCCCATGCGGACGCGTTCACGGCCTCCGCCAGCTGGGTCGTGACCGCCTCGAGGCGGTCGAGCGCCGAGCTCGCAGCCAGCTCGCTCTCGAGGAGCTCCGTGGCCGCGGCCGCGGCCTCGCGGATCCGCTCGGCGGCACTGCCGCGGAAGAGGCGCCGGCCGCGGCCGAGGGTGATGGCCGTCTGGCCCGCCTCGGCGGTGCAGAACTGGCTGCCGCCGCGGCGCTTGGCCATGTACTGAGCCGCGTCGGCCGCACGCAGCAGCTGCTCGGCCGTGCGCGTGCCCGCGGCGGCGGCAGCGGCGCCGCAGGAGACGGAGACGCCCGGCTCGTGCCTCTGGAGAGCGGCGAGGGTCGTCGCCGCGAGCTTGCGGGCGGCGTCCAGCCCGCCGCCCTCGACGATCACGCAGAACTCGTCTCCGGACAGCCGGCCCACGAAGCTCCCGGGCACGCCCGCGCCCGCTCCCACCAGCGCGTTGGCCACCTGCACCAGCGCCTCGTCGCCCACCTCGTGGCCGCGTGAGTCGTTGACCGCCTTCAGGTTGTCGACGTCGCAGAGGAGAACCGTCAGCTCCGTGTCCCGCCGACTCGCTCGCGATGTGGCACGGTCGAGCCTCTCCTCGATCGCTCTGCGGTTGGGCAGGCCCGTGAGCGGGTCCTCGTAGGCCAGGCTCGACACACGGGAGAAGAGCTCGGCCCGGCCGATCGCCACTGCCAGCTGGCCGGCGATCCCTTCGAGGAAGCGGACGTCGGTGCCGCGGAAGTGCGGCTGGCCCGAGGAGGTGGATGCCCATACCTCGCCCCAGATCTCGCCCTCCGCGACGATCGGCACCGCCACGTCGGACTCCTTGTTCAGCTGGCGCAGGATGCGGACGGCGGCGGGATCGGACGACGGGTCGTCCACCGCGTTGAAGTAGGGCTGTCCCTGCTGGAGCATCCGCGCGAGCTGCGGGTGGGTGGCGATCGCGTAGGTCTCGTCGGCCGGGAAGCGCTCCTCGCCGGGGCCCAGCTCGCCGACGTTGATGAGCGTCCGCAGGGCCTCCTCCTCGCGGTCCCAGCGGCTCACCGAGAGGGACGCGGCGCCGATCGCCCGCAGCGCCTCCTCCGCGGCCAGCTCGAGCACCTCCTCGAGGTCGTGCGCGCCCGCGGCGGCGGCGGCCACCCGGACGAGCGCCTGTCGTTCGCTCTCCGAGAGGACGTCCGCGTCCGTCACGGCATGCACGCGCGGACGCTCGAAGGCGTCTTGCCCCGAAAGGCGCACGACGGAAGGAGCGCTCGCGCGCTTTTGCACCCTTCGGATATCGGCACCCTGAATGGGGGTCTTTAGGCAGGGATCGGGCCCGATTTCAGGCAACATCCGGGGTTTTGGGGGCGGCGCACGTTGGCAGGGCGGCGGGTCGGGCCTACGCTGGCCGAGAGTGGAGCCGCGCCCCCGGTTCATCCGCCAGCTCACCCTGCTCCTGGCCGCGCTCTGCGCAGGGGGACTCTTGATCTGCCCGTCGGTGGCCAACGACGAGTCGGCCAACGCCAAAGCGCTTCCGGGACAGCGCTACGACGGTACGAGCGCGAGCGGCGATCCGATCTTCCTCAGGGCCACGGGAGGCGGCGACCGCCTCTCCACCTACCGCTTCGCGGTCCGCACGCGCTGCGGCGACGGGCGGCGCGGCTACGGCGCGCTCGATCAGGACGGTGAAGGGCCGGCGAGGATCGCCGCGGACGGAACGTTCGCGTACAGCACCTCGCGGGCGTCGGACTACCGCCTGGCCGACGGACAGCGCATTGCCGGCCAGTCCAGCTTCAGGCTGCGCGGGCGTTTCGAGCCGCGCGGCTACGCCGCCACCGGGACGATCGAGTCGCGCTTCCGCTCCCGCGGGCTGACCTGCTCCAGCGGGCCCGTTCCCTTCCACGCCTACCTCGACGGCTCGCCCGGCGCCCCGTTCCGCAGCCGGAACATCACCACCGGCAGCTATTCCGACCTGCCCGCGGGGCTGGACAAGTTCCGCTTCCGCGTCTACCTGCCGTCGCGCGCGGCCTCGACTTCGTTCCGGTGGCGGCAGCGCTGCGGCTCGCACACGTACAGCGGCCGGGCGAGCATCCCCTCGATCCCGATCGGCGGCCGCAAGCTGGTCCATCGCTGGACTCGCGGCCGCGAGAGCTACCGGCTGCGGCTCCGCTTCGCCCGGCAGGGCAACTACCTGGTCTACGGCGAGTTCAGCGCCACGATCCCCCGCAAGCGCCGGAAGCCGTGCGCCGTCGGCCCGTACTCCTTCACAGGCGTGCTCGCCCCGGGCGACGGCCCACTGAACGTGGACCCCTCGGGGCGCCTCGGACCACCCTGATTCCAGGCGTTTTCCGGCCCAAGGTTGTGCGCCTTTAGCGCCGAACGCCGGATTGGACGGATATCCAATCCTCGCCCCGTGAAGGCGGTCCGATGTGGCGGGTGACTCGTTCCCGCCCCGAGGAGAGCTGTGCTCGCGTCCCGGACTCGCATCACCCTCCTGACCCTCGTCGTAGCGCTCGCGTTCGCCGTTGCTCCCTCCGCCCACGCGGGCCCGCTCGTGGCGTCCGCCCACGACTGCCCGTCGCTCGCGATGGAGCAGCCCTTCGTCCGCTGGCTCGACCCGATGTCGTACGTCCTCCAGCCCGGCGGGAGCTTCGAGTCGCAGCCGGACGGCTGGGACGCCGGCTCCGCCTCCGTCAGCGCCGGCAACGAGCCCTGGCACGTGCACGGCCAGGACGAGG
This sequence comes from Thermoleophilaceae bacterium, assembly GCA_036406475.1. Taxonomy (GTDB): domain Bacteria; phylum Actinomycetota; class Thermoleophilia; order Solirubrobacterales; family Thermoleophilaceae; genus DASXBA01. Next base: position 13,426 of record DASXBA010000026.1, on the reverse strand, counting down.
CGAGCTCGCTCGCGATCCCGGCCGGCGGCTCGGTCACCGGGCCCACGATGTGCGTCGGTCTCGAGCATCCCACGCTCCGCTTCTTCGCCCGCAGCTCGAGCCGCTCCCTCTCCACCCTCGCGGTCCAGGTGATCTTCGAGGACGCGGCCGGCTCGGTGCACTCCCTGCCGATCGGCGCGGTCGCGCCCGGCGGCTGGGCGCCGACCGCCGCGATGCCGATCGTCGTCAACCTGCTCCCGCTGCTCCCCGGCGAGCTGACTCCGGTCCGCTTCCGCTTCACCCCCGTGGGTCCGGCGAGCTGGCAGATCGACGACGTCTACGTCGACCCGAGGCGCCAGTAGCGCCGATGACCGGGGCGGCGCTCCAAGTCGATGCGGAGGAGCTGCTGGCCCAGTTCCGGGCCAAGCGTGTCCGCAGGCTGATCAGCCGTGAGCGCCGCGGCGAGCTCGCCGCGGCGCTGGGGTTCGTCGCCGCGGCGACGGCGCTGGCCTTCGTCGCGCCCTGGCAACCGTCGTTCTCCTGGCCGACGGCGCTCGGGCTGCTCGTGCTCTACGCCGTCGCCTCCCGCGTGCGCTTCGAGGTCTGGTCCTGCCACACCGATACGACCCAGCTGGCCCTGGTGCCGGCGCTGATGCTCCTGCCGCCCGCGCTGATCCCCGCTCTGGCCGCTTTGGGCTACATCGCCGGGGAGCTGCCTGAGTACCTGAGCGGCCGCCAACACCCCGAACGGATGATCGTGGCCGTCGCGAACTCCTGGTACGCGCTCGGCCCCGCGATCGTCCTGGCCGTGGCGGGCCCCATCGGCGGCGTCGAGGACTGGCCGGTGCTCGTGCTCGCCCTGGCGGCGCAGTTCGTGACCGACACGGCCGTCAACGGCCCGCGCGAGTGGTTCGAGCTCGGCGCGTCCCCGCGCTCGCAGCTCCCCACCGCCCTCTGGACCTGCGGCGTCGACGCGCTGCTGTCCTCCGTCGGCTTCGTGGCCGGGCTGGCCTCGCTGGACGGCGAGTACGCGTTCCTCTTCATGCTTCCGCTCGTCGCGCTGATGGCGCTGTTCGCGGGGGAGCGCGAGCGCAGGCTCGACAACGCCCTCCAGCTGAGCGAGGCCTACAGGGGCACGACGCTACTTCTCTCCGAGCTCGTCGAGCACGACGACGAGTACACGGGCCTCCACAGCCAGGGCGTCGTCCAGCTCGCTCTGGAGGTCTCCGAGGAGCTCGGCGTGTCCTCCCGCCGCAACGTCGAGTTCGGGGCGCTCCTCCACGATGTCGGGAAGATGGCGCTCCCGAAGGAGATCATCAACAAGGACGGCCCGCTCGACGATGAGGAGTGGAAGCAGGTGAGGCGCCACACGATCACCGGCCAGCGCATGCTCGACCGGGTGGGCGGCACGCTCAGCGAGGTCGGCCAGATCGTCCGCTGGTCGCACGAGCGCTGGGACGGCGACGGCTACCCGGACGGCCTCGCGGGCGAGCAGATCCCGATCGAGTCGCGGATCATCTCCTGCTGCGACGCGTTCGACGCGATGACGACGGACCGCGCCTACCGCTCGGCGATGCCCGTCCACACCGCGGCGCGCGAGCTGCTGGCCAACGCCGGCTCCCAGTTCGACCCGGGCGTGGCCCGGACCGTGGCCCGCCTCGTCGAGACGCGCGGCGCGGGCGCCCGCGTGGCCGTCGGCTAGGCGTAGCCGAGGCCGCGCGCTGCGAAGTAGCCCGCGACGATCGTGAACAGGACCGCGTCCAGGCGGTCGAGCACGCCCCCGTGAGCGCCGAAGAAGCGGCCGGCGTCCTTGACGCCGAGGTCGCGCTTTATGAGCGACTCGAACAGATCGCCGAGGGGAGCCGCGAGGGCTACGAACGCGCCCATCACGAGTGCGTCCCGGCCGCTGAACCAGTTCTGGTAGAGACCGGCGAACCAGAAGGCCAGCGTGCCGCCGATGAAACCGACGACGGCACCCTCGAGCGTCTTGTTGGGCGAGATCCGCGGAGCGAGCGGCGTCCGTCCCCAGCCGCGGCCGCCGAAGTACGCCGCCGTGTCCCCGAGGAAGGTCCCGACCAGGACGTCGACGATCAGGCCGTCGCCGTGGGGGAACTTTCGGAGCAGCACCGCGTACACCAGCGGGAGGCCCACCCAGAGCACCGAGAAGTAGGTCACGGCGATCGCCCAGGACGCGTTCTCCCGCCGCGGCCGCATCAGGGTCAGCACGAACGTGACCGGGAACGAGGCCACGAGCGCCAGCACGACCTGCTGCTCGCTGCCGTACTGCTGCGCAGCGCAGACCATCGCGGCGACGGTCAGCATCGCGGCGAGCATCGGCGGCCGCACGCGCGCGAACATCACGGAAAGCTCGCCGAGAGCCAGGATCCCCAGCGCGAGGATCCCGAGCGCGAACACCCACCCGCCCTGGACGACGATGAAGATCGCGAAGGCGATCGCGGGGATGGCGGCGAGCACCCGTGCGCCGAAGTCCGAGCGCTGACGGCGCTCTCGTGGCGCGGCCATGGTCCCTAGCGGGCCCCGAAGCGGCGCCGGCGCGCCGCGAACTCCTCGAGCGACTCCGCGAACGCCTCGCGCGAGAAGTCCGGCCAGAGCTCGTCGCGGAAGACGAACTCCGAGTAGGCGAGCTGCCAGAGCAGGTAGTTCGAGATGCGGAGCTCGCCGCTCGTACGGATGAGGAGGTCGGGGTCGTGCATCTCGGGCGCGTACAGGTGCCTGCGGAAGTCTTCCTCTGTTTCCCCCGTAAAGGTTCGCGCCGCGTCCACGATCTCCGCCCTGCCGCCGTAGTTGAAGGCCACGAAGAGGGTGATGCGCTCGTTCCCCGCCGTCTTCTCCTCCGCCCAGTCCATCCGCTCCTCGAGCTCGGGAGCGAGCCCCTCGCGGCGGCCGACGAAGCGCATGCGCACGCCCTCCTCGTCGAGCTCGGGCGTCTCGCGGTCGATGCGCTCGGCGAACATCGCCATCAGGCCGTCGACCTCGTCCTTGGGACGCGTCCAGTTCTCCGTGGAGAACGAGTAGACCGTGAGCTCCCGGACGCCGAACTCGGCGGCGTCGCGGAGGCGGGCCTTGACCGCGTCGGCGCCCGCCTGGTGGCCCTCGATGACGGGCAGGTTCCGCTGCTGCGCCCAGCGACCGTTCCCGTCCGTGATGATCGCGACGTAGCGCGCCGCTGCGGAGGCGGTCACACCTCCAGGATTTCCTCTTCCTTGCCTGCCAGCAGGTTGTCGATCTCGGCGGTACGCGAGTCGGTGAGCTTCTGGAGCTCCGACTCCGCCCTGTGCTCGTCGTCCGAGCCGACCTCGCCCTCGCTCTTCAGCTCGCGCAGGTCATGCATCACCTCGCGGCGGACGTTGCGGACGCCCACCTTGCCCTGCTCGGCGATCCCGTGGACCACCTTGACGAGCTCCTTGCGCCGCTCCTCGGTCAGCTCGGGGATCGTCAGCCGGATGACGTTGCCGTCGTTGGACGGCGTGAGGCCGACGTCGGACTCCATGATCGCCTTCTCAATCTGCTTGATCGAGTTCTTGTCGTAGGGCGTGACGGTGAGAAGGCGCGCCTCGCTCGCCGAGATCTGCGCCAGCTGCTTCAGGGGCGTGACGGCGCCGTAGTAGTCGACCTGGATCCGGTCGAGGAGGTGTGGCGAGGCGCGCCCGGTGCGGACGGTGGCGAGCTCGTTGCGCGTGGCCTCGACCGACTTGGTCATGCGGTCGCCCGCGTCGTCGAGGAAGTCCTGGATGACGTCGTCGTCGGCCATTTTCAGGTGCTCACAACCGTGCCTACCCGCTCTCCGCACACTATCCGGTCGATATTGCGCTCGTCGTCCATGTTGAAGACGTATATGGGGAGGCCGTTATCCATGCACAGGGACAGCGCCGTGGAGTCCATGACGGCCAGCCGCCGCTCGATTGCCTCACGGTGCGTGATCGACTCGATGAACTCGGCGTCGGGCACCTCGCGCGGGTCGGCGGTGTAGACGCCCTCGACGTGGTTCTTGGCCATGAGGATGGCCTCGGCGTGGATCTCGAGCGCCCGCAGGGCTGCCGCCGTGTCGGTGGTGAAGAACGGGTTGCCGGTGCCGGCGGCGAAGATCACGATCCGGCCCTTCTCGAGGTGGCGGATCGCGCGGCGGCGGATGTAGGGCTCGGCGACCTCGGAGATCGTGAGCGCCGACTGCACTCGGGTGTCCGCTCCGAGCTTCTCGAGCGCGTCCTGCATCGCCAGCGCGTTGAGCACGGTGGCGAGCATGCCCATGTAGTCGCCGGTCGCGCGGTCCATGCCCTTTGCGGCGCCCTGGAGGCCGCGGTAGACGTTGCCGCCGCCGACCACGATCGCTACCTCCACCCCACGCTGGGCGACGCCCTGGACGGCCTTGGCGATGGCGGCGATCCGCGCCGCGTCGGCTCCGTACTCGAGGTCGCCCATGAGCGCCTCGCCGGACAGCTTGAGGAGGACCCGGCCGAACGCGGCCTGTCCGTTCTGCGACAGCGGACTACTCCTCTCCCACCTGGAAGCGGACGGCGCGCCGGACGACGATGTTCTCACCCGTCGTGGCGGCAAGCTCCGCCCGGAGCTCCTCGATCGTCTTCGTCTCGTGCTTCTCCTCGTTCACGTGCTTCTGGTTGAGGAGCACGACCTCCTCGAGCCACTTCTTCATCCGGCCCTCGGCGATCTTCTGCTGGACGTCCTCGGGCTTGCCCTCCCCGGCGGCCTGCTCGCGGAAGATCCGCATCTCCCGCTCGCGGTCCTCCTCGGGGATGTCGTCCTCGGAGATGTAGTGCGGCGACGAGGCGGCCACGTGAAGCGCCACCTCCCGCGCGAACTCCTGGAACTCGTCGCTGCGAGCCACGAAGTCGGTCTCGGAGTTGACCTCCACGAGCACGCCGATCTGACCGCCCGCGTGCACGTAGCTCGCGATGACGCCCTCGCTGGCGGACTTGCCGCCGCGCTTGGCCGCCTGGGCCTGGCCCCTGACGCGGAGGATCTCGACGGCCTTCTCCTTGTCGCCGGCGGCCTCGTCGAGGGCCTCCCGGATGTCCATGATCCCGGAGCCCGTCCGCTGGCGCAGCTCCTTGACGTCCTCGGTCGAAGCCATCAGCTCTCCTCATCTGGGTCGAATGTGCGCCGCTCGCGGGGTGCGGCCGCGGCGGGCGTGGGCGTGGCGGGCTCGTCGGGCGAGAAGCCGGCCTCCTCGGCCTCGCGGCGGGCACGCTCCTCGGCCTCGCGCTTCTCCTGCTCCTCGGCCTCGCGGCGGGCCTTTTCCTCGGCCTCGCGGCGCTCCTGCTCCTCGCGCTCGAGCCGCGCCCGCTCCTCCTCCTGACGGAAGCGCGCGGAGCGCTCGGCCACCTCGCCGGCGATCGCCTCGATGATCACCTTGCACGAGCGGATCGCGTCGTCGTTGCCCGGGATCACGAAGTTCACGGGATCCGGGTCGCAGTTGGAGTCGACCAGCCCGATGATCGGGATCTTCAGCCGGGCGGCCTCGCGGACGGCGATCGCCTCCGTCTTCAGGTCGACTACGAACATCGCGTCCGGGACGCGCTGGAGGTTGCGGACGCCGCCGAGGTTCACCTCGAGCTTGTCGCGCTCGCTCATGGCGGCGATGCGCTCCCGTGTGGGCAGGAGCTCGAGCGTGCCGCTCTCGGTCCACTCGGTCAGCTCGTGCAGCCGCTTGATCCGCTTGTTGATGGTCTGGAAGTTGGTGAGCAGCCCACCCAGCCAGCGCTGGTGGACGTACGGCATTCCCGCGTTCTTCGCGGACTCCTCGATCGTGTCGCGGGCCTGCTTCTTGGTGCCGACGAACAGAACGGTCCCGCCCCGCCCGGCCAGCTCGCCCGCGAACTCCTGGGCGTCCTTCAGCAGCCGCTCGGTCTTCTGCAGGTCGATGATGTGGATCCCGGCGCGCTCGCCGAAGATGTAGCGGCGCATTTTGGGGTTCCAGCGGCGCGTCTGGTGGCCGAAGTGGACGCCGGCCTCCAGCAGCTCCTTGAGTGTGACCTCGTGTGCCACGTTGTGCTTCCCCTTGTCTTTTGGGTTGTCTCCCGTCCGCCGCCGCGCGGACCCGGCGTTCAGAGCTTTCGCCGGGCAGGGCCGCGCCGCCTTGCGGGCGGGGTCGCTTGCTAGTCGCGCGGAAGGATAGCTCCGGAGCGAATTTCGCCGGCGGGCCGCAAGTTTCTTCCGGAGGCGTCGTTACAGGCTGTGGGCCGGCCCTCCCTTCCCCTACCTCCGGTGGTCCGGCCCGCAAACGCGGGGACGAGGCGGTCAGGAATGGCCGCCTCGTTCTCTGAGGGGGAGGAGTTGCCGCGGTGCAGCGGGGGGCGCGATGCCGCGGCAGCTTTTTCGCCGGGGACTCGGCCAAGGACGCCGAGGCCCCGGCGTGCTTGACCCTGGGACGGGATCGGTGCGTGGTTGACCCTGGGACGAGGTCGGTGCGGGCTTGACCCTGAACGCGACTGGTGCGTGCTTACCCTGGGACGAGGTCGGTGCGCGCTTGACCCTGGGACGAGATCGGTGCGTGCTTGACCCTTAGACGAGGTCGGGCACTTTGCCATTCGGCAAAGCGCCCGTGATTCTGTCCTTGCGGAGGGTTTGGCCTTAAAAAGACGAACGAGGCGGCTCGGAAGCCGCCTCGTTCTATGTCTCAGTCCCCGTCTGGCCCTCCGGAGACTGGCTCCCGCTTGTCCGTATCGAGCGCGCGACACAGATCCACGGGTGGTTTGGACTCGCAGTGCACCAATTCCCCTCCGAAGGGGTGTCTAAACATCACTTCCGCAGAATGCAGAAATTGTCGCGTCAGGCCGAGTCGCTTCCCGCATTCGCGGCCGCCATACGCCGGGTCGCCGCATACCGGATGCCCGATTGCCGCGAGGTGGGCGCGGATCTGGTGCGTGCGGCCGGTTTCAAGCTTCACGCGGAGCAGGGAGGTCCGCGGCAGCCGCTCGACGACGCGGAAGTGGGTGACGGCTCCGCGCGGCTTGTCGGTGCGGGTCGAGACCAGCGTCCGGTTCGCGCGGTCCCGGCCGAGCGGCGCGTCGATCGTGCCGCTGTCCGCGTCCGGGTGGCCCGACACGAGCGCCAGGTACTCGCGCCGCACCTCGCGGTTGCGGATGAGGCGCGTCAGCGCCCGGTGGGCCTCCTCCGAGCGTGCAACGATCAGAAGGCCGGACGTGTCGCGGTCGAGGCGGTGCACGATCCCCGGCCGGTCCGGCTCTGGGCCGCCGGCGGCGCCGCGGGCGGCCAGGGCCTCGGCCAGCGTCGGGCCGCGGTGGCCGGGCGCGGGATGGGTCACGACGCCGGCCGGCTTGTCGACGACCATCAGGTACTCGTCCTCGTAGACGAGCTCGTAGGGCACCGGCCGGTCCTCAGCGGGTCCATCCCCCTCGAGCGACACCGCCACGACCTCGCCGCCCTCCAGCCGCCACGACTTGGCCCGCGACCGCCCGTCGACGGTCACGGCCCCGGACTCGACCAGCCGCTCAGCCCGCGCCCGCGAGCCGATCCGGGGGTCGGCGGCGAGGAAGGCGTCGAGCCGGGCGCCCCGCTGCTCGTCAGTCGCTCTCAGCTCGATCATCGCGCCCGCTCTCGAGCAGGTAGAGAAGCCCCAGCACGCCCACCACGATCGACACGTCGGCGAGGTTGAAGGCCGGCCAGGCGATCGGGTCGATGAAGTCGGTCACCGCCCCCTCCCGCGCCCTGTCGACCAGGTTGCCGGCCGCGCCGCCGAGCAGAAGCCCGACGGGCAGCCACAGCCACGCCCGGTCCGCGTTCATCGCGAAATACCCGAGCACGAGAGCCAGCGCCAGTCCGATCAGGATGGCGATGACGAGACCGCCGCCCGCGAGCGCCCCGAAGGCGACTCCCCTGTTCCGCGTGTTGGTGAAGTCGAGCCCGAAGAAGACGTTCACGCTCTCGCCGCGGGACAGCGAACTGACGGCGATCTGCTTGGTCGCCTGGTCGAGCGCCACGACGACGGCCGCGGCCGCGAAGGCCCGCGTCACGCCCGCGAGCGTCGGGCTCACGGGCGAATCGCGTTGGCGACCAGGCTGCCGACGATGATCAGCACGAACGTCGCGACGATGGGGCTCAGGTCGAGGGCGCCCGGCCCCAGGCGCACCGGCGGCATGAAGCGGCGGAACAGGTTCAGGTACGGGTCGGTCACGTCCCGGACGAAGTTGAGCACCGCGTCCAGCACGCGGTTGTAGGGGATGCGCGGGAGCCAGCTCATGATGATCCTGATGAAGATCAGGACCAGGTAGACGAGCACCAGCGTGTTGACGTAATCGGCGATGTCGTTGCGGGTCACCGCGAGCAGCAAGGTCACCTGGTGGCCTCCACGACGGTGTCGACTGCCAGGCGGCAAATCGCCCTCATTGCGCCTTCCTCGAGCTTCATCAGGCCGCGCTCCGTGACCCCGCCGGGCGTGGCGACCTTGACGCGCAGTGCCTCGGTGTCGAGATCATGTGCCTTCAGGTACTCCGCCGTGCCCGCCATGGTTTCGGCAATCATCCGTGACGCGTCGGCGCGCGAGAGTCCGTGGTGGACCCCGGCGTCGACGAACGATTCCGCCACCAGCGCCATGAACGCGGGCCCGCAGCTCATCAGCGCCATCGCCGGCTCGAGCAGTGCCTCGTCGTCGAGCGGCACCACCAGGCCGGCGCGGCCGAACATCTCGAGGATGTCCTGCTCGGGCCCGGCCGCCGCAGTCGAGCCGGCGGCGTAGCAGAGCACGCCCCGGCCGACCTCAGCCGGGATGTTGGGGATGAAGCGGTAGACGGGAACGCCGGGATAGACCGCCTCGATCTCCTCGGTGGTCACCGCAGCGAGGATGCTGGCCACGGCCTTCGCCTTACCCCCAACCTGCTCCGCGACCTCCGCCAGCTGGGCGGGCTTGTGGCAGAGCACGAGGACGTCGGAGCGGTCCGCCACCTCGGCATTCGAGCTCACGGCCTCGCCCCCGGTCGCGCGAGCCAGCGCCTCTGCCCTGTCTGGCATCACGTCCGAGACGACGATCGGCAGGCCAAGGCCGCGCGCGAGCGCGGAGGCCATGTTCCCGGCGCCGATCAGACCGATCTGCATCGGCGCGGAAGCCTAGATCAGCTCTGGTTGAAGAAGCCCTTCTCGATCAGCCGCGCCCGCTCTTCCGCCGAGACCTCGACGTTGCGGGGCGTGAGCAGGAAGACCTTGTCGGCGATGCGCTGCATGCCGCCGTCGAGGGCGTAGGTCAGTCCCGACGAGAAGTCGATCAGGCGCTTCGAGAGGTCGGTGTCGGTGCCCTGGAGGTTGAGGATCACCGGTATCGAGTCCTTGAACTGGTCGGCGATCTGCTGGGCGTCGTTGAAGCTCTTCGGGACGACGAGGTGCACCTGGAGCTCGCCGCCGGAGGCGCGGCCGTTGCCGCCGACGGGGCGCAGCACCCGCGTCTCGCGTCGCGACCCGCCGGAGGGCTCATCCGCGAAGATGTCGTCGAACTCGTCACGGCGCCGCCGCTGCAACCGGCGGACGTTGGGCCGGTCGCGGTAGCGGTCCTCGATCTCCGCCTCGGGCTCCGGCTCGGGGAGCGGCTCGTAGCGGGGATCCTCCTCCTCTGCCAGCCCAAAATAGACCAGCGCGCGGTGCCATGTGTCGCGAAGCGCCATCGATCCCGTCTTTCGCCTACGAAGTCGAAATCCCTCTTGTTCACACATTATTGGGCCGCAAACTTGAAAGCCACACCAAAACCCCAGGAAATCGAGCTCGGCGGCGCCGGCGGCATCGTCCTGAGCGGCGAGACCGCGGGCGACGGGCCCGACGTGGTCCTGCTGCACGGTCTCAGCGCCACCCGCCGCAATGTCGTCCAGGGCTCGCGGCACCTCGTAAAGCGCGGCTACCGGCTCATCGCCTACGACGCTCGCGGGCACGGCCTCTCCGCCCCGCCGACCGACCCCGAGGCGTACGAGTATTCGGACCTCGTCGCCGACCTCGACCGCGTTCTCGACGAGCTCGAGATCGAGCGGCCGCTCCTCGTCGGGAGCTCCATGGGCGCCGCCGCGGCCATGGCCTTCGCGCTGGCTCATCCTGACCGGGTCCCCGCGCTGGTCCAGATCACCCCCGCCTACACGGGCGAGCGCACCACGCGGGTGCCGGAGGACCAGTGGTCGCGGCTCGCGGACGCCCTCGCCGAGGGGGTCGACGCCTTCGTCGACGCCGCCGTGCCGGACGACATGCCCGATCGCTGGCGGGAGGTGGCGCGCGAGTCGACGCGGCAGAGGATGGAGCGCCACGCCCACCCCGAGGCGGTGGCCGACGCGCTCCGTGTCGTGCCCTTCTCCCGGGCCTTCGACGGGCTCGAGCTGCACGAGCAGGTCGAGGTGCCGACGCTCGTCGTCGGCAGCCGCGACGAGGCCGACAGCCTGCATCCGCTCGATGTCGCCCGCGAGTACGTGCGCCGGCTGCCCGACGCCGTCCTCGTGGTCGAGGACGAGGGCGAGACGCCGATCGCCTGGCGCGGGGCCACGCTCTCCCGCGCGATCGCCGACTTCCTCGAGCGCGCCGACGTTGAGCCGTGATCCAACCGGCTCAGGTGTAGAGAACTTCGCCGAGGCGGACGATCGTCGCGCCCTCCTGGGCGGCCACCTCGAAGTCCTGGGTCGTGCCCATGGAGAGCCGCTCGAGGCCGTGCCCGGCCGCCAGCTCGGCGAGACGGGCGAACCAGCGGCGGTTGTCCTCCGCCCGCTCCACGAACGGGGGCATCGTCATGAGGCCGCCGACCGGGACCGGGCAGCGCTCGATGAACTCGGCCAGCTCCGCGGGGGCGATGCCCGCCTTGCCCTCCTCCTCCGCCACGTTCACCTGCACGAGCACCTCCTCCAGCGGCTGCTGCTCGAGCCGCCGCAGGACCGACTCGGAGGCGACCGAGTGAATCAAGCGGACGTTGGGCGCGACGTCCTTGACCTTGCGGCTCTGGAGCGCACCGATGAAGTCCCAGCTGAAGAGGTCGCGGTGGGCCTCCTGCTTCTCGAGCAGGTCCTGCGAGCGGTTCTCCCCCACGAGCTCGATGCCGGCCTCCGCGAGCACCGGCAGCTCGGCGGCGGGCACGTACTTGATGGCGGCGCAGATCTCGACCGCGTCGCCGATCCGCTCACGGACCGACTCGAGGTTGGCGCGGACGCGCTCCGCGTCCAGCCTCGTGAACGGCTCAACCACGCAGCACCAGCCCGGACTGCCGCCCGGTCACGCCGTGGTCGCGGCGATGCGAGAAATAGAGGTCCTCGTTGCAGCTCGTGCAGCGGTCCAGGTGCTCGATTCTCCGGATGCCCGCGGCGCGCAGCTCGTGCTCGGCCACGGCCCGCAGGTCCAGCATGCGGCCGCTGGCCGCGCCGTCGACGTGCGCGAACTCGGCGAGCACCTCGTCGCCCACCTCGTAGCAGCAGGAGCCGATGCCCGGCCCCACGGCGGCGGCGGGCGGCTCGTCGAACATTGCAGCGGCCTTGCCGACGATCCCACCGGCCAGGCCGCGCCAGCCGCAGTGGAGCATGGCGATGCGGTCGCGGCCTGCGAGCGCCACCGGGTAGCAGTCGGCCACGAGCACCAGGAGGCCGAGGCCGGCCTGCTCGCTGGTGTGGCCGTCCACCCGCGGCAGCTCCTCGCCGGGCGCGGCGAAGGCCGGACCGGCGTCGTCCCACTCTTTGATCTCGGTGCCGTGCACCTGCCAGCCCATCGCGACCGCTCCGGGGTCGACGCCGGCGGCGTCCGCCAGGCGGCGACGGTTCTCGCTCACCCGCTCCGGTTCGTCGTCGGTGAGGATCCCGAGGTTGAGCGAGCGGTAGGGGCCCTCGCTCACGCCGCCGTCGCGCGTCGAGAAGACGGCTCGGGCGCCGGGCAGCTCGATCACGTCGATCATCGCGCCGCCTCCAGGGCGGCCGCGAGCTCCTCGTCGCGGCCGGAGATCTCGCCGTCGAGCTTGCGCTTGAGGGCCTCGGCCAGGCCGCGGCCCACCGCGGGCCCCTCCGGGACGCCCGCCTCGAGCAGGTCGCGCCCGGCGATCTCGAGCCGGACCCTGCTCAGGTCCCTCAGCCAGCGCATCACGGGCTCGGACGGAGCGCCGAGCGCAAGCGTGAGGGCTAGCGACTCGGGCGGCTCGCCGGAGAGCAGGTCGTAGAGGCGAGACGGCCCGGGCTCGAGCCGCAGCTCGCGCACCAGGAGCGGGGCGGAGCTCGCCGCCTTGAGGACGGCCTCGCGCTCCGCGGCCGGCAGGCCGAGCCGGTCGAGCCACGAGACGAGCGCGAGCGGATCGGAGCTGATCAGGGCCGCCAGACCGGCGAGCGCGCGGTCCGCCCCCACCTCGCCCGCCACGAGTCCCGCCGACGCCACGAGCTGCGCGTCCGCATCCAGCTCCGGGGCCAGCGCGCGGTCGAGGCCGAGCTCGCCCATGCGCCGGATTCCCGCCGCCGCCTTCTCCTCGGCAAGCAGATCGAGCAGCTCGTCGGCGATCCGCTTGCCCGAGACGGTGGCAGGCGCGCCGTTCGAGATCGCCGCGCGGGCCTGCTTCTCGGTGTCCGCGTCCATCGCGAAGCCGAGCCGGGCCTCGTAGCGAAGCGCGCGCAGGAGGCGGGTGGGGTCGTCGGCGAAGCTGCCGTCGTGAAGAACGCGCACGATGCCGACGCCCAGATCGCCGGAGCCGCCGTGCGGGTCGTAGAGATGCCCGAGGTCGTCGCCGCTCAGCCCGAGCGCCATGGCGTTGATCGAGAAGTCGCGCCGGCCGAGGTCCTCGGCCAGCGGTGCCGGCTCGACCGTGGGCAGCGCGCCGGGGCGCTCGTAGGTCTCCCGCCGCGTGCCCGCGAGGTCGAATGCCAACGCGTCGGTCCGCACCGTCGCGGTGCCGAAGCGCTCGTGGTCGCGCGCCTGCCCGCCGAGGCGGTCGGCGATCGTGCGTGCAGCCGAGCGTGCGTCACCCTCGACGGCGAGGTCCAGGTCCACCCCGCTCTCCCCGCGGAGCAGGTCGCGCACCGCTCCTCCCACGAGGAAGATGGGCGGCAGCCCCCCGAGAGCGGGCAGGAGCTGCGGCATCCCGCGGAGGCGGCGCAGGCGCTCGCGGACATCACCGTGGGCGGCGGTCACGCCGCCAAGTGTCGCGAACGGTCCGCTAGAAGCGCCGGACGCCCTTGAAGCGCCCGAAGCCGCGCTGCGAGACACGCTTGCCGGAGGGGCTGACGAGCCTCGCCACGTCGCCGCGGTCGTTCCAGAGCTGGCTCTTGCGGCAGGCGTAGTAGCGCGACCCGCGCTTGAAGGCGCGCCTGTGCCCCTTTGCACAGCCGGTCACGACTCGCAGCCGCCTGTGCCCTTTGAGGCGCAGGCTCTTGCGGAAGCGGATGCGGTGGCCGGAGCGATCCCGGATCGACCAGCGCTTGAGGTTGCCGCTCTTGCCACCGCGGTTGCGGATCGTCACGTACTCCTT
>DASXBA010000025.1:0-3885 GCA_036406475.1 Thermoleophilaceae bacterium | reverse complement strand
TTGACCGTGCCCTTGCAGCGCGGGAGGAGCGCGTCGGCGGGGCAGCCCACGACCACGTTCGCGAAGACCCCGGAGCTGAACAGCTCGACCGGGGTCGCCGCCGGGCGGCCGCGACGCGACCTGCCCCGGCAGCGGTCGAACAGGAAGTCGGCAGTGTCGAGCCTAGCCCTGTCGACCTTGCCGCCGCAGCGCACCTGGTCGACCTGGCTGTCGTGCGCCTTGATCAGGTCGTTGCCGCGGCCGGCGGAGATCGTGTCGTGGCCGCTGCCGCCGTCGATCCGGTTGCTGCCGTTGCTACCGCGGATCAGGTCGTTGCCGCCGTTGCCGCTCAGGCGGTCCTTGGTGTGGGCCTTGGTGTTCCGGATTGCCGAGGCGCCGGCGCTGAGCGTGTCGTCGAACGCGCTGCCCTCGAGCACGTCGCTGCCGCCTCCGCCGAACACCGCCGCCGCGTGTCCGGAGACGGTCGCCCGGTCGCTCTTGTCGCCCAGCTTGATGGTCGCGCCGCCGAGGGTGCTGCCGGGAAGCTGGGTGCAGGTCACGCTGTTGGTGTCGGCCGGGTTGGGCCGCACGCAGTTGGCGCCCGGCGTGATCCCGGCGCTGTCAGTCAGGTGCCAGCTGCTGCCGCCATCCCATCTCACGGTGAGGCGGTTCACCTCACCGGAGGCCGCGCGGTAGTGAAGGTTCTGGAGCTGGATTCCCGGGCCGAGGTCTGACTGCTCGAGCGGGAAGCTCGCCGTGCCGGCAAGGGCCGATCCGGGCAGCGCGAGGCAGAGGATGGCGACGAGTGAGGCGACTGCTTTCTTCATGTGGTGAGAGCTCCTAGAGGCCGAGGGAACAACGGCTGCTCGAGCAGCTCCCACACACGTGCGAGGAACTCGGCGCCATTGCCACCGTAAAGGATGCGGTGATCGCAGGCCAGTGTGAGTTCATGCACTCGGACCACTGACGAGTCCCTGACGCTCGGCCGCCGCACTCACCATCTCGACCGCGGCCGCGGGGTCGTCGCAGAGCGTGACCAGCTCGAGGTCGGCCTCTGTGAGCTTGCCGCCCGCCAGCAGCCGCTCGCGGATCCAATCCACGAGCCCGCTCCAGTAGCCGCTGTCCATGAGCACCACCGGGAAGTGCCTGATCCGGCCGGTCTGAATCAGCGTCAGCGCCTCGAACAGCTCGTCCAGCGTGCCGAACCCGCCCGGAAGGACGACGAACGCGCAGGCGTAGCGAACGAACATCAGCTTGCGGGTGAAGAAGTAGTGGAACTCGATGCCGACGTCGACGAAGTCGTTGAGCCGCTGCTCGTGCGGCAGCTCGATGTTGAGGCCGACGGAGGTCGCTCCGGCCTCCTGGGCGCCGCGGTTCGCCGCCGCCATCGCGCCGTCGCCACCGCCGGTGATCACGGCGAAGCCGGCCTCGCCCAGATCGCGCGCGATCGAGCGGGCGAGCGCGTACTCGGGGTGGTCCTCCGGTGTCCGTGCCGACCCGAACACCGACACGGCCGGGCCGATGCCTGCGAGCCGCTCAAAGCCGGTGGCGAGCTCGTGCTCGACGCAAGCGATCCGCTCCCCATCCGTCCGCGTGCTGGCCACCGCCGGCGCCTCGGCGGCGATGATCTCCTCGTCGGGGCTGGCGGGGTGTCTCAGAACGCGGCCAGCGTGAAGCGCGAGCTGACGGTCCGGATCCTGCCGAGCCGGTCGAGCGAGCGGACGGTGACCCGCACCCGCTTACCCGTGGCGCTGGCGGGAACCGCCACCACCACTTCCTTCGTGTGCCCGTGACGAACCCTGAACTTCCGGCTTCCGAGGCCGCGCCTGCCCCGCTTGATGACGACGCGGCCGTGGCACACGCGCGGGGCGTCGCTGGGACAGCCGACCTTGACCAGTGCCCTCCTGCGGCTGTTGCTGCTCAGCTCGAGGGCCATCGGGACCCCTGCCGGGGAGAACGACCTGCTGATCCGCTCGCAGCGATCGGTTGTGAAGTCGAAGCCGTCGAGGCGGACGCGGTCCCGCCCGCGCCCGCAGCTGATCGCGTCGAGCTTGCCGTCGCGGTCGCTGATGCGGTCGTTTCCGCCGGCCGCCGCGATCTCGTCCGCGCCGCCACCGCCGCTCAACCGGTTCGGCCCGGCGCTTCCCAGGAGCTCGTCGCGGCCGCTGCCGCCGTTGAGGCGGTCGTGCGTATGGCTCCGTGAGGGACCGAACTCGCTGTCGCCGGCCGCGAGCAGGTCGGCCGCCCCTGCGCCCTCCAGG
Organism: Thermoleophilaceae bacterium; assembly: GCA_036406475.1. Classification (GTDB taxonomy): domain Bacteria; phylum Actinomycetota; class Thermoleophilia; order Solirubrobacterales; family Thermoleophilaceae; genus DASXBA01. Next base: position 1,645 of record DASXBA010000025.1, on the reverse strand, counting down.
ATGTCGGAGCCGCCGCCGCCGAGCAGCGCGTTGGGGCCGGAGTTCCCCGTCAGGCGGTCGTCGGCATGGCCGCCGACGAGCGTCTCGACGTCCCTGGCGATGCGGTCGTTCTCGCCCAGCTCGCCGTCGCCGGCGTCTCCGCTCAGGTCGGCGTGGATCTTGTTGCGGCGGTGGCTATAGAGGACCTGGTCGTCGCCTCCGCCGCCCTCGATGAAGTCGGATCCGCTGGCCGACGCGCCTTCGTCGATGACGTCGAAGCCGTCGCCGCCCACGATGTGATCGTTGCCCGGGCCGCCCGTGAAATCGCTGGCGCGGTCGCCCAGGACGATCAGCTCGTCGTTGCCGTCACCGCCCCTGAGCGAGCCGGCATCGCCGGTTACACGAGCGAAGTCGTTGCCATCTCCCGCGTTCACGGTGATCCCGGCGCTCCCGCCCTCCGCGGTGATCTCGCAGCGAGCGCTGGTGGGAACCGCCGGGTTCGGCCGCGTGCAGCCACGGCCGGGCGTGATCGCCACCGCGTCGGTGACGGTCACGAACCGGGTGCCGTCGTAGGCAGCGTCCACGCGGTTGGCCTCGCCGGGCGTGGCGTCGTAGACCACCTCGGAGCTGGTGATGCCCGAGCGCTCGTCCGTCTGGTCCACCAGCCGCACACTGGCCGCCTGCGCCGCAGCCGGCAGCACGAGCATGGCCACAACGCAGCCGCCGAGGAACAGAAGCTTCTTGGCACGTACCCGCACGAAAAACCCGCGGCAATATATCGGGTACACCGCGTCGCGCGGCGCAGAGGTAACCGCTAGAGCGCGAGGGAGAGCGGCTGCTCGAGCAGCTCGCGCACGCGCGCGAGGAACTGGGCGCCGTCGGCGCCGTAAAGAATGCGGTGATCGCAGACCAGGGTCAGCGTCATCTGGTCGCGTGCCACCACTCGACCCTTCTCGTCCACGGCCGGCCGCTTCTCGAGCGCCCCCACCGTCAGCAGGGCCGCCTGGGGCGGGTTGATGATCGCCGTGAACTGCGTGATCCCGTACATCCCGAGGTTCGACACGGTGAAAGTCCCGCTCGACACCTCCGGCGGCGTGATCTTGCGGTCGCGCACCTTCTCGATCAGGCCGCGCGCCTGGCGTGAGATCTCGCCGAGCGACTTCTTGTCGGCGTCGAAGATGGTCGGCACCACGAGCGCCTCGTCGGCGGCCACCGCCACGCCGACGTTCACCGCCGGGTAGATCTCCCACTTGCCGTCCTTGTAGGCGCCGTTCACGCGGGGGTGCTCCTTCAGCCCCTGGGCCGCCGCCTTCACGACCATGTCGTTGAACGACGGCGCCGGGTCGGCGACCTCCTTCAGTCGCTGCCGCAGCTCCACCGCCCTGGTCATGTCCACGTCGAGCGTGAGCGCGAAGTCAGGCGCGGTGGCCTTCGACTCCGCCATCCGCCGCGACACCGTCTGCTGGAGCCGACTGAGCTCGTGCACCTCGGCCTCGCCCTTGGCGCCGGCCTCGGCCTTGGCCGGTCGCGCCTCCCCGGTCTCCTTCTTGACGGCCGGCTCCGCCGGAGCCCCGCCGTCCTTGGCGGCCGCCTCCACGTCCGCCTTGACGATCCGCCCGCCGGGCCCCGACCCCTCGAGCTGCGCGAGCTCCACGCCCATGTCCTT
>DASXBA010000024.1:0-6720 GCA_036406475.1 Thermoleophilaceae bacterium | reverse complement strand
CTCGCTGGCGCCACCGGACCCCGTCGGTGTCTTCTCCCCTATCACGCTGGACGTTCCGATCCCGATGGCTCCGATAGCTTGCCCCAAGCCTCGCCGAGGCGAATCCGTACTACTGGGGAGATACTGAAAGCCGTCAAATGTCCGACCAGCCCGACGTCGAGACCCTCGAGCGTCAGTTCAACGCGGCTATGGAGGAGGCCGATACCGGCCCTGCCCTGGAGGCGGTGAGGCGCATTTACGATGAATTCGACCGCGGAGGCGAAGGACTTGAGGCCCTGCTGCACCCGGATTTCCAGATCCGGATGGAGACGGTCTTCCTGGACGACAAGACGTACAAGGGCCTGCGCGGCTACAAGCGGTGGCGCACTGACATCGAGGAGCTCTTCGAGCGTGACCGCTTCCAGCCGGAGGGCCTGCGCGCCGCCCGCGACGGCCGTTGGGTGGTGCTGGGTCGCCTGCAGATCACCCAGAAGGAGGACGGCGGCGAGCTCGACGTGCCGCTCGCCCACGTGCTCGAGCAGCGCGACCGCAAGGTGGCAAGCTTCACCGTCTACTCGAACATCTCAGCGGCGCTCGAGTCGGTGGGGCTGCCCGCCTAGCCCTACCCGTTGTCAATCAGTTCGGCGACCTCGGCGAAGGTGAGCGTTGGACGCACCCCGTAGAGGCCAGTCACCATGTCGACCACCTCGTCCTTGAAGAACCCCCGCGCAGCGTCCTCCGACTCCCAGAGATAGACGTTGGTGGCGCGGCGGTTCTCCTCATCAATCGCGAAGGCCTTCAGGCGGAGTTGTGGCAGACCCTCGAAACGCCCGCGTTCCTCGCGTGCGATGTCTGCGAGGTGCGCCCGGTCGAAGTCGTCCCCGTACTGGAATTCGACGATGGCGATATGCATCCGTTGGACCTCCTGTTCGAGCAACGAGACGGGACGGAGCCTATAGGCGCTCAGAGTCCGTGAGACGGAGTCGGTAGTTCTCGCGGCTGCGCCGGCTCATAACGCGAACGGGCCCCCGCCGGGGCCCGCTCGCATGGGGATGCGTATGGACGTCGGGGGATCGACGTCATTTGTTGGGATGGACGAGTCTGGTCAGGAGGCCGAGCCGCTTGACTGCGTGCCCGACTGGTTGCTCTGGTCCTGGTTCTGGCCTTGCTCCTGGTTCTGGCCATCCTGCGGTGGAGCGCCGGGGGGCGGACCGCAGTGGAAGGTGCGGAACCCGGGGGGTCCGGCCTTCTGCAGGTCCTCCGGCAACTTGTCCTTGCAGGCCTCGAAGGCGTTCTGGGCCTTCTCCCGGTCAGCCGCGCTCGGCGGCTTCGGCGGGCCGTCGCTCGGATCGATGCTGCCCGGGTCGGGCGGAGCCGGAGCGCCGTTGTCCTCCATGCACTGGCGGAACTGATCCAGCTTCGCCCGGTCCGCCTCGGACAGGTTGGGCCGGGCGAACGTCGCGGCGCCGACCCCGCCCCGCGGGCCAGGCATCTGGAACGTCTGGGCGCCGCTGCCGTTGCCGGCGTTGCCGGTGCCGCCCCCGCTGTCCGCGAGCGAGACAGCGGCCACGCCGACCGCGGTGATCCCCGCCGCCAGCAGCGAGAGGCCCAGCGGGCCAAATCGGATCGTGATCCCTCGCTTCTTCTTCATCACCACTCCTTGTGTCGGGGTCCCGGACTCGCCGGGCTCGCCGACCATCAAGCCAGCGGGGCCTGAGAGGAGGCTGAGATCGGGCTAAGAAGCCGCTTGAGGTTCGCTGGGCGCCGAGCCGGCGGCCGCGGAGAGCTTCGCCGCCTGGCGCTCGGGCGCGATTCGCACCACGTTCCAGGCGAGGCCGACGCGTTCCATCGCTCGGATCACGAGAGCGGAGGGATCGAGCTCCCAGCGCTTCAGGCCGTGCACGGCCGAGCGCGGGAAGGCGTGGTGGTTGTGGTGCCAGGACTCGCCGAGTGACGGCAGAGCGAGCCAGAAGACGTTGGTGGAGCGGTCCTCGACCTCGAACCTGCGCGTGCCCATGAAGTGGCAGATGGAGTTGACGCTCCAGGTGACGTGATGGACGAAGAAGACCCGAACCAGCCCACCCCAGAGCAGGCCGGTCGCCGCGCCGAGCAGGGTGCCGGTGATCAGATACCCGAGCGCCGCCGGCAGCGCGAGTCCGGCGACCACCAGCGCGACGAAGTGCCGGTTGATGAAGCGCATGCCGGGGTCCTCGTAGAGATCCGGCGCGTACTTGCTCCACTGAGCGCGCCCGTGTTCGGAGAGCAGCCAGCCGGTGTGCGCGTGCCAGAGCCCGCGCAGCACACCGCCGACGCCGTCGCCGTGCCCGACGTGGGGGCTGTGCGGGTCGCCCTCGACATCGGTGTGGGCGTGGTGCTTGCGGTGGTCCGCGACCCAGGCGATCACCGGCCCCTGCACGGCCATCGAGCCGAGCGCCGCGAAGGCGTACTCCGTCGCCTTGTGGGTGCGGAAGGAGCGGTGGGTGAGCAGGCGATGGAAGCCGATCGTGATGCCGGCGGCGGTCCCCACGTACAGGACCAGGAAGAGGGCCAGGTCGTGCCAGCTCACGGCCTTGTCCCAGAGCAGCGCGATCGCCGCCAGGGTCGCCGCGAAGGGCACCACCACCGCGCCGAGGTTGGTGAGCTTGCCCGCTCGGGTCACGGAGCGCACGGTACGTGCGTGGGCTGCACAAGAGTTAGCCTGAATCGCAACACTTCGAGCGGATTCTTGTGATGCAGATGACAAAGAAAGCGCAGATCGAGCCCTGGCGCGCCCTGCCGGGTGAGCTCGCAGATGCGATCGAACCCGAGCTGCCGGCGGCAACGGAGGAGATCCTCGCGACGATCGCCGCGGAGGTGCCCGAGTACGCCCGCCCGCTGGAGGGGTCGTTCGGGGCCGGGATCCGCACGGGGGTGAGCGAGGCCCTTCGCCAGTTCGTCGCCCTCATCCGCGACCCCGACGCGGGCAGGGAGGCCGGGCGAGACGTCTACGTCGGGCTCGGCCGCGGTGAGCTGCGGCAGGGCCGCACGCTTGACGCGCTGCAGTCCGCGTACCGGGTGGGCGCCCGGGTGGCCTGGCGCCGAGTATCGGCCGCGGCGCGCCACGCCGGCGCGGACGCCGAGCAGCTGGGCGTGCTCGCCGAGTCGATCTTCGCCTACATCGACGAGCTCTCGGCCGACTCGGTCGAGGGCTACGCCCAGGCGCAGCGGGAACAGGAGGGCGAGCGCCAGCGCCGCCGGCGCGAGCTGCTCGCGCTCCTGATCGGGGACCGGCCGGTCGAAGAGGCCGAGCTGCGAGCCGCTGCGCAGGCAGCCGGCTGGCGGCTGCCGCGTGGCGCGGCACCGCTTGCGGTGGCCGAGGCCGACCTGGCCCGAGTCGCGCGGCGACTCCCCGTGGACACACTCGCCGGGTCGGTGGAGGACGTGGGGTGCGCGTTGGTCTCCGGGGCCGGCCCAAGCCGCGCTGCCGACCTCGAGCGCGCGACGGAGTCGGTCACCGCCGCACTCGGCCCGACGGTCCCGCGTGGCGAGCTTCGCTCATCGTGGTCGCTCGCCAAGGCCGCCCTGCGAGCGGCGGAGGCGGGAGCGATTGAGGCGGGATCGCCGATCCTCGTCGACGACCACCTCGCCGACCTCTTGATCTTCGAGTCGGGGGGCATCGCGGATCGGCTCGCGCGAAGCCGGCTGGCGCCGCTCGGAGAGCTCACCCCGGCCGGCCGCGCGCGGATGGAGGAGACGGCTCTCGCCTTCGTGCAGCACGGCGGCAACGCCGCTGCGATGGCCCGCGGGCTCCACCTGCATCCCCAGACGATCCGCTACCGCCTCGCTCGGCTGCGCGAGCTGATCGGCGACCAGCTCGAGGAGCCGGACGCTCGGTTCGAGCTCGAGCTCGCGCTCAGGCGGGCAGCTCAGGCAACTCGAGGCTGACGACCGCCCCGCCGTCCGGAGCGTTCTCCGCTCGCGCCCTGCCGTCGTGCTCCTCGGCGACCCGCTGAACGATCGCGAGGCCAAGCCCAGAGCCCGGTTTGCCGCGAGCCTCGTCCGCGCGCCAGAAGCGGTCGAAGACCTTGTCGAGATTCCCGTCCGGGAAGCCGGGGCCGTGGTCGCGGACCGTCACCCGCCCCTGATCGACCTCCACCTCGACGCTGCCACCCGGCGGGCTCCACTTCCCGGCGTTGTCGAGCATGTTCGAGATCGCCCGCCCGACCCGCTGGGGGTCGGCGTGGACGAGGCTGGGCTGCAGGCGGGGCTCGAAGCTGATCCCGCGGGCCCGCCGCTCGGCTCGCTCGATTGCGTCCCGGGTGAGCTCGTCCAGTGCCACGTCCTGGCGGGCGATCGCGTCCTGGCCCGGCGCGCGAGCGAGCTCGACCACGTCGCCGACCAGTTCGCCCATCTCCTCCAGCTCCTCGGTCAGGTCGCCGACCAGGCGCCTGCGCTCGTCCTCGTCCAGACGATCGCTCCGGCCGAGCGTCTCGATGTTCGTCCGCAGCGTGGCGAGCGGCGTGCGCAGCTCGTGTGAGGCGTCGGCGACCAGCCGCCGCTGGGCCGCCTCGGAGCGCTCGAGCGCGGCCATCATCTCGTTGAAGCTCGCGGCGAGCCTGCCGAGCTCGTCGTCCCCGCGAACCTCGATGCGGTGGGTGAGGTCGTGGGTGCGCGCCACCTCCTCGGCCGCGTCGGAGACCTCGCCGGCGGGCGCCAGCGCCGCCCGTGCGACCACGGGCCCGAGCCCCGCCGCGAGCGCGATGCCGCCGGCGCTGACGGCGGCCAGGATGATCACCAGCGTGCTGAGCGTCTGGTTGGTGTCCTCGAGGGAGCGGGCGACCTGGATCGCGGCTCCGTCGGCGATGGGCTGGGTGAGCACGCGGAGGTCCGTGTCACCCGCGTTCACGTCCTCGAGCCGTGGGCTTCCGCCCGCCTCGGCGAGCTCGCGATCCGAGCTCGATACGGGAATCTGGATCGGTGAGCCGGGTTGCGTGAGCACGGCGCCGCCCGGGGAGATCAGCTGCGTCAGTGAGGCGGGGCCGCCCGGCTCGGGAGGCGGGACGATCAGGCGCAGCTGCTCGCTCCGCTGCTGACGTCCCTTCTTGCCCTTGCCGGCCGTCCCGGTCCCGACCGTGGCGACACCCGGGCCGTAGGCGACATCGGGCGGCCCGGCCCCGCCCGGCGGCACGCCGATCCCCGGCGCGCCTGCCTGGAACCGCTGCGCCACCCGATCCGCCTGCTGGCGGAGGTCGTGGTCGACGTCGCTGCGGAGCCGGTCGCGCACAAGCGCGTAGACGAGCACGGACGCCAGCAGCACCGCCAGGGCGACGGCGAGCGCCGAGAGCAACGCGAGCCGGCGCCTTAGCGTCACTTGGTGCGAGGGCGCCCCGGAGGCGAAGCCGAAGAGCGACCCGTTTCACGCAGCGAGTACCCGACGCCTCGAACCGTCTGGATCAGGCGCGGCTCGCCGCCCTCCTCGGTCTTGCGGCGCAGGTAGCCGATGTAGACCTCCAGCGAGTTCGAGCGCGGCCCGAAGTCGTATCCCCAGACCGCCTCGAAGAGCTGGGAGCGGCTGAGCACGAGGCGGGGGTGTCGCAGCAGGTGCTCGAGCAGCGCGAACTCGGTCTTCGTCAGCTGCACCGGCCGGTCGCCGCGATGGACCTCGCGCGTGGCGGGATCGAGCGTCAGGTCCGCGTACGTCAGACGCTCGCCGGCGTCGCCGTTCGTCCGCCGAAGCAGAGCGCGCAAGCGGGCGAGCAGCTCCTCCAGGGCGAAGGGCTTGACGACGTAGTCGTCGGCGCCGGCGTCCAGCCCGTCGACTCGGTCCTGAACCGCGTCCCTCGCCGTCAGCATCAGGATCGGGGTCCGGTCGCCCCGCGCCCGGAGCTCACGTGCCACCTCGAGGCCGTCCCGCTTCGGCATCAGCACGTCGAGGACGATCGCGTCCATCGGCTGCAGGGCGATCGAGCCGAGGGCCTGTTCGCCGTCCGCCGCGAGCTGCACGTCGTAGCCCTCGAGCTTCAGGGCACGCTCGAGGGCCCTGCGTAGCTGCGGCTCGTCGTCGACGACCAGTACGCGCATGGGCTCATGCTGGCCGGGCTGCATAAGAGCATCATGAGAGATGCGAGATCTGCCGATAACCGGTAGGCCATGCGCTGGTTCCTGCACACGATCTCGATCCTGCTGGTCCTGGCCGCGGCCGGCATCACGCTGGCCATTGCCTTCAGCAGCCACTCCGACGATTACGGCCGGGTGCCGCTGCCACAGGGCGGGACCGTCCACCTGCCCAAGGGCAAGGTGACGATCTACTACCGCGTGCGCGGGGAGGAGAACCCCAAGAACGCGAGTGGGCTCGCCCTCCGGATCACCCCCGTCGGTGGCGGCGCGCCGATCGCGACGCTTCTGGCGAACGGCCAGACGTCCGATGTCGCGGTGACCCGCAGCGAGACGATCGGCGAGGCCGGGTCGCTCGCGAAGCTCGACGTGCCCGCGGCGGGCGATTACGTCGTCAGCGCCACCACGCCCCTGGCACCCGGCGTCTCCTCCCTCGAGTTCGGCACCAACGCCGGCGCCGCCGTGCTCAAGCACTGGAAGCTGCTCGGCGGCCTGTTGGTCGGCGCGCTGCTGCTGGCCCTCATCCCGGCGCCGCGCTCGGGCCGCCGCCGGCGCGGCGGGGACGAGCCGACCGGCTGGTCCTCCAACCCGCGCGCTCCCTACGCCGGCTAGGCGCCCGCGGCCCGCCGGGGGGGAAGGCGAGCAGCG
>DASXBA010000023.1:0-3735 GCA_036406475.1 Thermoleophilaceae bacterium | reverse complement strand
GAGCCTCCGGGCGAGGTCGTCCACGTTCCCGGCGCCGAGGGTCACGAGCACGTCGCCCTCATGCAGCTCCTCGCGCAAGCGGCGCTCGGCGTCGTCCAGGGTGGGCAGCCACCAGACGGGCCTGCCGGCAGCGGCGTCGGCGGCCGCCTGGGCCACCATCAGGCCGGACACGCCCGGGAAGTCCTCGGCCCTCTCGCGCGCGGGATAGACGTCGACCACGGCGGCCAGGTCGGCCAGGGCCAGGGCGCGGCCGAAGTCCCGCGCCAGCTTGGCGGTCCGCGAGTAGAGGTGGGGCTGGAAACAGGCCACGATCCGGGCCGACGGCAGCGTGCGAGCCGCCTCAAGGGTGGCGGCGACCTCGGTCGGATGGTGGGCGTAGTCGTCGAACACGCGCTCGCCCGTGGGCGTGGTCCCGTGGTCCTCGAAGCGGCGGCCGGCGCCGCTGAAGCTCTTGAGCGCCGGGGCGGCCTCGGCGGCGCCGACGCCGGCCGGGCGGCAGGCGGCGAGGGCGGCCAGCGCGTTGAGCACGTTGTGCTCACCGGGGACGGTCAGCTCGATCGGAGTCCCGTCGACTTCGAACCGCGATCCCAGCGGCAGCAGCTCAAGGCCCTCCGCGTCCTCGATCCGGAAGCGGACGGCGTCGAGCGCGCCCGGCAGCTCCACCCCGGGACCCAGCACGCGCACGTCCGCACGCTCGACGAACGCGTCGAAGGCGCCCTCGAGCTCGCCGAGCGAGCGGTAGGTGGCGTGGTGGTCGAGCTCGATGTTGGTCACCACTGCAACCTCGCGCGCGAGCTTGAGGAAGGAGCGGTCGGACTCGTCCGCCTCCACCACGAGCCACTCCCCCGCCCCCCAGGCGGCGTTCGTGCCGGCCGAGCGGAGCTCGCCGCCGATCAGGAAACCCGGATCGCGGCCCGTCTCGTGCAACACGTGAGCCGCCATCGACGCCGTGGTGGTCTTGCCGTGCGTGCCCGAGATCGCGATCGAGCGCTTGAGGCCCGAGACCTCGCCGAGCAGGTCGCCGCGGTGGAGGACGCTGGCCGCCGCCCGGACCTCCGGGTTGTCCTCCGGGATCGCCGTCGAGACGACCACCTCGGCGCCCTCGGGCACATTGGCGGCGTCGTGGCCGATCGCCGGCTCTATGCCGGCGGCCCGCAGTCGCTCGCAGTAGGGCGAGTCGGACTGGTCGGAGCCGCTCACCTCGGCGCCCAGCGCCTTGGCCACCAGGGCCAGCCCGCTCATGCCGGCCCCGCCGATGCCCACGAAATGGAGCCTCCGGCCCTGGAACGGGGTCTCGCTCATCGGTCGCTGACCTTAATGCGGTTACCCGTTGTCGACCCCGGCCGCGCCCTCTACCCTGAGTCGAGGCTGATCCTGAGCATGGAGGCAGGGGCGTATCTGGGGAATCTCGTTCAAGCGGTGCCGTAGGCCCGTCGCCGTTGCGACGGCCGTTCTGGCATGCCTCGCGGCGGCTCCGTCCGCCTATGCGCTGGGACCCACGAATACGTCGCAGCCGACGATCTCCGGCGTGGTCGCGGGCGGTCACACCCTCCAGGGCCACCCCGGCGACTGGCAGACCCTCACAAGCATCCACAGTTACAGCTACCGCTGGTGCCGCGTCAGCGGGCTCTCCTGCACCACGCTCGCCTCCGGCCCCACATACACCATCCCGGCGCCTGTGATCGGAGCGCGGATCAAGCTCGTCGTGACGGCAACGGACGACGTCGGGTCGACCGACGCCGAGTCCGATCCGACGGCACCGGTGGCGGCGAACCCGCCCAACGCCACCGCTCCGCCGACCATGTCCGGGACCGCGCGGGAGGGGGAGCGCCTCACGAGGAGCTCGTACGGATCATGGACCGACCCAAGCCCGAGCTCCTACTCCGTCCAGTGGCTGCGCTGCAACTCCGCCGGCGCAGCGTGTGTGGCGATAGCCGGCGCCAGCGACGACGGCTACGGCGTCGCGGCCGCGGACGTCGGACACCGGATCAGGCTGCGCGTGATCGCCACGGGTCCCTACGGGAGCGGATCGGCGCTCTCGGCTGCCACCTCGGCGATCGGGAAGCGGCCCGCCGCGCGGGCCAAGCCCAAGAAGCCGAAGCGGCTCTCCCCCTTCCCGCGGATCGTCGTCGCCGGGTCGCTCTCCTCGGCCGGCGCGATCTTTCGCCGGGTGACGGTCAAGGGGCCGCGCAACGTGACCGTGCGCGTCCGCTGTCGCGGCCACGGCTGCCCCTACCGCAGCCGCAGCTACAGGATGCGGACGCGCAAGCTGAGGGTCCGGTCACTCGAGCGCAGGTTCTCTTCGGGCGTCATGATCGAGGTTCGCGTGGTCAAGAAGGGGCGCGTGGGCAAGTACACGCGCATACGCATCAGGCGCGGCCGCATCCCCTCGCGCGTCGACCGTTGCCTGAATCCGGGATCCTCCCGACCCAGAAAATGCAAGTGACCCCAGCACGGTTCATCCAGGCGACGCTCGCGATCGCCGTGACCGCATTCGCATTGCTGGCCGTGGGCGGCGCGCCCAGGGCGCAGGCGGCCGACTGCACAACCCCGCCGACGATAAGCGGCACCGAGAGCGGCGGCTTCGCCCGCTTCGGCCACCAGCTCAGCGGGACTCAGCACTGCACCGTCACGATGCTTCCTCCCGGCTCGACGTCGCTCGACTGGTTCGTCTGCGATCAGCCGACCGCCGCGACCTGCGACGCAACGCCGGCGGCGAGCGGCCCGACCTACACCCCTGTCGCCGGCGATATCGGCAGGTATGTGAGGCTCGTGGAGTCGGGGACCGACCTGATCAGCACCGAGTCGAACGACGCGTTCAGCGGCCGGGTCAAGGGGCGACCGCCAACCGCTGCCTTCACACCCACACCGACAATCGTGAAGCGCGGTCAGACGATCGACCTCAACGGCAGCGCCTCGTCCGATCCGGACTCCGGGCAGACGTTGACATACCAGTGGGACCTCGACGGCGGCGGCGGGCTCGAGCACAGCTCGGGCCCCACTCCGAGCGCATCCACGAGCTTCTCCACCCCCGGCGTCAAGACGCTCCGACTCCAGGTGACCGACAGCGACGGGGACGCCAGCGCAATCGTCGCCCACACCGTGAGGGTCAAGGGGCCGCCCAGCGCCAGCTTCGTGTTCTCCCCCGGCAAGCCGCTCACGGGCGACAGCGTGACCTTCACCTCCACCTCCAAGGACCCCGACGGCGACGCGCTGAGCTATGCCTGGGACCTCGACGGCGACGGCGCCTTCGACGACGGCAACACGGCGGTCGTGCATGCCAGCTACGCCAAAGCGGGCAGCTACACGGCCACGCTGCGGGTCACCGCGGACGGCGAGACGAGCACGGTCTTCAGGACCGTGGAGGTGGCGGCGCAACCGGCAGCTCCCAAGACGCCCAAGAAGAAGACAAAGCTCAAGCTGCTGCGGCCGTTCCCAACGGTCGCCATCGGCGGCTTCATCACCTCTACGGGCGTGCGGGTGACGCTGCTTCGCGTGCGCGCACCCAAGGGCTCCAAGGTGATGGTCAAGTGCCGCGGCCGCGGCTGCCCGCGGCGCACCACCCGTAGCCACGTGCGCAAGAGGACCCTCACCTTCCGCAGCTTCCGCCGTCGCTTCCGCGTCGGCGCGCGGATCCAGGTGTACGTGTGGAAGAAGAACCGGATCGGCAAGCTCACGACGTTCAAGATCAGGCGCAAGCGCCCGCCGTCGAGGAGCGACCGCTGCCTCGACCCG
>DASXBA010000022.1:0-18788 GCA_036406475.1 Thermoleophilaceae bacterium | reverse complement strand
AGGCTCGGGCCGGGATAGGCGTAGCGGTCGGGCTGGCTCGCGCCCTTCGGCCGGGTGAGCGAGAGCCCGCCGCCCGGCCGGAAGTAGAGCGAGCGCAGGCGGACCGGCATCGACGAGTAGGACTTGAAGCGGGTGACCCAGCCGGGCACGTCGTTGCCCGCGCCGTCGGTGCTCGCCTCGTGCCAGAGCTGGATGTGGGGAGTGCGCTCGAAGCCATTCGACTCGTGCTTGACGAAGCGGTCGAAGAACGCGACCAGCTCATCGGTGATACGCGGAGCGTGGAGGGCACATTGGGCGTGATAGCCGTTGGTGGCGACGACCCACGTGCGCGCCGGATCGAGCTCGCTCAGATAGGAGGAGCTGCGGCTCGACGCCTCGTCGTCCTGCCAGCTCAGGCAGCCGAAGGTCGGGACGTCGATCCTGGCGGCGTTGGCCCCCGGCTCGCGATCCTGCCAGTAGGCGTCATCGAAGGTGTGCTGAAGGCCCTGCACGCCGAGGTTGTGCGTGGGCTCTGACGAGGCGTGCGTCACCTGAGCCTGGGCACACGCGGTGTCGGCGGCGGTTGCGGCGTGCTGGGCACCGCTGTGGTACGAGGCCTGCGGCTGATCGACACCGGCCCAGAAGGCGCCGAAACCCGTGTTTTGGATGCCTCCCGGGTAGCCCGCGTCGCGATACAGGTCGGTGGCCACCTGGAACGGGGCGATCGCGTCCAGGTGCGGCGGGCGCAGCCCCGCCACGCCGACCTGCGAGATCCCTGGGAACGAATCGCCCAGCATCCCCAGGTGCCCGTTCGACCACGGCTGCCGGGCCGCCCATTCGACCGCCTCCGCACCGTCGCGCCACTCCTGGGAGGAGAAGGCCTCGAAGACGCCCGTGGAGCAGCTGGTGCCGCGCATGCTGACGCCCAGCACCGCATAGCCCGCGGCGAGAAGCTTGGTCGCGTTGACCTGGTCGTTGCAGGCCAGCGCTCCGGCGCCCTCGCAGTAGCCGTCGTACACCATCGCCACCGGGAAGCGGCCGCTGCCGGTCGGGAGGTCCACCGTGTACTCGAGCTGCGTCCCGTCGGCCATCGGGACGTAGCCCTGCTTCTCCACCGTGGCCGCCTCGGCACCAGTCACGCCGATCGAAAGCCAGACGGCGCTCGCCACGATCGCCAGGCACATGCCCCAGCGCACGCGGCCGCCCGCAAGATCCCCCCGCCTTGCCCCCACCCCGCGCATCCTGCCGCATCGCGATTCGTCATGCCGCAGTCGAGCTCTACCCGCGCCGCGCGCGAGGAGGAGGAGTAGAGTTCCCGGTCGCGCTTTTAGGGGAGGCGCTTCCGCAACTCGACTTCAGGGGTAGTCGCACATATGTCTTTTCGTTCTTGGTTGGCTATTGCCGTCGCGACGGCTTCGTTCGCCGTCCTTCCCTCCGTCGCCTCCGCATCCGGCGTTGCCTATCCGGACGCCGACTGGACCCAGGCGTGGATCCAATCGCCGTCGACTGCCGGTGACGCAACCCTGCACGCCGACGTCCTGCGCCCCAAGGGCTCCACGAACGCCACCAAGACCCCGGTGATCCTGTCGATCGGCCCGTACTTCAACCACTCGGGCCAGACCGGGCCGGCCGGGCCGGCGGAGGGCACGAGCTACGACCCGGTCGGGCCGAACGCCGGTCCGTCGGAGCGCTTCCAGGACTTCGTCGAGGGCTCGGGCCTGCTGAAGAAGGGCTACACCTTCGTGATGGTGGACCTACGCGGCTTCGGCGGCTCGAACGGGTGCCTCGACTGGTCAGGCCCCGGCGAGCAGTCCGACGTGGTGAACGCCGTCAAGTGGGCGACGAGCCGGCCGTGGTCGACGGGGCACGTCGGCATGTACGGCAAGTCGTACGACGCGCTCACCGGACTGATCGGCGTCGACAAGCGCCCGGCGGGCCTGGGGGCCGTCGTCTCTCAGGAGCCGGTCTACGACGACTACCGCTACCTCTACGGCGACGGGATGCGGCGCGAGAACTCGGTGGCCACGCCCGCGCTCTACGACGGGATAGCGGCGACTCCGGGACCGCTCACCGACGACCCGAACTACAACGCCAGCAGCCTCAGCGACCCGGTCTGCCTTGCCCAGAACTGGGCGGCCCAGGCCGGCGACGACAACCACGACTCGAGCTTCTGGAAGCCGCGCAACCTGATCCCGGGTGCGGCCGGGTCGAAGGTCCCGCTGTTCATCACCCAGGGCCTGACCGAGAACAACACGGTGGCCGACGGGTTGCAGGAGTACCTCGCGAACCACGCCGGCCCGGAGCGCGGCTGGCTGGGTCCGTGGGAGCACGTGCGCGGCAACGAGACCTGCGCTGAAGGCGACAGCTCCACCGGTTGCGACGACACGAATGTCGGTCGCCTGAAGGACGGTCGGGCGGGCTGGTTCGACGAGGTCATGCGCTTCTACGGCCGCTACCTGAAGGGCCAGACGCCCACGGTCGCGGATCCCAATTTCGCGGTCCAGACCAACGACGGCAAGTGGCGCGCGGAGAAACAGTGGCCGCCCGCTGATGCGCACAAGTACACGACGGCACTCCGCGACGGCAGCTACGTCGACCACGCCCAGTCGGTGGGGACCGGGTTCGACGCCACGTCGAGCGCCACAACGGACGACGGCACGAACCCCTCCGATCCGACGGTCCAGTCCGGCGTCTGGACGGTGTCCAAGCCGCTGCCGTCCGACGCGCACCTCTCGGGTGAGCCGACGGCCTCGGTCGACGTGACGACGTTGCTCCCCAACGCCAACCTCGCGATCGACGTCTACGACCTCAGCCGTGACGAGGACGGCGGCTGGACCGGCCCGCTGGTCACGCGCCAGGGCCACCTCGTCAGGAACCCGGGCGACACGACGATCCCGCTCACGCTCTGGGGAGCCGACTGGAAGCTCAAGGCGGGCGACCGGATCGCCGTGCGGGTCACCGACAACAACCAGGACTGGTGGATGCTGGCCGCGCCCAGCGCCCAGCCGGTCACGGTCCGCGGCGGCTCGATCAGCCTGCCGTTCCTCACGCAGCCCCGGACGCAGACGATCCAGGGCGGGCCGGGCGTCCAGCTCGCGGACTACCTGAAGACACACAAGGCCACCGCTCCGGACGACGCCGTGAGCTCCGCGGTCGGCTTCACGCTGCCGGGCCGCTAAGGCGGGCGGCCCGAAGCGCGATCAGCCCGCGTAGTCGAAGGTCGAGCCGTACCCGCAGACCCCGCGGTAGGCGAACGCGAGCGAGCCGTCCTCGACGATCAGCTCATCGGCCACCAGCTCCTCGCCGGTCTGCTCATGTCCGGGGATCACGCACGTGACCGTCTCGTCGCCGGCGTAGCGGTCGCGGATCCGGACACTGACGCGGTCGCGTATCCGCAGCCACTGGCGACGCCGCGTGTGGTCGACCTCGATCTCGACCGGTCGTACGGCGAGAAGCTCACTCGGCTTCCACGCCCACGGGAAGTGCCGCTTTGCATCGCCGCCGAGGCGACCGCTGTAGATGTCCTCGAGGGCGGCTCGCTGCTCGCTGGAAGCACCCGCGTCGACGTACAGCGTCCAGCTCCACGGCGAACCGGGCTCGTCGTCGCTGTAGCGGCTCGCCAGCGCCACCGG
This sequence comes from Thermoleophilaceae bacterium, assembly GCA_036406475.1. Classification (GTDB taxonomy): domain Bacteria; phylum Actinomycetota; class Thermoleophilia; order Solirubrobacterales; family Thermoleophilaceae; genus DASXBA01. Next base: position 15,177 of record DASXBA010000022.1, on the reverse strand, counting down.
GAGGCCGGAGAGGTCGACCCCGTCGGCGCTCCCGTCCTCGATCAGCCACGACAGGACCCCAAGACACACCCCGTGGGTCGAGCGGCCGCCCGACGCGCCGTCGATCCGCCGGCAGGGGCAGATCGCATCGCAATTGCAAGACTCGAAATAGGTACCGCGAATCCGCCAGCTCATCGCTTCACTCCGAATGTGCCGGCCGGCTCGTGCTCGGGCTCCGGCGCCGGGACGGTGGGCGCCTCCCTCAGCGCGCCCCCTCCGCCCCGGGCGGAGGATGGCCACCAGGTCCGGTCGCCGAGCAGCTCCACCGCGGCCGGGACCATGATCGTGCGCACCACGAAGGTGTCGAGCAGGATCCCCAGCGCGACCAGGAAGCCGATGTTGAAGATGAACCAGACGGGCAGGGTCATCAGGACCCCGAACGTCCCGGCGAGGATGATCCCGGCGCTGGTGATCACCGGCCCGGTCGCACCGAGCGCGCGCAGCATGCCTTCTCGGGTGCCGTGCTCGCGCGCCTCCTGGCGCACCCGGCTCATCAGGAAGATGGTGTAGTCGGTGCCGAGCGCGACCAGGAAGATGTAGGCGAACACGGGCAGGGAGTTGTCCACGCCCGGCTCGCCGGCCACGTAGCGGAAGAACAGCATCGACAGGCCGAGCGTCCCGAAGAACGACACGACCACCGACGCGATCAGCACCAGCGGCGCCACCACGGCCTGGAGCAGCAGCCCGAGGATCACGGCGATCACGACCAGCGTGATCGGGATCACGACCTTCAGGTCGCGAGCGGTGCCCTTGTTGAAGTCGTACTGGGTCGCGCTGCCGCCGCCGAAAGATGCGCGGAGGCCAGGGGCCGGATGGCCAACGAGCGCCCGCAGCCTCGGGATCCTGTTGAACGCCGCGGTCGTAAGCGGATCATCCTTGAGGACGATCTCGAGCTGCGCCCGGCTTCCGTCGGTCGACCGCTCCACCCCCGGCAGGACCGACGCGACGCCGGGCGCCTCCGCGAGGCGCCTGCGGACCAGCGCCAGGTCGGCGGCCTGGGCGGCGGCCCCGGTCCGTTCCACGAGCACGTCCGTCGGCGCCAGCGAGCCGGCCGGAAACCCCTTCTGGATCTGCTTGAAGCCATCCACGCTCTCGGTCGACTTCCTGAAGACGTTCGTGGTGCTGTAGTTCTCCTTGTACGCGAGGAGGCCGAGGCCGCCGACCGCGAACAGCGCGAGGGTCCCGAGCAGCGCCAGGAGCGGACGCTCGAGCACCCGGTCCCCGAAGCGTCGCCAGAGTCCGGGATGCTCGTGCTCGATCGACTCGGGATCGAACTCCACGGACCGTCGCCGCGGCCAGAAGCCGCGCCGGCCGAAGATCGTGAGCAGGGCCGGCAGCAGGGTGAGACCCGCCATGAACGCGCAGGCGACACCGATCGCGCAGCCCGGCCCCATCGAGCGAATCGAGCCCACGTCGGCGAGGATCAACACGAGCATCGTCAGCGCCACGGTCAGTCCGCTGGCGAGGATCGCGGGGCCGGCCCGGCGGAGCGCAAGCTGCATCGCCATGCCCTTGTCCTCGTTGCGGCGCAGCTCCTCCCGGTAGCGCGATACCAGGAGCAGGCAGTAGTCGGTGCCCACCCCGAACATCAGCACGATGAGGATCCCCGTGGTCGTGCTCGTCACGGTCTCGCCCGACTTCGCAAGCAGGTAGACGAACCCCGTAGCCACGCTGTATGCGAGGCCGACCACCACGATCGGCGCGACCGCGATCAGCGGCGCGCGGTAGATCGCCAGCAGCAGGGTCAACACGAGCAGGGCGGTGACGGCGAGCAGCTTGGTGTCGAAGGAGCCGAAGACCTTGTCGAAGTCGGCGCTGAAGCCGAGGTCGCCAGTCACGTAGACCTTCAGCCCGGCGCCCCCCTTGCCCGTGATGTGGCGCAGCTCCTTGCCCCAGTCGCCGAGCTTGTCCTCGTCGTTGGGGACGGTGAGCGTCGTGTACGCCAGCCCGCTCTTCGCCGCGAACACGGGCTTCGCCCTCAGCGGCAACCCGGCCGCGGCCCTCCGGGCGTCGCGGGCGATCTTGACCTTGTCAGCGGCCGTGAGCCCGCCGGCGCGCGTGTAGACGATCAGCCCGCTGGCCGTCTGCCCCGCCCTGAAGTAGCGCTCCTGCTTCTTGAGGACCGCCGTCGACTCCGCGCTCTTCGGCAACGCCGACTGCGTCCTATCGTCAGTGACGCCCGACAGCTTGGAGCCGAGCGGCTGAAGCGCGACGACCAGGACGATCCAGATCACCGGCACCAGCCACTTGGTGCGGCGCCCGGTGACGAAGCGGGCGAGTGCGCGCACGGCCCTTCCCCTTTCGCGGTGGAGGTCTCGTGCGCACCCTAGTGGGCCCCGTGGCGGGGCCGACTACGTGATCCGAGCGGCGATACTCCGTCGGGCATGGGTGATAGCCCGCTCAGGAGGCATCGAGATGGAGAGTGACCGCCGCCGGCTCGACGCGCTGAAACAGGTGTTGGAGGCCTTCAATCGACACGACCTCGACGCGATCATGTCCCACTTCGCTGAGGACTGCGTCTTTGAGTCCCCGCGTGGGTCCGATCCTTGCGGGCGGCGTTTCGTTGGCAAGGATGAAGTGCGTCGAGGACTAGCCGCCCGCTTCGAGGGCATTCCGGATGTCCACTACGGCGACGACGACCACTTCGTTTGCGGCAACCGGGGCGTGTCGGAGTGGACGATCAGCGGCACTACGGTCGACGGCGAGCAAATCGACGTCCGCGGTTGCGACCTGTGGACCTTCGGAGATGACGGCAGCCTCACGCGCAAGGACTCGTTCTGGAAGATCCGCGAATCGTGACGGCCGGATCGGCCCAGGCAGTGCCGGCCGAAGTCCGAAGTTGATCAGCTTCCGGCGGGCCGGAATGCCCCACGAATCGAACCCGGAGCCCGGTTCATCGCTAACTACCTCGCCGAAGCGGCCAGTTCGAGCATGACCTCGACGAGAGCGTCGACGTCGGCCTCGCGTGTACGCCAGTTCACGATCGCGGGCCGGAAGGCGACCTTGCCGTCATAGATGGTTGTTCCCGCGTACACGCGCCCGTCGTCGAGCAGTGCTTCGCCAAGCGCGCGGTTGAGCTCGTTGAGATCCGCCTCGTCAGCGTCCGCTGGATGCCAGCGGAAGCAGACGATGTTGAGGCGAGGCTCGGCGAGCAACTCGAGCTCAGCTTCGTTCGCCACCCGGGCCGCCAGCCTCCGCGCCAGGGCGAGGTGGCGCTCCACCATCGCGCGGTAGCCGGCCCGTCCATACGCGCGCAAGGTCGCCCAAACCGCGAGCGAGCGCGCACGGCGAGAGTTCTCGGGAGCGAGGTAGCCGAATGAGGGTCGCGGCTCGTCAACCGCGGGCAGATACGGCGCCCCCGCCGCGAACGCCGCTGCCAACCGGCCCGGCTCGCGCACGAGCGCCACACCGCAGTCGTAGGGCACGTTGAGCCACTTGTGACAGTCGGCGGTCACCGAGCTGGCACGCTCAATGCCGTCCGCCAGCCCCGCCGCGTCGGGCGTCACCCGCGCAAAGAGCCCGAACGCCCCGTCGACGTGCAGCCAAGCACCATGGCGCTCGGCGAGGTCGGCTAGGACGACGAGCGGATCGAAGTCCCCAGCGTTGACCTCCCCCGCGTTGCCGATCAGGATCGAAGGCGCGCCGTCGAGCGAGGCGAGCTCGCTCTCGAGACGCTCCACCGCCAAGCGTCCGGCCCCGTCGCGGGCCAGTATGCGCGCGTTCCTGCCAATGCCGAGCAGCCCGAGCGCTTCGACCGCACTCGGGTGCAAGTAACCGCTCGAGAAGACGGGAACCGACGGCGCGCCCGCCAGACCGTCGCGCTCGACGTCGATCCCATGGCGCTCTCCCCACCAGTTGCGGGCCGCCGCCAAGCCCGTGAAGTTGGCCATCGTCGCGCCACTCGTGAGGACGCCGGCGAAGTCCTCAGGCAGCTCGAAGAGGTCGCGCAGCCAGCCAACGGCGACCTGCTCGAGACGCGCCGCGAGCGGCGAAGAGACCCACGCGAAGGCAACCTGGTCCACGGCCGACGTGAGCCAATCCGCAGCCAGCGCAGCCGGCGTACTGCCTCCCATGACGAAGTGGAAAAAACGCGGTCCAGCCGAGCGGAGGGCCGACGACCGACAAAGCTCCGCCAGCTCCGCGACCGCGTCCGGAGCGCCGTACCCATCCGCCGGCAGCGGCCCGACCGCGGGCGGCAGCGCCTCCTCGGCTCCGGCCGGCTTGACCGGTTCGTCATCGATCGCCGCCAAGTAGGCTCGCGCCTCCCGCGCCGCGGCCGCCAGCACACCGTCGAGCTCCTCCCGACGGTCGCCCGGATCGACCATGCGAGCATCCTAAAGCCGCTTCGATCCCGGGCCGGCGAGGAGTCTTTGGGACCTGCGTCGTGGTGGCGGCGTGCGCTTTGGGTTCGCCCGCTGGGGTGCAAGCCAGTGACGCGGTACGAGGTTCAGCCCAGAGGGCGTGTCCGTGGAGACAGTTTTGCGCGCCCACTGCAACGGACTCACGAGGGCCAAAATGAAGGGCCGGCGGCATTTGCGTTCGACCGCCGCGACGTCGCAGCTTGATCCCGCGCATAGGCTAGGGTCGCCGTATGGAGGGGAACAGCTCCCCGCCCAAGGTCACGATCGTCCTGGCCGACGATCACGCCGTCGTCCGGAGCGGCTTGCGCATGCTGCTCGAGGCCGAGGAGGACATGGAGGTTGTGGCGGAGGCCGGGGATGCCGAGGCCGCGAGGCGCTACACCCTGGGCCACAAGCCATCCGTGCTGGTGCTCGACCTGAACATGCCCGGCGAGTCGGGTCTCGATGCCATACCCAAGGTCCTGGAGTCGACGCCCGAGACCGTCGTGGTGGTGCTGACGATGCAGAACGATCCGGCCTTCGCGCGTGAGGCGCTCGGTGCCGGAGCCCACGACTCCCGCCGCGACGTCGACGATGCGCTCCCGCGCTCCCGGATCTCTCACCTCACGCCCCATGCCCCATGCCAAAACGCATGGGCGGCCCCACGGGAGGGGGCCGTGCCGATCACTGCTGCATCCTTGGATCGTGCGTAGCGTCGGCGTACATGGGCGGGCAACCGTGACCGATGGCTTCGGGACGCAGTTCGTAGTGCCAGGGCTCGTTGCGGTAGATCCGGCACAGTCCGTACCCGGCGCCGTGCTCGGACAGCCACGCCGCGGCATTGGAGGGCGCGATGTCCACGGCGTCCCCCGACACGTGAGCAGACTTGTCGGGGGTGGCCACCCACCGGGCAGCTTCCGCCTCTGAGCCGTACTTCGAGACGGCCTCGCGGCGTAGTTGTTCCTGGTATTCCGCCGAGCGCCAGCCGCTGTCGACGTAGAGCTGGACCCCGTCGTCTCCGGCATCGGTTGCTGCTCGCCGCAGGGCGCCGAGTAGATCGGAGTCGAGGTTGGCTACACCCGGAACCTCGTCATCGAAGACCGTCGTGCCGCCGGGAACGGCGCCGCCGGCCTCGCCAAGCGCACCAAGGTGCTCAAAGCCAGGGACATCGATGGGTGATGCGTGCGTCGAGGGGGAGGCCGACAGCAACTGGTAGCCGAGGGCTGCGGCGATCGCCGCGATGACGATTAGCAGGCCGCCGACGCCGATCCTGCGAATCCGAATCCGAGAGGTCGTGGTTCGTGCTGGTTGGCTGTAGGTCATGCCGCCAGTCAAGGCAGCGGGGTGTTGCCAGCACGTATGTGGTTTTCGATACGCCGGCGATATGCGCCGTCCCTAGCATCCGAGCATGCGCGTTTTGCTCGTTGAGGACGAGCCCTACATGGCAGACGCCATCCGCGATGGCCTACGCCTGGAAGCGATCGCGGCAGACATCGCCGGCGACGGCGACACCGCTCTGGAGCTGATGGGCGTCAACGCCTACGACATCGCCGTCCTCGACCGAGACATTCCCGGACCTACCGGTGACGAGATCGCCAAGCGCATCGTCGCCTCCGGCAGCGGCACGCCGATCCTCATGCTCACCGCCGCCGACCGCCTCGATGACAAGGCTTCCGGATTCGAGCTCGGCGCCGACGACTATCTCACCAAGCCCTTCGAGCTCCAGGAGCTCGTGCTCCGCCTCAGAGCGCTCGACCGCAGGCGCGCCCACAACAGGCCGCCTGTACGAGAGATCGCAGGTCTGCGGCTGGACCCGTTCCGCCGCGAGGTCCACCGCGACGGCCGCCACGTCGCGCTGACCAGGAAGCAGTTCGCGGTGCTCGAAGTCCTCGTCGCCGCCGAAGGCGGTGTCGTCAGCGCCGAAGAGCTACTGGAACGGGCGTGGGATCAGAACGCGGACCCGTTCACCAACGCCGTGCGGATCACGGTCTCGGCACTGCGCAAGCGGCTCGGCGAACCCTGGGTCATCGCCACCGTGGCCGGCGTCGGGTACCAAATCGACACGCAGCCGGACATCGCTGGTGAGGGAGGCGACCGTGGATAGACCCCCTGGGTTGAGCGTTCGCCTCAAGCTCACTCTCAGCTACGCCGGCTTCCTCATGCTCGCAAGCGCCTTGCTGCTCGCGGCCGTGTGGGTATCCATCCTGCGATACATCCCCGATGAGGTGACCTACGGCTTCCCTGGGTTCCCGCCCAACCGCTCCGACCCCCTGAACGGCTTCGGTCTGCCGGCGGCCATCGTGCTGGCGTTCCTGCTCGTGTTCGGCCTGCTCGGGGGATGGATTCTCGCCGGCCGGATGCTCGCCCCCCTGGCCCGCATCACCGACGCCACGCGCACCGCCGCGACCGGGTCGCTCGCCCACCGGATCGCGTTGGAAGGCCGTAACGACGAGTTCCGCGAGCTCGCCGACAGCTTCGACGGCATGCTCGCGCGGCTCGAAGCACACGTCGCCGAACAGCAGCGATTCGCGGCCAACGCCTCTCACGAGCTGCGGACCCCGCTGGCGGTCACGCAGACACTCCTCGACGTGGCCCGCAACGATCCGAGCCGCGACAACGGCGAACTCCTCGACCGCCTCTACGCCGTCAACACCCGAGCGATCGATCTCACCGAAGCATTGCTCCTGCTCAGCCGCGCCGACCAGCGGTCCTTTGCCCGGGAACACGTCGACCTTTCGCTCATAGCGGAAGAGGCCACCGAGACGCTCCTTCCCCTCGCAGAGAAGCGCGGCGTCACGATCGAGACCTCCAACGACATGACCCCCACCATCGGCTCGCACGCGCTCCTGCTGCCGATGGCCACGAACCTCGTGCACAACGCGATCGTCCACAATCTGCGCGAACAGGGCACCGTATGGGTCACGACCCGCGTTCACGCCAAGAGCGTGGTGCTCGCTGTCGAGAACACCGGCGAGAAGCTCGCGCCACAGTTCGTTTCCACGCTTGCCGAGCCGTTTCTTCGCGGCAGCGAACGCATACGCACCGACCACGCAGGTGTCGGCCTCGGCCTGGCAATCGTCAAACGCATCACCCAAGCGCACGATGGAACCCTGACTCTCACCCCCCGGGCGGTCGGCGGGCTCCGCGCCACGCTGCAACTACCGGCCGCGCCACAGCACGCCGGCGTGAGCGTCTGATCCAGCCCGGACACACGAAGCAGTCAGCGCGCCGACCGGGGTGCGCCGCCGTCTCGAGAGCCCCACCTAGCGCCGAAAGCAGCGCGGCCGAGGACCGCCAGGGCCCGCGTGGAGAGCGACGATCGCGCGCCGGCCGAGGGGGGCGTACCCGTCCGCGGGTAGCGGAACTCCGCTGCCTGTCTGTGGAGATCTTCGAGTCGGGCCAGATTTGCGTCGTAGGCGAGGTACATTTGGTGACAACCTTTCATGCTAGTCTGAAGTGTTATTGCACGATTCAGTAAATCCTAAACTGTGATTGCAAGATGACCACCGACCCGCGGACCGCCCTCCTCAAGGAACTGGCCGACGAAACGCGGCTACGGGTGATCGACCGACTGGGGCATGGCGGGGCGGCAACCGTCAGCGAGCTCTCAAACGAGCTGCAAGCGCCGCTTCCGAGGCTCTCCAATCACCTGCGCCGCCTCCGAGAGGCGGGGCTCGTCCAGGTCGAGCGATCAGGCCGCCACGCGATCTACGCGCTCGCCGACCCGGGCTTGCAGGCCCTGCTGCCGTTGCTAGACCGTCTCACCGGGCGGACGCTCGCCACGAGCGCGGCGCCGCCGAGGCGCTCCGAGGCCGCGCGCACCTGCTATGACCACCTCGCCGGTCGTCTCGGGGTGGAGCTCTACGACGCTCTCCGCGAGCGGCAGGCGCTGCGCGACCTGCCCGACGGCACAGTCGAGCTGGGCCCGGCGGCCGCCAAGACGTTCTCAGCCCTCGGCGTCGAGCTCGAGGAGGTCGAGCGTGGCCGCCGCCGCTTTGCATTCGAGTGCTTCGACGCGACCGAGCACTCCTCTCACCTCGCCGGCGCACTCGGCGACGAGCTGGCCGGCGCCCTCTTCGGCCGCGAGTGGCTCGTTCGCGGCGACGGCCGCGAGGTCACGGTCGCCCCAGCCGGCAAACGCGGTTTGCGCCGGGTCCTAGACCTGTGCTAAGCCCCGGGAAGTCGCGGGGCTGTGCTCGTCAGGCGGGTGTGGTGTCCGGACTCGCCAAGTGCGCGGCCTCTGCCATCGGCGCGCGCGCCTGCCAGCCGGGATCGTCGGACGTCAGCAAGCGTCAATCGGGTGCGGGCATCGCCGCCGGCCGCCTGTCAGCCGCGTTTCTGCCCTTGGTTCCCGGGAGACGGCCCGGCAGACCGACGACGGCGCGCGTGAACTCCTCGATCGTCTGCATGGCGGCGACCTACCGCTGCGCAACGACGTTGCGCCGGATGGTCAAGGTGATGGACCTCAACGCCGAGGAGCGGCGGGTCATTGAGGGTTGGATCGAGCGCTCGCCGCGCGACGCGACGCTGCAAGGTATTGACCCAGGCGTTGGCCCTCCGCGGCCTGGAGAAGCACAGATCACCGAAAGGGCCTGCATTTGCAGGCCCTTTCCAGTAGCGGGGGCCCGCCATGTCCCTGAGAGCGACGCTCGCATCGTCCACCAATATCGGGATGCGGCGTGACTAGCGCTTCTCGCGCGGAGTGGGCAGCAGGTGAAGCGACTACCGGTCACGCTCGAGGTTTGCGAGGTTCTCGAGAATCTCCCGGGCATATCCGTTGAAGATCCTGGTTCCGAACATCCTGAACACGGACCCGAACAGGATGCCCCTCGGGGTGCCTTTGAAGTTGCGCTCCCAGATCATCTCGACCTGGCTTCCCCCGGCCTTTGGAGTCGCTCTGAGCTCCCACCAGCTCCCGTCGGGGTCGTAGATGTTGGAATCGGTCACGTCCGCCTTGACCGAGCCCGGCTGCGACCAGTCGTAGTCGCAGCGCTCCCAGTTAACGATCGGCCCGGCCCGGGTGCCCTCGGTCACATCGGCGGAGGTGTCGCCCAGCTCGTGAACCTCCATGCGCTCGACCGAAACGGCCGGAAACACCTCTGCCCGGCGCTCGGAGAAGTCGCTGGCGGCGGCCAGGACGCGGTCGGGCGGAAGCGAACTGTCATGACTCACGCGAACGGTCGACACGGGCCGATCCTAATTCCCGCGTCTCCCTGTGCGTCGCGCATGGGGCAGAACGGCCATCGAGCCGCGTCGTAGCGCAGCCCGGGTCTTCGCCGACGACCTCAACACCGTCCTCAACGCGGGTTCGGTGTCTTGTGCGTGTGTGCTGCCCGTGCGCCGGTGCCGGCCGCGATCACGCCGCTCGCTGGCCAGTGTCATCCCTCTCCCGAGAGGATCCGCAGCGGCGGGGCCTGGCCCGATCCCTCATGATCGCTGTGATGGACGGGCGCGAGGGCACCGGGTCGGCTCCAGCCAGGCGACGATGGGCAGAGCCCGCGGCCGTTGCCGGCGCCCTGGGTGCGTACTGCTGGGGCGTTGCGTTCATCGTGGCCACCGCTCCCAGGACCTTCTTCCCTCCGGACGCCGCCCACGCCCTAGGCGAGGCCGACCGGCTCCTCGGTCGCGGGGTACTCGACTTCGCTCACCCTCCGGTGTTCGCGGGGCTCGTTGCCGTCCTGCGAGCGATGCTCGGCCCGGTCCCGGGGGTGCAGGCCGCCTTCATCGTGAGCCTCGCCCTGCTGTGGCTGGCCACGTACGTGCTCCTGCGCCAGTGGAGCGGCCCGATCCCGTCCCTCGTCGGCGCCATGACGGGCATGTCGCTGCCGCTCATCGCCGAGCTACTGGGGTGGGGTGGGGGTGCCCAGCTGCTTGGAGTCGTCTTCGGCGTGGCCACTCTGGCCGCCTTCGAGCGCTGGGCGCGCGTAGGGCGAGGCGGGCCCTGGGTGGGCGCGGGGGTCGGACTGACCGCGCTCACGCACCCATTCGGCCTCATGGCTCTGCTCGCAGTCCTGGGGCTACGCTGGGCGGTCGAGCTGGGGGGCCGTGGTGCGCGGCCCACGCGGCGGTGGTCACCCACGAGTGTGGGCGGCATCGCAGTCGCGGTGGCATGGGGGATCCCATTCGCCGCCCTCAGCATGCCGTACTACCGCGCTGTGGCGGCGCCAGGAGCCGTCTCGCTCGGGCCCCCGAGCTCCGACCAGTTCGACGTGATGCTGTCCTGGGCGACGCGCGAGACGTCCCTCCTCTACGCGCTCTGTCTGGCCTCCCTCGGCGGCGCCCTCTTCGCCCGCCGGCGGGGGCAGATCGCGACGCTCGCGGCACTGGCCGGCGTGGTGGTCATCCCGCTCGTCTTCGTGCGTGCAGAGGCCGGCTATGTGGGCCGCAGCCTGTACTACCTACCGGTGCTCGTCGCACTCGCCGTGGCCGCCGGCTGGGACGCTGTCGCTCCGGCAGCGTCGGGGCTCACGCACCACTGGCGTCTCGCGGTAGGCGTACTAGCAGGCCTCGCGCTACCTGGCCTCGTCGCCGGCTTCGGGCTGGCACCGCGTCTTCGGATAGCCATCCCGTGGTACAGCCCGCTCGACGACGCGGACATCGCAACGATCGCGTTGCTGCGCGGTTCCAAGGGTTCGTTCGCCACATCTTGGCCGGGCATATCCGTGGCTACTGGCGGCGCGATGTCCTGGTACGCGAGCGGACTCGCGCACCGGCCGGCCTATGGCGCATCCGGGCGCTGGATCACCGCGCAGCCGGCGGAACAGCGCGAGGGACTCGAGATGCAGCGGGCCTTCTCGGGCGGGCTGGGCGTAGACGGCGGCGACCTCCAGGTGGCGGCTCAGGGTGACGAGATCTCATTGCAAGTTCGGGTGAGAGGCGTCTACCGCGGATTCGCTTTCCCGGCTTTTGTGATCGCCCCGAGACGAGACCCGGCAGGCGCCCGCGGCATGGCGAGCACGGCGGGGTCGACTGTCTCGGTACGTGATCAGATTCAGACGCTGTCCGCCACGCTCGGGGCGAACTCCATCTCCGTGCGACAGTCAGGCCGGCTCTCCGCCGGCCGGCCGATTTGGCTACGCCCGGCACCCGGAGCGCAGTGGGTCGAGGTGGTCCCGCGCGGCGAGCACCTCCACCTTGAGCAGGTGATCGCGGACCAGCGGCTGCGCTTCGACATCCGCACGAAACCGGGAGGCCAGCTCGTCTTCACGCCCTACAACGCCGCCGGCGGCGGCGCGGCGGTCCGCCTCGATGTCCCCAGATCGGCGCGCACCGCCGGTCTCCACGTCGCGGTCAGCGGCGCGGCCCGGTCGCACCCGCCGGTGGCCTATCGGCAGCGCGAAATCCTCAGGCGCTACGGCGTCTCCAAGCTCGTAGTCATGCGCTCCTCGGGAGCGCTCCAGCGCTTTGATCCAACCTGCTATCCGCGCACCGCCGAAACGCCGGCGCTCGTCGTGCTGTCGATGGCGCCCCCGTGCAGGCGATCCGTGACGAACGCGGATGAAGGTCACCTGGCGTCGGCACGCTGACGGCGGCCGATCAGGAACAGCACCACAACGACAAGGAAGGCCAGGCCCCCGGACTCGATCGGCAGGCTGTGGTCATGGGTCCCCGGGACGGCTGACGCCCTGACGACGAACCTCCCGCTGAGCGTGGCCATTGAACCGTCCTTCCTCCTCCCGCTCGCCACAACGTCCTGCGGACCCGTCATCTCCGTCGGAAGCCGGACGAGAAGCGCAATGGAGCCCGACGCGTCCGACTCGGTATCGGCCAACAAGCCGGCCTTGGTCGTGACCCGGACCTGCTCACGAGCGCCGAACCCCTTACCGCTGATCGCGACCGTTGCGCCCACAGACGGCGTGTGGGGCGAGACGTCCAGCTTGCTCATGTCGGATCTTGCAGCGGCGGGCGAGGCCGGGGCGACGAGAAGCGTGACGATGAGCGCCACTGCTGACGTGGCGCGCAAGCATCCGTGAACCCGGTGCCTGCCTACTTCCGAATGTTGCAGTTCGGCCCCGCGGGGCGGGTCACCGTGTTCGAATCGTGACGTTCGATCAGCCGGCTGCATTGGCGACCGTAAGCGGCTCCCTGGTCCACGTGCCGCCGACCTGGCGAGGTGGGAACGTCCGAGCAGTGACGACTCTCGCCATTAGAAACGGCACCCGTCTCATCATCGGCCCTCCAGCCGGCTCGATACATGGGTTGGAACAGGGGTTGGCCTCCAGCGACCGTACACTCGCCCCGTTTTTCGCGCCGCGATTGCCCCCCACGGCCCCGGCGACCAGGAGCGCCCCGAGCGACCTGGTGGCCGAGGCCGTCCGGACTACCGTCAACTCGGCATGGAGGCGTGGGCGGGGCGAGCCGAGGCCATCTCAGCGATCTCGGACCGCGCGGGATTGCCCCGGCGGTAGAGCACGATGCTCGCGACGATGATCCAGATCCCCGAGAGGGCGAAGGCTAGGAAGCCCACGGGTGTCCAGGCGACGACGAACAGCACGACGCCCACCCACCCCATCCACCTCGGAAGCAGTGCGCTTCGAAGCGCTGTCAGCGAGGTGGCCAGGACCAGCGTCGCGACACCCAACGAGAACGGAATGAACATGGCGCTGTCGAGCGCGTTGAGCGCCTGCGCAGCGGCGGGCTGGATCTCGTCCGCCAGATCTGCCACTGCGAAGTGGGTCGCGGCCGCGACGAGGAATCCGCCAGCGGTCACAACCCCCGCCGCAAACGCGAACGTGGGCAGCAGGCTTCGATCCGGCAAAGCCGCCCGAGCCCGCTCCCGCAGCGTCGCCGCAAAGAGCAGGAGCGGCACTGTGCTAAGGGCGATCACGGCCGCGGCAATGATCTGGATCGTGCCGTTGTCCGTGTAGAAGGACACGACGTTCCGCGCGGACGCGTCCGGGTCGGGGGTCTCTCCGCCAAGGACGACAAACCCCACGATCAGGAGGACTACGAACAGCGCGCCGCTGAGCGGAGCGTAATTTCTCTTCTGCATGACCGACCTCCTTGGTAGTTGCGAGTCGCGACCAGCATCCGTGGGGCCGGTTTCGAGCCGACTACGCAGCGGTAAATGCGGAGCCGCGTGGGCTAAGGGACGGGTTTTGTCCTGAGCTCGCGCTCGAGCCTTGCGGCGCCGGCCGCGTACGAGTCCATTCCCAAGCTGCGATAGCCCTGGAGCGCGCGGGCGGCGAGCCCAACCGCCCGCTCGCTCTCGCCGCCCCTGCCGCGAGTCGAGAGCATCCGGGCGTAGTCCCGCTGCGTGTGCGCCAGCCAGGGCCGGGCTCCAATCCGCGCGTTCAGCTCGAGTGCCTGCTCGAAATGGTGCTCGGAGTCGTCCCAAGACTCCCTCGTCGCCGCCAGCAGCCCGAGGGAGCGCGCAACGGCGCCTGTGCTGATAGCCGCAATCGCGATGGCGACGCGATCGCCATACGACTGCAGCCGCCGGTGGAGGCAGCCGGCTCGCTCGACATTTCGGAGAGCGGCGGCCGTCTCGGCGAGCAGGGTCATGGCCACGAGCCAGTCGTCATCGAACGGCAGGGCTGCGAAGTCGCCTGCCGCGAGGTCTTCGAGCGCCTTGCTCGCCTCGGCCGTGTATCCCAGCTCTGCTGCCATCTGCGCACACGCACAGCGGTAGATCGGATACCTCGGGAACTCGTCAACGGAGCGACGGACGACGGCCTCGACCTCGTCGAGCCGGCCCTGTTCGCGGCGAAGCATGTACAGCTGCAGCCCGTGAGAGAGGGCGGCGTTCCAAGCCGGCCCGCGCTCCCCGCTGCTCCGCGCGTTCGCGATCGAACGCTCCGCGTCCAGGAGCTCTCCCTCGAGCAGCGCTACCAGCGCTCGGTATACCGCCGCGGACCAGTCCTGCGACGGCTGTCGGAGCTCCTCGGCGAGTCTCGCCATGGCCGCGACGTCGGCCTTCGCCCCTGCCATGTCGCCGAGCTCGATCAGGGCCGCGACGCGATCCTCGTATCCCTCCGCAGCTCGCTCTAGATCGCCCGCCTCCGCAGCCAGCTCTACGAGCTCCGTCGCCAGGGCCACCTCCTCTGGGGCGAACTCGGGCGAGTGGCGGGCCAGGATGTAGCCGCTGATGGCGTAGGCCAACGTCTCCGGGTCGCCGATGCGGCGAGCCATCGCGAGCGCCTGCTCGCTCAACGACCACTTCCGCTCCAGCGGGAAGCTGATGTCGCGCAGTGGACCGCCCGCGAGCCGAGCCAGCAGCCTGACCCGCAGAGCGCTGTCCTCCTCCCCGACGGCGGCAAGTGCACGCTCGAGCAGCGGCACGTGATCGACGTCGCCGCGGGCGAACTCCCAGACGAACCTGCCGCCGTAGCCCAGCGCGGCCTCCGCCAAGTGCTCGTTCAGCCCAAGCACTTCCGCCAGGTCTGCCGCCTCGTGGAACGACTGCTTCGCGGTCGCCGTGTCCCCCGCCCGCGCCTGAGCGTCGCCCAGCGCGAGGAGCAGCTCACATCGGCTCGGGTCCTCCCCGAGCAGCGGCAGGGCCATCTCATACAGCCGCGCGGCCTCCTCGTACGCGAGCTGGATCGCCGCCCGCTCTCCCGCCCGCCGGGCATAGTCGATGGCCTTGTCAGAGCCCGCAGCCGGGACAGCCGCGAGAAAGTGCTGCGCCAGCTCGGCGAGATGGGAATCGACCTCGCCGGCGTAGAGCGCCTCGAGAGCCTCGCCGGCCTGCTCGTGCAGCCGCAGCCTCGTGGCCGGCGATAGATCCTCGTAGAGGGTGTCCCTGATCAGCGCGTGGCCGAAGCGAAGCCGGCCGGGCGATCCTGGCGCGTCGTCGATG
>DASXBA010000021.1:0-17642 GCA_036406475.1 Thermoleophilaceae bacterium | reverse complement strand
GGCCTCGGCCACTCGGCGCGCGCCGCTCAGGTTGGTCGCCTCGGTGTAGTCGGGCTCGCTCTCCGAGAGCGGCCGGCTCGCCTGGGCCGCCAGCAGGTAGACACGCTCGGGCTTCGGATCAAACAGCGGTGCGAGGTCCGCCGGCTCGCGGATGTCGGCCGTCTCTACCCGCGCGCCGCGCGACTCGAGCTCGTCGAGCTGGTCGCGCCCGGTGGCGTACCAGTTGTCCGCGAGCGTCACTTCGTGGCCCTCGTCGAGGGCCAGTGCCCCCAGCGCGGCGCCCACGTAGCCCGCGCCCAGGATGAGGATCACTAGATCGAGTGGACGTTCGGGCCCGGCGGAGCCGCGTTGCGGGTGTCGACGACGAGCTTGGCCTCATCCCACACGGCCGGGTCGGCGAATTCGGAATGAGGCGTGAGCAGCACGACGCAGTCCGCCCATGAGACCGCCTCGGCGCCCCACGGCACCGTCTCGTGCTGGACGTCCTCGAGCTCGACCTTCGGGACCCACGGGTCGCAGTAGCGAACCTCACCGTCCCGCGCGAGGAGCTGGCGCATCACCTCGAGGCTGGGCGACTCGCGGGTGTCGTGAACGTCGCTCTTGTAGGCCATCCCGAGCAGCAGGAGGCGCGACCCCTTGATCGGCTTGCCCACGTCGTTCAGCGCCTCGGAGATCTTCTGCACCACGTAAACCGGCATGTGGGCGTTCACCTCGTGCGCCGCGTCGATCAGCTGCGCCGAGTAGCCGTACTCGCGCAGGCGCCAGGACAGGAAGTGGGGGACGACCGGGATGCAGTCCCCGCCCAGCCCAGGGCCGGGGTAGTGCGCGAGGAACGCGAACGGCTTGGTCTTCGCGGCGTCGATGACCTCCCACACGGGGATCTCGAGCCGGTCGCACATGAGGGCGAGCTCGTTCGCCAGCGCGATGTTCACCGCCCGGAAGGTGTTCTCGTGCAGCTTGGCCGTCTCGGCCACGGCCGGGCTCGAGACCGGCACGACGGTGTCGACGATCTGGTTGTACAGGGCCTGGGTGCGGCGCAGGCACTCGTCGGTCACGCCCGCCACCAGCTTCGGCGTGTTGCGCACACTCCAGTTGGGATTCCCCGGATCCACGCGCTCGGGGGCGTAGCCGAGGAAGAAGTCCTCGCCCACCTTCGCTCCCGACTGCTCCAGGATCGGGAGGACGATCTCCTCGGTGGTGCCCGGGTAGGTAGTGGACTGCAGCACGATCAGCTGGCCTTCGCGCAGCTGGCTGGCCACGGACTCGGCCGCCGACACGATGAAGGAGATGTCGGGCGTGCGGGTCTTGGAAAGCGGCGTCGGGACACAGATGGTGAGCGCGTCGAGCTCCTTGACCTTCGAGTAGTCGGTGGTCGCGCTCAGCCGGCCGTCGACGCCCGCATAGCGCTCGGCGGGGACGTCCACCAGGTAGGACTCGCTCCTGCCTATCGCGTCGACGCGGGCCTGGTTGAGGTCGATACCGGTGACCTCGAAGCCCACCTCGGCGAACAGCATCGCCAGAGGAAGCCCCGCGTATCCCAAGCCGACGATGCCGAGCTTCGCTTCACGCGACGCGATCCGCTCGTCAAAGGCCTCTGCCACTGCGGATGAGACGCTTCCACTCATAGGCCGGCAAGGCTACCCGTCGGGATGGGCGTTTGACGCCCCTGCCTAAGGTATAACGGACGCCATGTCCTTCACGGACTCCCTCCGCGGGCTCGTGGAACACGGGCCGGTGGTGTGGGGATTCCTCGCGTCGGTCGCGATCGTCCTCGTGCTGACGCCGCTCACCGCGCGGCTGGCCCCCCGGATCGGCGGGGTCGATCTGGGCGGCGACCGGCCCCGCGTCCACACCCGTCCCGTCCCGCGCATAGGCGGGATCGCGATAGTGCTCGGGATCCTGGTCCCGGCGCTGCTGTTCGTCGACCTCGACGGGCCCTATCCCGGCATCCTGCTCGGCACCGGGCTGGTCGCGATCGTCGGCCTCGTGGACGACATCCGCGGCGTCCAGCCGAGCGTCAAGCTCGCCGCGGTCTGCGCGATCGCGCTGATCCCGGTGATCGGCTGGGACCTCAAGATCGACCACATCACGCTGCCGTTCATCGGCAACCACAACATCGGCTGGATCGGCTACCCGCTCACGGTGCTCTGGATCGCCTTCCTGGCCAACCTGATCAACCTCATCGACGGGATGGACTCGCTGGCCGCCGGCATCGTGGCGATCGCGGCGGCGGCCTTCGCGATCCTCTCCGCCTCGTTCGCGCGCTGGCCGGCGGCGGCGCTGGCGGCGATCGTCTGCGGCTCGACGCTCGGCTTCCTGCGCCACAACTACCACCCGGCCAAGATCTTCATGGGCGACTGCGGGGCGCTGGCGCTCGGCTTCATCCTCGCGTCGATGTCGGTGGAGGGTGTGCTGAAGACCGCGGCGACGATCGCCCTCGTCGGCCCGCTCCTGGTCCTCGCCGTGCCGTTGCTCGACACCTCGTTCGTGGTGCTCAAGCGGCTCAAGTACGGGCGCCGGCCGTGGGCGGCGGACCAGAATCACTTCTACCACCGCTTCATGCGCATCGGCTTCTCCCAGCGCCGCACCGCCGCCTACCTGCACGTGTGGGCGATGCTGCTCGTGAGCTACGCGATGCTGCTCCGCTTCGTCCCGCCGCGGCCGGCCGGCGTCGCCGACACGGGCCACGTGATCATCGCGATCGTGGTGGGCCTGTTCGTCCTCGCCGCGTCGGTCTGGATGGTCTACACGCTCGAGATCCTCAAGGCTCGCCACCTCAAGGCCATGGGCCTGGGCCGCTTCGTCAAGGAGGTCGAGGTGGGACCGCCCGAGAGCGAGGACGACCGCCAGGACACGGTCGAGCGCGCGGTCACCGCCGGGCTGCGCTAGACGGCCTCGAGCAGCGCCTTCAGGCGAGCCAGATCCTTGCGGTTGGCCTGTCGCATCGCGCGGGCCATCATCGGCGCGGCCAGCTTCGAGAAGCCCGATGGCGCTCCCCGGTTTCGCAGCGTCATCCTCGTGCCTCCCCCGGGAGCGTCTTCCCACGTGTAGGTCGTCTCCATGGGGAAGGGCCCCTCGCTCGTGCTCATCACGAAGCGCTCGCCCGGCACCATCTCCTCGACCTCGTACGTGTAGGCCAGCCGCCGGCCGAGGAAGTGCGCGACGAACTCCATCCGCGAGCCCACCGCGAGCGGCCCGGGCGACCGCAACTCGACCGACTCGATGTTCTCGTACCAGGCGGTGGTGTTGTCCGGGTCCGACGCGTAGGCGGCCACCTCCTCGCGGGGCCGGCCGATCTCGATCTCCGTCTGGACGTCGACCGTCATGACAGGGCGCCGGGGACCGCCAGGCGCAACAGGTCCGCGATGTCGCGCCGGGTGCGCTTCTCGAGGGCGTCGGCCGGCTTGCGCTCGACGACCACCTGATCGGGGTCACGCAGGATCTTCAGCCGTCCCTGCTCGACGAGCATGTCGTCGACGGCGCCCATCTTCCCCTCGAAGATCGACCAGACGGGCGTGCCGAGGACGGCGGCCTCGCGGTTCATCGTGCCGCCGGCGCTCACGAGCACGTCCGCGTAGGCCACCAGGCTGCGGCCGTCCACCGCCCGCTCCGGCACCACCACGTTCGGCGCCCCGAGCTCGCGGACGGCCTCGCGCTGCTCCTCGTTGCGGGCCAGCACGACCACCTGCGTTTCGCCGTCGGCCACCCGCTTGATCAGCGGCGGCAGCAGCGGGTTCTCCGAGCCGCCCAGGTAGAGGGCGTACGAGGGGGCGGTGCGGATCACGCACAGCGGCCGCTCGCGGTCGAGGCCGAGCCGGGTAAGAACCGAGTCGTCCGGCTCCCAGTCCGCGAGGTAGTACTCCTCCTTCAGTCCGGGGAAGCGGATGAGCTTGGGCGGCCGCGCCCCGTATCGCCGCAGACGCTCCGCGGGGATGGCATCCGGCACGAGCACCCGATTGGCCAGCCGGCAGATCACGTGGTGCTGGGTCGTGGCCCACTCGTAGTCGAACATCGTCGAGTTCGGGATCCGCAGCACGCGGCAGGCGGGCGGCAGGTCGATCGAGGCATGGCCGAGCCCGTAGTCGAATCGTCCCCGGCGGCCGAAGCCGATCAGAGCGGGGATCCGCGAGGCGGCGGCCTTGACCTTGCCGAGCCGCGTCGCGCCGCCGTACTCGCCGACGACCGTGTACGGGTGCCCCCAGTCGTCGAGCAGCTCGGTCGTGTGCGACAGCGGCCGCGCGCTGATCTCCACCTCGTGCCCCCGCCGCTCGAGCAGCTCGATCAGCGGCCGCAGGACCACGACGTGCGCGGTGTTGGTCAGGTCGGCCCAGACGCGCATGGCGCCCGGAGCGTATTCGCGCGGCCCGGAGACTTCGGCCGCCGCCGCCGGTTGGCCATTTTCTCGGCCTATAGACCGAGAAAATGGTCAACCGCTAGAACAGGCTGGTCTGCTCGGGCTTTGGCTCCTCCGCGTGCTCAGGGTCCGCCGGGTCGAAGCGCGCGGGCGGTGCCAGACGAGTGCCCGACTTGACCATCGCCGACAGCCGGTCGCGCTCCTCCTGCGGCATGTATGCCCCGCGCGCGTAGAGCTTGCGGTAGCGCGGGAGGAGGTCGGGCCGGTGCTCCTCGAGCCACTCGAACCAGAGCTGCTTGACGGAACCGCGCAGGTGGAGGGCGATCCCGCCGATGCTGACCGCGCCGGCCTCCGTGCAGAGCTCGAGGATCTTCTCGACCTGTTCGGGCTGGTCGTTGACGCCGGGTTGCAGCGGCGCAATCAATACGCCGGTCGGAATGCCTGCCCGGTTGAGCTCGGCCACCGCCTCGATCCGCGCGTACGGGTTCGGCGTGTGAGGCTCCGTCGCCCGCCAGGCCTTCTCGTCGATCGTCGGGATCGAGAGGTTGGCCCGGAAGTCGGGGATTTGCTTCATCAACTCGATGTCGCGCAGGAGCAGCGGCGACTTGGTGAGCACCGAGGAAGGCGTGCGGGTATCCCGCATCGCTTCCCAGATGCCCGGCATGAGCTTGTACCTGCTCTCCACCCACTGATACGGATCCGTGTTGGTCCCCAGTGCGACGTGCTCGTGCTTCCAGCGCGGCCTCGACAGCTCCGCTCGCGCGACCTCCGGGGCGTTGACCTTGACGACGATCTCACGCTCGAAGTCACGGCCGGCGTTCATGTCGAGGTATTCGTGCGTGGGGCGGGCGAAGCACCAGACACACGCATGCGTACAGCCGCGATACGGGTTGATCGTCCACCTGAACGGCATCCGCGACGCCTTGGGCACGCGGTTGACCACCGACTTGGCCTGGACCTCGTAGAAGCGGATGTCCATCGCCTCGGGAGCGTCGAAGCGGCGGACCGCGGCGGGCGACGAGTAGCCGGGCAGCTGCCGGCTCTCCTCGTTGTCGACGCTCAGGTTGCTCCAGCGCATTGTGCGAACACATGTTCGCACAGCGTCAGGATGGCTCCCCGAAGGCCGTGAGCACGAGTCTCCGCGGGCCGCCCGAGTCGCGGTGCTCGCAGAGGTAGATGCCCTGCCAGGTGCCGAGGGCGAGCTCGCCGCCGGCGACCGGGATCACCAGCGAGCTGCCCGTGAGGGACGACTTGATGTGCGCCGGCATATCGTCCGCGCCCTCGAGCGTGTGGCGGAAGTAGTCGGCGCCGTCGGGGACCGCGCGGTCGAACCAGGCGCCGAAGTCGCGGCGGACGTCCGGCGAGGCGTTCTCGTTCAGGGTGAGCGAGGCCGAGGTGTGCTGCATGAACAGCGTCGCGATGCCCACATCCAGCGAGCCGAGCTCCGGCACGGCCTCGACCACCTCGGCCGTCACCAGGTGAAAGCCGCGGGGCCGGGCGTCGAGCCGGATCTCGCGCTGAATCCACACGGGTGAATTCTGCCCAGAGTCGATGGCGATACGCCCCGGCCGCACCTATAGTGGCCGAAGGTTTGCCCCGCCTTCGCTAGGGCCCCCGAGGCGGTGTACCCGGGATCGGAACTGTCGTATAGGAGGAGCATGGATCCGCCCCTCCGCGAGCGGCTCAGCTGGCGGAATCCAACAGAGGAAGGCGCTCTCGCGTCACGCGCGGCGATGGCCCGGGCGGGGGCGGTGTTCGGCGTCGCCGGCGGGCTGTTCGCCTTCGTTTCGGTGGCGGTCCCCGACACGGCGGTGAACGACGAGGGCCTGCTCGCCATCACGGGCGCCGCCTCGATCGTGCTCGCCGTTCTCCTGCTGATCGCCTACGACCAGCTGCCGATGATCGGCTTTCACGTGGCCGCAGCGATCGGCATCCTGCTCGCCTCGGTCGCGGTCTACGCCTGGGGGATCGAGTCGGGCTACGCGCCGCTGCCCTACGTCTGGGTGGCGCTCGGAGTCTTCTACTTCTTCCCGCTCCGGGCCGCGCTCTTCCACCTGGCGCTGGCCGCCGGGGGCTACGCAGCGGCGCTCGCGGCCGAGTCGCCGTCGGGCCAGGTGATCGACGGCTGGATCGCCACGGTCGGGACGCTCCTCGTGGCCGGCCTCTTCGTGGGGATCGTCCGCGACCGGCTCGCCACCCTGATCGCCCACCTGACCGACGCCGCCCGGCGCGACCCGCTAACGGACCTCTTCAACCGCCGCGCGTTCGAGGAGATCTTCGACATCGAGCTGGAGCGCGCCCGCCGGACCGGGGCCCCGCTGAGCGTGATCGTCGGCGACCTCGACCGCTTCAAGCGGCTGAACGACGAGTACGGCCACCAGGAGGGCGATGCGGCCCTGCGGCGGATCGGGCGCTCGATACGAGAGGCCAAGCGCCGCTTCGACTCCGCCGCGCGCGTGGGCGGGGAGGAGTTCGCGTTGCTGGCGCCGGACTGCGACGAGCACGGCGCCTACATGCTCTCGGAGCGGATCCGCGCTGACGTGCAGCGGAGCTTCTCGGACACCCCGCTCACGGCCAGCTTCGGCATCGCCACCTACCCCCTTCACGGCCAGTCGGCCGAGGCGCTCCTACGGGCGGCGGACCAGGCCCTCTACGCCGCCAAGCGGCTCGGCCGCAACCGGTCGGTGATCTCGAGCGCCGAGGTGCCCGGCATCCTCGCCCGCACGCCGCGCGCCGTTGAGGACAGCGGCGTCGAGCTCGCCACCCTGCTGAGCCTGGCCGAGGCGCTCGACGTGCGGGACAGCGGCAACAGCACGCACTGCCACCGGGTCGGCCGCTTCGCCGAGCTCACCGCGCGGGAGCTGGGGATGCCGCCCGAGTCCGTGGAACGCATGCGCCTGGCCGGGATCCTGCACGACGTCGGCCGCGTCGGCATGCCGGATTCGCTCTTCCAGAAGTCGGGCCCTCTGAGCGAGGAGGAGTGGACCTGGGTCCACTCGCATCCGGAGATCGGCGCCCGCATGGTCGAGACCACCGACTTCCAGGAGATGGGCTCCTGGATCCTCTGCCACCACGAGCGGCCGGACGGCCAGGGCTACCTCCGGCGGAACGGCGACGACGTTCCGCTCGAGGCGCGGATCCTCGCCGTGGCCGACGCATATGAGGCGATGACGAGCGACCGCTCGTACAAGACCGCGCTGCCCGCCGACGAGGCGGCCTCGGAGCTCCGCCGGGGCGCGGGCCGGCAGTTCGACGGACGCGTGGTCGAGGCCCTGTTGCGAGCTCTCTAAAGCTGCGCCCCCGGGGGGGCCGATAAAAGAGGGATGGACTCCGCCAGGCCCGCGCTCGACAGCACGCTCGGCCGGCCCGCGATGGCCCGCACGCTCGGCTGGTTCTACCTCGCCGGGGCGATTCTGGGCGGACTGTCGCTGGCGCTGCCGCACAGCCCGACGACGGACGTACTCGGCGTGCTGGGCGTGGTCGGGATCGCCGCCGTGGGCGGCGCACTGCTCGTCTCGGGCTCCAACCGGTTGCCGCCGATGGCGATCCCCGGCTTCCTGCTCGCCGGATCGGCCCTGATCACCGCGGCCGTCTACTTCGACGGCCACTCGAGCAGCGTTTACGCGTACTTCTACGTCTGGGTCGGGGTCGAGGCGTTCTACTTCCTCAGCCGCCGGCTCGCCGCGCTCCAGGTTCTCTTCGCCGGTGCGCTCTTCGGCTGGGCAATGAGCATGGTCCACAGCGACGGCATGCCCGAGCAGCGCTGGCTGCTCACGACCGGCACGGCGCTGGTGGCAGGCCTGCTCGTGGCCTACCAGCGCGACCGCATCGGCGCCCTGGTCCACAGGCTCACGGACGCGGCGCGCACCGACCCGCTCACCGGCCTGCTCAACCGCCGCGGCTTCGAGGAGACCTTCGAGATGGAGCTGGAGCGCTCCCGCCGCGGCGACCGGCGGCTCAGCGTGCTCGCCGGCGACCTCGACGGCTTCAAACTCGTGAACGACCGCCTCGGCCACCACGCCGGCGACGAGGCGCTCCAGGCCCTCGCCAAGGACCTGGACAAGTGGAAGCGGCGGGTCGACGTCGCGGCCCGGATGGGCGGCGAGGAGTTTGCACTGCTGCTCCCGGACACCGACGAGCGCGGCGCCTTCCTGGTTGCCGAGCGCCTGCGCCGGGCCGTCCAGCGGACCTTCTCGGAGCTGCCCTTGCCGCTCACGATCAGCTTCGGCATCGCCACCTGGCCCGACCACGGCGAGGGGACGGACATGCTGCTCCGCGCTGCGGACGTGGCGCTCTACGCGGCCAAGGACCTGGGTCGCGACCGCTCCGTGATCTACAGCAACGAGGTGGCGAGCATGCTGGCCGGCGGGCGCTCCACCGAGCGCGGCGAGATGCAGCTGGCGACGATCATCGGGCTGGCGGAGGCGCTCGACATCCGCGACACCGGCACCGCCCGGCACTCCCAGGCGGTGGGGCGCTACGCGCGCATGATGGCCGTGGAGCTCGGCTTCACCCCCGACCGCGTGGAACGCGTCCGCATCGCGGGCGTCCTGCACGACGTCGGCAAGATCGGGATCTCCGACCGCGTCCTGACCAAGCCGGGCCCGCTCGACGAGGCCGAGTGGGAGGAGATGCGCACCCACCCCGAGATCGCCGCGCGCCTGCTGTCCCGGCCCGAGTTCGCCGACCTGTGCAGCTGGATCGAGGCGCATCATGAGCGGCTCGACGGGAAGGGCTATCCGGAGGGTCTGATGGCCGACGCGATACCGGTCGAGGCCCGAATCCTCTCCGTCGCCGACGCCTACGAGGCCATGACCGCCGATCGCGTCTACCGGCCGGCACTCGGCGAGGAGGCCGCGCGGGCCGAGCTTCGCGCCGGCTCGGGCAGCCAGTTCGACGGTGAGGTCGTCGAGGCGTTCCTCGAGGCGCTCGATCGTCAGCGCGACGTAGACGCGTACGTCGCAACCGCCACCAAGTAGTCGCCGGGTCCCCTGCTCGGATAAGGTTCCTGCGCGGCGGGGGGACGACGCAGGTGCCGCCTGGGAACCTGCCTCCGGTGCCGCATCCCGCATGCAGAACGAGTACAGCCAGCATGACCGATCAGCCCCGCCCTTCGCCTGCGGGGGCCGGCCTCACGCCAAGACCGGACACCGCTCCCTCTGGCGCGGCGACCGCGAGACCCGGCCTCTACGCAGGGAACGCCGAAGGGCCCGCCCTTGTCTTCGCACGCGTTAGGTAGAGGTGAGGTGGCCATTCGCCGGCTGGACCTCGCGGTCCTCGCGATCGCGCTGCCGGTTTTCCTGGTGCTCGGCATGCCGCTGCTCGGTTGGGGGGTCGTCAGCGGGCTCTGGCTGGTCCAGCGGCTGGCTCAGCAGCTCGTCGAGCGCCGCGCCTTCGCGTCCGCCGATCCAACCCGCGCCACCGCGGCGCTGGCGCTCAGCATGTTCGCGCGCGTATGGATCTTTGCTTTGGTGATCTTCGTTCTCGGTAAGAGCGACCGTGATGCCGGCCTCTCCGCCGCCCTGCTGTCGGTGGTCCTCGTCACGGTCTATCTCACCTCGCTCATGACGAGCGGGCCGCTCGCCCCAGGGTCGCGCCGATGAGCAAGAAGCGCATGGTCCTGATCGGCCTCGGGGCCTACGTGGGGCTGATGATCGTCATGTATGCGATCTTCGGCAGCCAGGGGAAGAACAACGAGTTCGAGCCGGTCGAGGAGTTCAAGCTCACCCCCTGGATCAACATCAAGATCGGCGGCCTCGACCTGAGCATCAACAAGGGCGTCTTCTACCTCTTCCTCGCGGGCACGCTGACGGTCGGCGCGATGATCTACATCGCCAGGCGAATGCAGGCCAAGCCCAACCGGGTCCAGACCATGGTCGAGGTGGCCTACGACCTGACCTACAACAACATCACGCGCGGGAACATGGACGAGCAGAGGTCCGCGCGCTGGTTCCCGTTCATCGCCACGCTGTTCCTGTTCATCTGGTTCTCGAACATCATCGGCTACCTGCCGCTGCCGTTGAACACGACGGAGAAGGTGACCGTCTTCGGTCTCCAACTGCCTGCGTTCACCATCTACGCCGCCACCGCCAACCTGTCGATCCCGCTCGTGCTCACGCTGATCGTCTGGTTCGCCTACCACGTGGAGGGAATCCGCGCCAAGGGCTTTCGCGGCTACTTCAAGAGCTGGATCCCGAGCGGGACACCGCGCGCACTCCTGCCGCTGATCGTCCCCATCGAGGTGATCTCGCAGTTCGTCCGGATCATCTCGCTCTCTGTCCGATTGTTCGCGAACATCCTGTCCGGCCACCTGCTGCTCCTGTTCATGGGCGGCGGCCTGGCGGTCCTGCTGGGGCTCTCGCTGCTCGGGGTCGCGACGCTTCCGCTCGCGTTCGCCTTCTTCCTCTTCGAGGTGGGGCTGGTCGCGACCCTTCAGGCCTTCATCTTCGCGACGCTGACTTCCATCTACATCGGTGAAGCAACGGCCGCCCACGGCCACTGAAAGGAGTACGTCCATGACCACCCTCATTGCGCAGGCCAGCGGGCTGACCGACGACGGCCTCAAGGCCGTCGCGCTCGGCATCGGCGCGGGGCTCGGCTCGATCGGAGCCGGCATCGGCGTCGGCTACATCTTCGGCAAGGTGATCGAGTCGGTCACGCGCCAGCCCGAGATGCGCGAGGAGATCACGAGCATCCAGTGGCTCGGCTTCGCGCTCACGGAGGCGGTGGCCTTCTACACGTTCATCTTCGCCCTGATCGCCTTCTTCCTCTAAGCCGATGGCCCCGGTCGCAAGCGGCGGCAGCTTCCTGGTCAGCCCCAGCGCGGGGCTGATGATCTGGACGCTGATCGTCTTCGGGCTGTCTGTGTGGTTCCTGAACAAGTACGCGTTTCCGCGGATCGTCGAGGCGCTCGACAAGCGCCGCCGGGCGATCGAGGAGTCGATCGACCACGCCGAGCGCACCAAGAAGGAGGCGGACGAGCTGCTCGAGGAGTACCGCGCCCGCCTGAAGGAGGCGCGTGAGCAGGCGGAGGACATCGTCGTCCGCGCCCGGCGCGCCGCCGACTCCCTCCAGGACGAGTCGAAGGAGGCCGCGGTCAAGCAGCGCGAGGAGCTGCTCCAGGCCACGCGCCGCGACATCGAGGCCGAGACGCGCCGTGCGCTCGACGAGATCCGCAAGGAGGTGGCCAACCTGACGGTGGTCGCCACCGAGAAGGTCACGCGCAAGTCGCTGGACGACGACGACCACAAGCGCCTGATCGAGGAGGCGCTCGAGGAGGTCGACTTCTCGGCGCTCGCGGGTGAAGGGAACGGCAAGAACTAGATGGAAGAGATCGCCGAGGTCTATGCGCGCGCCCTGTTCGAGGCCGCCAAGGACAACGACGTGGTCGACCGCATCCACGACGAGCTCGGGGAGGTCGACGAGGCGCTCCAGGAGGACCGCGAGCTGCGGCTTTTCTTCTTCTCGCCCTACTTCGGCTCGGACGAGAAGAAGGAAGGCGTCGCTAAGGTCGTCTCCGGCGCCGACGAGCGAACCGTGAACTTCCTCGAGCTGCTCGCCGAGCGCCACCGGATGCCGCTGCTGCCGCGGATCCGGAAGCAGTTCGACGCGCTCTGGGCGGAGGACCAGCAGCTCCTGCCGGTCTCGGTAACGGCGGCGGTCGAGCTGGACGACTCGCTCGTCAAGGACATCGGCAATCGCATCCAGGAGCAGACCGGCCGTAAGGTCGAGCTCTCCTCGAACGTGGACCCCGAGGTTCTCGGGGGCCTGGTGGTCCGGGTGGGGAACATGGTCCTGGACGCCAGCGTGAGGAACAGGTTGGAACAGCTACGGAAGCAAGTGGCCAAGGCCGCGTAAGGAGATCGATCAAGTGCAGATCAAGCCGGACGAGATCACGAGCATCCTCAAGAGCCGCATCGAGGGGCTGGACGACGGCGGCGCCGACCTGTCGGAGGTGGGCACCGTCCTGTCCGTGGCGGACGGCATCTCGCGCGTGCACGGGCTCGACAACTGCATGTCGATGGAGCTCCTCGAGCTTCCCCATGACGTCACCGGGCTGGCGCTCAACCTCGAGTCGGACAACGTCGGCGCCGTGCTCTTCGGCGAGTGGGACAAGATCGAGGAGGGCGACGAGGTCAAGCGCACCGGCCGCCTGCTCGAGGTGCCCGTGGGCGAGGCCCTGCTCGGCCGCATCGTCGACCCGCTCGGCAACCCGCTCGACGGCAAGGGCGACATCGACACCGACCAGACCCGGCCGGCCGAGTTCAAGGCGCCGGGCGTGGTCCAGCGCCAGCCCGTGAAGGACCCGATGCTCACCGGCATCAAGGCGATCGACGCCATGACCAACGTCGGCCGCGGCCAGCGCGAGCTGATCATCGGCGACCGCCAGACCGGCAAGAGCTCGATCTGCCTCGACACGATCATCAACAACAAGGACAGCGACCTGATCTGCATCTACGTGGCGGTCGGGCAGCGCATGTCCACGGTCGTGGACGTGGCCGCGCAGCTCGAGGACGCCGGCGCGCTCGAGCACACGATCATCGTGGCCGCGCCCGCCGACGAGGCCGCCCCGATCAAGTTCCTCGCCCCCTATGCCGGCTGCGCGATGGGCGAGCACTTCCTCTACAACGGCCAGCACGCGCTCTGCGTCTACGACGACCTGACCAAGCACGCGTACGCGTACCGGCAGATGTCGCTCCTCCTGCGGCGGCCGCCGGGCCGCGAGGCCTATCCGGGTGACGTCTTCTACCTGCACTCGCGGCTGCTCGAGCGCGCGGTCAAGCTCTCGGACGAGCTCGACGGCGGCTCGCTCACGGCACTGCCGATCATCGAGACTCAGGCGGGCGACGTCTCCGCGTACATCCCGACCAACGTCATCTCGATCACGGACGGCCAGATCTTCCTCGAGGCAGACCTGTTCCGGTCGGGGGTGCGGCCGGCCATCAACGTGGGCATCTCGGTGTCGCGCGTGGGAGGCTCGGCCCAGACCACGCCGATGAAGAAGGTGGCCGGCAAGCTGCGGATCGAGCTGTCGCAGTTCCGCGAGCTCGAGGCGTTCGCGCAGTTCGGCTCGGAGCTCGACCCGGACACGCAGGCGACGCTCAACCGCGGCGAGCGGCTGGTGGAGGCCCTTAATCAGGAGGAGCGCTCGCCCTGGAAGATCGAGAACCAGGTGGCGGCGATCTACTCCGGCACGGGCGGCTACCTCGACCGGATCAAGACCGAGCGGGTCCAGGAGTTCCACGAGGCGATGCTCCAGCGCCTGCACGCCGAGAAGTCGGACCTGATGGAGAAGATCTCCGAGGGCAACTGGGACGACTCGATCGAGTCCGAGCTCGGCGACGCGATCGCCGAGGCGATCGACGACTTCGGCCCCGACTTCGACGAGGAAGGAAACCCGCTCGAGGAGGGCGAGTCGGACCGCATCAAGGACGACGAGGAGCGGGAGAAGGAAGGGCGGACCAGCGGCGAGGAGGAGTCGAGCGACGACGAGTCCGACGACACCGACGAGTCCGACGGCGACGAGTCGGACGACGACGACGAGGAGAAGGCGCCGCCCCCGGACGCAACCGGCGCGGCCGCGACCTAGCGACTAGCGACCAGCGACTTGGCCTCACTAAAGGACATCCGCAGCCGCATCGGCAGCGTGAAGAACATCCGCAAGATCACGCGCGCGATGGAGATGGTCGCCGCCGCACGGCTGCGGCGGGCCGAGCAGCGGATCGAGGCGCTGCGGCCCTACGCCGACGCCCTCCGGAAGATGACCCGGCGGGCCGCCGAGGCGGCGGAGAACATTCCCAGCCTGCCGATCCTCCAGGAGCGGGAGAACATCTCCAAGGTCGGCCTGCTGCTCGTGACCGGCGACCGCGGCCTGGCCGGTCCGTTCAACTCGCAGATCATCCGCGCCGGGAACCGGCGTGCGGGCGAGCTGCGCTCGGAGGGCACCGACGTCGTCTGGTTCGCGTCCGGCCGCCGCGGCGAGTCCTCGCTTCGCTTTCGCAACCTCGAGCTCGCCGACAGCTGGGCCGGCTTCACCGACCGGCCGGCCTTCTCCGACGCCCGCGCCATCGCCGACGGCCTCACTTCGGCCTACATCGACGAGAAGGTCGATCGCGTCGAGATCCTCTACAACGGCTACGTCTCCGCCATGACCCAGGAGGTGCGGCACGAGACCCTCCTGCCGCTGCAGCAGGCCGACATCCTCGGCGAGGACGAGGAGGAAGAGGAGGAGACGAGCGAGGAGCACAAGCGGGCGCTCTGGATCTACGAGCCGGACCCGGAGGAGATCCTCGCCCGGCTCGTCCCGGACTACGTGGAGATCTCTATCTACAGGGCGCTGCTCGAGTCGACGGCTTCCGAGCACGGCGCGCGCATGTCCGCGATGCGAAGCGCCTCGGACAACGCCGCCGAGCTGATCGACGACCTGACGCTGGAGGCCAACCGCCAGCGCCAGGCCGAGATCACGCAGGAGATCATGGAGGTCGTGGCGGGGGCCGAGGGACTTCGATAGAAAAGGGATCACGATGGAAGCTGGCACCGAAGAGAAGAACGAGCAGCAGGAGGAGAAGCAGGACGGCAACGGCAACGTCGGGACCGTCGAGGAGGTCCAGGGCGTCGTGCTCGAGGTCGTCTTCCCGGACGAGCTTCCAGAGATCTACAACGCTCTCGAGATCGAGATCGAGGCGGAGGGCGACGACGGCGAGAACCAGCACCTGATCTGCGAGGTCCAGCAGCATCTGGGCGACGAGCGCGTGCGCGCGGTCGCCATGGACTCCACCGACGGCCTGGCGCGCGGCATGGAGGTGCGCGACACCGGCGGCCCGATCACGGTCCCCGTGGGCGACGCCACCCTCGGCCGCATCTTCAACCTGCTTGGCGACCCGATCGACGAGGAGGGCGACGTCGATGTCGAGGACCGCTGGCCGATCCACCGCGACGCCCCGAGCGTCGAGGACCTCACCCCGACCCGCGAGATCTTCGAGACCGGGATCAAGGTCGTGGATCTGCTCGCGCCCTACGCCAAGGGAGGCAAGGTCGGCCTGTTCGGCGGCGCCGGCGTGGGCAAGACCGTCCTCATCCAGGAGCTGATCCACAACATCGCCCAGGAGCACGGCGGCCTCTCCGCCTTCTGCGGAGTGGGCGAGCGCTCGCGCGAGGGCAACGACCTCTGGCTCGAGATGAAGGAGTCGGGCGTCCTCGAAAAGACGATGCTCGTCTTCGGCCAGATGAACGAGCCGCCCGGTGCGCGCATGCGCGTGGCCCTGTCCGGCCTGACGATGGCGGAGTACTTCCGCGAGCAGGGCGGCCAGGACGTGCTGCTCTTCATCGACAACATCTTCCGCTTCGTGCAGGCGGGCTCCGAGGTGTCGGCGCTGCTCGGCCGCATGCCCTCGCAGGTGGGCTACCAGCCGACGCTCGAGACGGAGATGGGCCAGCTCCAGGAGCGGATCACCTCGACCCGCCAGGGCTCCGTCACGTCGATCCAGGCGATCTACGTGCCGGCCGACGACCTCACCGACCCGGCGCCCGCGTCGGTGTTCGCGCACCTCAACGCGACCACCACGCTGTCGCGCTCGATCGCGGAGAAGGGGATCTACCCGGCGGTCGACCCGCTCGACTCGACTTCAACCATTTTGAAGCCCGACATCGTCGGCGAGGAGCACTTCGAGGTGGCGAACCAGGTCCGAGAGATCCTCCAGCGCTACAAGGAGCTCCAGGACATCATCGCCATCCTCGGAATCGACGAGCTCTCGGACGAGGACAAGCTGACCGTGCAGCGGGCGCGCAAGATCGAGCGCTTCCTGTCGCAGCCGTTCTTCGTCGCCGAGGAGTTCACCGGCACGCCGGGCGTCTACGTGTCGGTCGAGGACACGGTGCGCTCCTTCAAGGAGATCATCGACGGCAAGCACGATGACATCCCGGAGCGGGCCTTCCTGCTCAAGGGAACGATCGACGACGTGATCGAGTCGGCCCGCGGGGGCGAGGCTGACGAGGACGAGGATGAGGGGTCCGACGAGGAGGAGAGCTCGGACGAGTAGCTAGTCGCTAGTCGCTAGGGCTTCGGCCCGCACGCAGTTCCTAGCGACTAGCGACTAGCGACTAGCGACATGGCCAAGAACAAGTTCCAAGTCGAAGTGCTGACCCCGGAGGGGAAAGTGTTCGACGACGAGATCGAGATGCTCTCGTCGCGGACCACCACCGGGTCGATCGGCGTGCTCGCCAACCACGCGCCGCTGATGGGCATCCTCGAGCCCACCGAGCTGCGGCTGTACAAGTCGGACTCGGACGTCGTGAGCTTCGCCCAGGGCGAGGGCTACCTCCAGGTGGTCGACAACTCGGCGCTCGTCCTGGTGGAGGAGGCGATCCCGCCCGACGAGATCGACCGCTCCGCGTTCGAGTCGAAGCTCAAGGAGGCGGAGGACGCCGTGGAGCGCGCCGACGAGGACTCGGAGGAGCGCTCCCGCGCCGAGCGCGAGGTCAAGCGCTACAAGGCGTTCCTGGCCGCGGGCAAGGACTCCTGAGCGCCGCGCTCCCGAGCGAACGCGACGTAATCGAGCACTTCGCCGGCTGGCGCTTCGAGGCCGGCGACCGGGCGTACATCGCCTACCACGCCCGTCGTTATGCCTTCCTGCTCAGGCGGGTGGCCGGTCTGCTCGACCGCGGCTCGCGGATCCTCGACGTCGGCGCCGTGTTCGAGGCAGAGCTCCTGCGCAGCTCGCTGCCGGACGCGCGGGTCGACACGCTCGGCTTCGAGAACGTGCGCTTTCCACCGCGCGAGGGCGAGCGCCACCTGGAGATGGACCTGAACGAGCTGGACGACGGCTCCTCGCTCGGAGAGCACGACCTCGCCGTCATGTGCGAGGTGATCGAGCACCTGCACGCGCCGCCGGGGCGGGTCCTGGCCGGCCTGGCCGGCGGCGTCCGTCCGGGAGGCGCTCTCGTGCTCCAGACCGTGAACGCCGTGGCGCTCCACAAACGCCTGCGGATGCTTGCCGGCCGCAGCCCGTTCGAGCCGATCCGCGACTCGGCGGCCAACCCCGGCCACTTCCACGAGTACACGGCGCCCGAGCTGGTGGCGCTGGCTCACAGCGCCGGCTGGGAGCCGCTCTCGGTCGAGGTGGAGAACTACTTCCGCCCGCCCGCCGCTTTTGGCAGGCTCTACGGCGTGGTTGGCCGAACACTGCCGCCCAGCATGCGGCACGGAATCACGCTATGCCTCGAACGGCGCTAGGTGAAAGCGGCGACGGTTGACCATTTATGTGGGCTATGAACCGACTAAATGGTCAAC
>DASXBA010000020.1:0-17326 GCA_036406475.1 Thermoleophilaceae bacterium | reverse complement strand
TGAACACGGACTCGTAGCCGAGCCGTTCGGCGAGAGCGACGCGCTCGAGCGCCGTGTCGAGCGAGCGGCCCACGGAGATGAAGCAGCCGAGCCCCAAGGCCGGCGAGGATACCGCCGCGGGGCTTCCGGCCCCGCGCCCTGATGCCGAAGCTCGCGTCCAGCTCGCGTAACCGGGCCTACAGCACGCGCACCGTCGCACGGCCGCGGCGGTAGCCGTGCTTGGAGGCGGTCACGCGGCGCTTGCCGCCGCGGCCGAGCCGGAGGACGAGCGACGCGCGGCCGCGGCGGCCCGTCCTCACCCGGTGGCCGGCGAAGCGGATGAGCGCGCGGCGCAGCGGCCGTCCGTGGCGGACCGTCGCCCGGAAGCGGAAGCGCGTGCGGACGCCGGCCGCCACGCGCCGCGGGCTGACCCGGACGCGGATCTTGGTGGGCGCCGTGCGCGGCGCGCGGCAGTCGGCGCTCCGGCGGCCGCTGCCGGGCGCGACCGTGACCTCCACCCGGCTGCGACCGGTGCAGGTGCGGACCGTCAGGAGGCGCGCGTTGGGGGTCGAGAGCGCCTGGCCGCCCTTCACGCGGACGTCGTAGCCGTGGGGGTAGTGGCGCGGGGAAGCGAAGATCTGGGTGTCGGCGCGGAAGGCGAAGGCCCCACCGCCCTGACGGTGGGTCGAGTACGAGAGCCGAAAGCGGTTGCTCGCGGGGTCGAAGCTCCAGCCCGACGGGGTGCCGGCCACCGCCTGCGGATAGGGACGCGAGAGCACCGCGAGCTTGTCGGCCTTGACGTTCGATCCGGTCGGCGACTTGCGCGCGTCCTTGACCACCGACTGCGTTCCCCCGGACCCGCTCGTGGTGGGATCCCCGCATTCGCAGTAGTGCCAGTACATCCAGCCCGTCATGTAGCGGTCGGCGTACTTCTCGATCCGCTCGATCTGACCGAGATCGTCGGTGGCGCCGAACTCCGTGAGCAGCGTGGCGTCGCCCGTCCGCGCCGACTGAGCGAGGGCGTTCTGGAAGGGCAGCGTCTCGAACGGCTCGCACGTCACCGCCTGCTGCTGGTCCTGCGGGCTCGGCTTGGGCCCGTCCTGGAGGCAGTAGACGTGGAAGCTCATCCCGGCGCGCGGGCCGATGTCGCCGTGGTGAGTCTTCGGGCCGTTGTTGAAGAGGACGTTCGGCTCGTACCAGACGATGCGCCGCCGGTCGCTCTCGCGGATGCGCTTGTACACGCGCCTCGAGAAGGGCGTCAGCTTCTGCTCGTCGAACAGCGGGCAGCCCTCGGTGTTGGCGCACGTCTGCCAGCCGTCGCCGGGCCAGGGCTCGTTCAAGAGGTCGTAGCCCATGTTGTAGGGCTCGGAGCCGAAGCGCTGCGCGACGTGCCGCCAGGCCGCCGCGTAGCGATCCTGGAGGCCGACCCCACCTGGACCGGGATCGTTGTTCCAGAAGTGGTCGAAGGCCCGGTTGAGCGCGGGCATCCCGAGGTAGTTGCCGGGAAAGCCGAGCTTCGGCTCGGCCGGCAGTCCGTCGTCCTGAACCGCCCAGTCGGGGAAGCCCTCGCCCTGGAAGCGCTCGTTGTAGAGGTCCTGGTGGAAGTCGAGCAGCGAGAACACCCTCTGCCGGGCGAGCGTGCGGAGCGTCCTGCCGATCTGCTCGAGGTAGTGGTCGTCGTAGCTGCCCGGCCGCGGCTCGACGCCCTTGTAGATGAGTCCGAGCCGGACCGCGTTCAGGCCCTCGCGCGAGAGGAAGCGCGCGTCGGGCGCGTCGAAGCCGGCCGCCAGCGGGTCGTAGGGCGGCTTCTTGTAGACCATGTTCACGCCGTGGAGGATCACGACGCGGCCCTTGGCGTCGGTGATCCAGCGGCCCGACTGGCTGAGGGGCGCGCTCGGCGCGGCGGCCGCCGGAGCGGCGAGCGCGGCGGCGGCGAGCCCGGCCGCGAGGATGCCGATCAGTCTGGCCAAGGGCTCGCGTAGTCTGCCGCTCCGTGCCCGTCACAGCAACGGCGTGATCGGAGCGGTCCTCGCCGGAGGGTCCGGCCGCCGGCTCGGCTCGGTGTCGAAGGCGGCGGTCGTGCTTGGCGACCGCCCTCTCGTCAGCTACCCGCTCGCGGCCCTCGCGGGCGTCTGCGACAGCGTCGCGGTGGTCTGCAAGCCGGACACCGAGCTGCCCGAGCTCGACGGCGTGGAGCGCTGGGACGAGCCCGCCACACCGCAGCACCCGCTCACCGGGATCGTGCACGCGCTCGAGCGGGCGGAGGCGCCGGTGCTCGTCTGCGCCGCCGACATGCCGTTCGTCACGGCGGATGCCTGCCGCACGCTGCTTGCCGCGGCCGGCTCCGGCGCCGCTGCGGTGGTGGCGGCGTCCGAGGGGGTGCTCCAGCCGGTCTTCGGCCTCTACTCCACGGCGGCTCTCGCGGCCTTGCGCGCTGCCCCAGACGGGGCTCCGCTCACCGAGACGGTGGAGACGCTCGACCCCGCCCGGGTGGCCCTGCCACCCGCAATCGTGCGCAGCGTGAACACTCCTGAGGACCTCGCGGAAGCTAAAAATGCGCTAATTCCGCGCTAAAGAAGCGAAAAAAGGTGTCAAGTCGGGCCCGGAATGCGCCGATGGAACCCATGTAGTGCGATCGGGCCTCAGTACCTCCGTCACCGCCGCCACCCGCCTCGGCGCCGTGGCGTCCCTCCTCGCCGCGATCGGCGGACTTCTGATCTGGACGGCCGATCCCGGGAGCGTCCGCTCGCCGGCGATCATGTCGGCCGGGATCGTCGTCTCGGCGCTGGTCGGAGGCGCCTATGTGTTCCTGCCATGGCAGCGCATGCGCCGGCGGGCCGCTCTGCTGCCCCTGGTAGTGCTGGGGGTTCCCGGCATCGCCATCGCCGCCTACAACACCGGCGGCATGGAGAGTCCCTACACGTACTACTTCGTCTTCATTCCGTTCACGGCGGCGCTGATCACCACCCGCCGTGAGCTCGCCTTCTCGGTGGCCGCCTGCGCCGTGGGTGCCGCGGTGCCGCTCGCCTACGACGGCTCATCCACCTCGAACGTCGTTCTGCTCCTGTTCCTCCTCACGATCTCGACCGCCACCGGCATCGTCTTCCACCGCTCCCAGGAGCACGTGCGCGCTAGCGACGCCCGGCTCCGCGACATGGCCCTGCGCGACTCGCTCACCGGGGTCGCCAACCGCCGCGCGCTCGAGGTGCTCGCCGCCAACGCGCTGCTCGCCGCGGCTCGCGACGACCGCAGCCTGAGCGTCTGCTACATGGACATCGACCGCTTCAAGGAGGTCAACGACAGCCTCGGCCACGCGGTCGGCGACCGCGTCCTCGAGGCGCTCGCACGCAGCACCAGGAAGGTGCTGCGCGAGGAAGACGTGGTCGGGCGGCTCGGCGGCGACGAGTTCGCGGTCGTCCTCCCCCGCGCGGGCGCCGACCAGGCCGATCTGGTCGCCGCGCGGATCGCCGAGGCGTTCGCGGAGGAGGTCGCCGAGGAGCTGCTGCCCGTGAGCGTCACCGTCGGCCGTGCGACCTTCCCGCAGGACGGGCGCAACTGGGAAGAGCTGCTGCACACCGCCGACAAGCGGCTCCTGCACGGCAAGCACGTGCGCGAGCCGGGCCAGCTGGCCGTCGCCTAGAAGCGCAGCAGGACCGCTACCAGCGCCAGCGCGAAGGCGATCTGGCCGATG
Organism: Thermoleophilaceae bacterium; assembly: GCA_036406475.1. GTDB lineage: Bacteria > Actinomycetota > Thermoleophilia > Solirubrobacterales > Thermoleophilaceae > DASXBA01. Next base: position 13,656 of record DASXBA010000020.1, on the reverse strand, counting down.
CCGAAGGCCACGCCCAGGCTGGCCGCGCCCGCCAGCTCGGCCACGCCTACCGCCGCGCCGAACACGGCGGCGAGGGCGAGCGCGCGCTTCACGCCCGCTCCCGCAGCGCGGCCAGCAGCTGGTCCACCGAGGCGTCCTCGTCCTGTCCCGCAAGGAACGACTCGGCCTCACGCCGGCCGCCGACCGCCCGCAGCGCCCCCTCGCCGTGCTCGGCTGCGTACTCGCGCAGCGCCGCCAGCCGGCGGGCTCGGACCCGGCGGGCATGGACGTCCAGCGAAGCACGGTGGGCGTCGAGCGCCTCGGCCAGCTCGTCGACTCCCGAGGGCGGCGGCACGGACGAGACCGCGATCACGGGCACGTCCTGCGAGCCCAGGGCGCCGAGCGCCTGGTGCAGGTCGCGGCGGGCCCTGGTTGCAGCATCGCCCAGGTCGGCCTTCGTCACCACGAGCACGTCCGGGACCTCCATGATCCCCGCCTTGATGAACTGGAGCGTGTCGCCCGAGCCCGGCTGCACGACGACGGCGACGCTGTCGCAGACTTCCTCGACGTCCGTCTCCGACTGGCCCACGCCCACGGTCTCCACGACCACGACCTCGAAGGTCGCGGCCAGCGCGTCCACGGCCTCGCGCGTGGGGGCAGCCAGGCCGCCCAGGCGGCCGCCGGCGGCGGTGGAGCGGATGAGCACGCCGTCGTCGCGCGGGTCGTGGTCGATCCGAACCCGGTCGCCGAGAAGCGAGCCGCCGGAGCGCTTTGACGACGGGTCCACGGCGAGCACCGCCACCGTCCTTTCCCTCTCCCGCCACTCCGCGATCAGCGCCGACAGCAGCGAGGACTTGCCGGCGCCGGGAGGGCCCGTGATCCCCACCAGGTGCGCCGGCGCCTCGTCCCCCAGCGCGGCGGGAGCCACCTCCGCCAGGAGCTCCCGCGCCCGCTCGCGTCCCCTCGGCGAGCGGTCCTCGATCAGGTTCAGCGCCGGCGGCGCGGCGGAGCGATCGCCCTCACGCAGCCTCTTTCCAAGCGCTCCAGGGTCGGCCGGCATCGCGCCGCAACCTATAGAGCCGCCGAAGCCGCCGCTCGGTCCGGTGCGCCTCGGCATGAAGATGTCGCCACGTCACCCGGAACGGCTCGAAGCCGGCCAGCAGGAGCTGTTGGTCTCGGTCGCGATCCTCGTCGAGCCCCCTGGTGGTGTCGTGGAACCTGCGGCTGTCGAGCTCGACGGCGATCCGCTCGTCCCGCCACAGGAAGTCCACGTGGATCGGGCCGTCCTCGAGCAGGACCAGCGCCTCGGCTTCGGGGTCGGGGAGCCCTATCCGCGCGACCATCGCGAGGAACGCCTCGGCGAAGGGCGCCCGCTCGGCCGGCCCGTGGTACCCGTCGAGGATCGAGCGGATCACGGCGGCGCCGCGCCGGCTCTTCGCGCGTGCGAGGGCTCGCTCCATGTCGCCGAGATCGAACTTCCTCTCGCGCTCGGCGGCGTCGATCGTCAGTTCCACCGCCCGGCGGCTCACAACCTCGCCCAGGTCGATGAGCGTCCGGGCAAGCGTCGTGCAGGGGATGCCGTCGATCGCGGTGACGTCCCTTTCGTTGAGCGAGGCCGCCGCGTGAGCCTCGATGCCCCGGCGCTGACGAACTGACTTGCTGGGTACGGAGACGTCGATCCTGGCGCGGTTGTCCTGCCGTACGCCGTGAAGGGCTGCGCACGCGCGGTGGGACAGCCTGGCCTCGGGGCCATAGGCGAGGACCGCGGCCGTCCAGCGAGTCCTGGCCGTCATCGGGCCGTGACCGACGAAGTACACGCCGCGGTGAAGCCGCCGCCAATGGCCCCGGCGAACGCGCGAGTCCGCCGTCTTCACCGATACGCCCAGGTCTTTGAGCTGCCACGAGGCGACCGCTCCGTGCTGCCCTTCGGCGAGCGCCCCGATCGCCGCCGACGGAGGCTCCATACGTTTGCCTGCACTATGCAGGCTTTCGTGTGGACCCTCGGGCATGCCGCCCACGATGGCGGGCCCTGCGTTACGGGTGGGTGACGAGCGTTACGGGTCTATGCCGGAGTTGCTGCAACTCCGTGGTGCTCGGCGACCAGGTCGACGATGTCGCCCATGATCCGCGAGACCTCGAAGTCCTTGGGCGTGTAGACCCGGGCGACGCCGGCGTCGAGGAGGGCGCGCTCGTCGGCCGGGGGGATGATCCCGCCGACCACGACGGGGACGTCGGCGCCGGCCTCGCGGAGCTCCTCGAGCACCGACGGAATCAGCTCGGCATGCGAGCCGGAAAGGATCGACAGCCCCACCACATGCACTCCTTCGTCGACCGCCGTTCGCGCGATGCGGGCGGGCGACAACCGGATGCCCTCGTAGACCACGTCCATCCCGGCGTCGCGGGCGCGTACCGCTATCTGCTCCGCTCCGTTGGAGTGGCCGTCCAACCCGGGCTTGCCGACGAGGATCTTGATCCGCCGGCCGAGCGCCTCGGACACCTGCTCCACGCGGTCACGCAGCGAAGCCAGAGCCTCGTCGCCGTTCAAAGATGCAGCCGCCTCGGCTACCCCGGTCGGTGCGCGGTACTCGCCGAATACTTCTCGGAGGGCCGCTGCCCACTCGCCCGTCGTAGCTCCGGCTCGGGCCGCCGCCAGCGTTGCGGGCATGACGTTCTCAGAGTCCGAAGCGGCCGCCGAGCGCAAAGCCGAGAGCGCCGAGTCGACGGCCCCCTGGTCGCGGTCGTCCCGCCAGGTCTGGACGGCGGCGATGGCGCCCGCCTCGACGCCCGGGTCCACCCGGAGGATCCCGCCGTCCTCGCCCTCCTGCAGGGGCGACGGCTCGTGCTCGCGGTAGACGTTCTGCCCGATCACCTTGAGCTCGCCGGCCTCGATCCTGCGGACTCGCTCGCGGTGGGACTCGACCAGCTGGGTCTTCATGTAGTTCACGGCCTCGACCGCCCCGCCGTGCTCCTCGACCACCTTCATCTCGGCGCGGGCGCCCTCGGCCAGCTCGTCCACGAGCCCCTCCATCACGTGGGAGCCCTCGAAGATGTCGGGGTACTCGAGCAGGTCGGTCTCGAACGCGAGGATCTGCTGGATCCGCAGCGACCACTGCTGGTCCCACGGCCGCGGCAGCCCGAGCGCCTCGTTCCAGGCCGGGAGCTGTATGGCCCGTGCCCGCGCGCTGCGGCCCAAGGTGACCCCGAGCGCCTCCAAGACGATCCGGATCACGTTGTTCTCCGGCTGCGCCTCGGTCAGGCCCAGGGAGTTGACCTGCACGCCGTAGCGGAAGCGCAGGAACTTCGAATCGGTAACTCCGTAGCGCTCCCGCCCGATCTCCTCCCAGAGCCGGCCCATCGCCCGCAGCTTGGCGTGCTCCTCGACGAAGCGGATCCCGGCGTTCACGAAGAACGAGATGCGGCCGAACACCCGCGGGAACACGTCGTCATCCACCCGCGGTCGCACCCGATCGAGCACCGCGATGGCGGTCGAGAGCGAGTAGGCGATCTCCTGCACTGGCGTCGCCCCTGCCTCCTGCAGGTGGTAGGGGCAGATGTTCACGGGGTTCCACTTGGGCACCCGGTCGACCGTGTAGGCGATCGTGTCCGCGATCAGCCGCATCGACGGCTCGGGCGGGAACGCGTACGTGCCTCGCGAGAGGAACTCCTTGATGATGTCGTTCTGCGTGGTGCCCTGCAGAAGCGCGGCGTCCACGCCGTTCTCCTCGGCCACCGTCATGTAGAGAGCGAGCAGCCAGGCGGCGGTGGCGTTGATCGTCATCGACGTGTTCATCTCGTCGAGCGGGATGCCGTCGAAAAGCGTGTGCATGTCGCCCTTGTGGGCGATCGATACGCCGACCTTGCCGACCTCGCCGCGCGAGAGGTCGTCGTCGGGGTCGTAGCCCGTCTGCGTGGGCAGGTCGAAGGCCACGGAGAGCCCGGTCTGACCCTTGGCCAGGTTCTTCCGGTAGAGCTCGTTTGACTCGCGCGCAGTGGAGTGGCCCGCGTAGGTGCGCATCACCCAGGGCCGGTCGCGCTCCGGCAGTCGATGGTCGCTCACGGACCAGATTCTATGGACGCCAGCTTCTGACGCTGCCGGTCCGGGCTGATCAGCACCACATTGCGGGCCAGGCCAAGCCGCTTCATCCCACGGATCAGGAGCCCCGAGAGGTCGATCTCCCACCAGCGCAGGCCGTGCGCGGCGGAGCGCGGAAAGGCGTGGTGGTTGTGGTGCCACGACTCGCCGAGCGAGAACGGCGCCAGCCAGCCGACGTTGCCCGAATGGTCGTCCACCGCGAACCGCCGCGAGCCGAAGAAGTGGCAGACCGAGTTGATGGCGAAGGTGGCGTGGTGAAAGGCGAACACGCGCACAAGGCCGCCCCAAAGCAGCCCCGGCACGCCTCCGATGGCGAACGGAATCGCGAACGAGAGGACGACCCAGACGGCGAAGGCGCGATCGATCAGCAGCATCCCGCGGTCCTCGAGCAGGTCGCGGGCGTAGCGGGCGTGCTCGGCCCGCCCCTGGTTCTTGAACAGCCAGCCGACGTGCGCGTGCCAGAGGCTGCGCAGCACGCCGTCGTCGAGGTGGGGCGAGTGGGGGTCGCCCGGGCGGTCCGAGTGGGCGTGGTGCTTGCGGTGGTCGGCCACCCAGTCGATCAGTGAGCCCTGGAGCGCCATCGAGCCGGCCGCGGCGAGGGCGTAGGCCACCGGCGGCTGGGTGGCGAACGAGCGGTGGGTGAGCAGGCGGTGAAAGCCGACCGTGATGCCGAAGCCCGTGACCAGGTACATGCCCGCGAGCAGTGCGAGGTCGGCGCCGGATGGCCTCCACCAGGCGACCGCCGCCGCCAGTCCCGCCGGCGGCACCAGCAGGCCGAGCAAATGCGAAGCCCGCTTGCGGGTCAAGAGACCTCGCCGTTCGCAAGCGCCCGCAGCGCCGCGATGCCGGGGGCGAAGAAGTAGTCGCCGCCGCGCGTCGACACGAACGAGTGGAGCGGGGCGAGGAAGCGCGGCTGCTCGCCCTGGATCGTCATCTTCTCGCTCGGCCGCGTGTCCCCGAGCGGGTCGCGGTCGGCGCCGAGGCCGAACGGGTCGCCGTCGTTCAGCCAGAGCGACTGGATGAACTCGAACTGGCGCGCGATGCTCGCCTGGTAGCAGACGAACATCAGGCCGCGGTCCGCCTCCCGGCCGTCGAAGGCCGGCCCGTAGGGCATGCCGCGGCGGATGATCCGGTGGCGCTTGGTCAGGAGGCCGTGCCAGCCGAGCGCGTCACGCGGGTTGGCGCGCCGGATGTGGGCACCGACCGGGCAGCGATACCCGTTCTGGTCGTCGCCGTAGCGGAAGTCGTTCAGCTCCCTGCTGCGGGCCCCACCGACGCTCAGCTCCGGGTCGTCCTCGTCCGGGGAGAGCTCGAGCGGCGCGCCGCTCCGCCAGCGGCCCACGACCTTGGCCGCGAGCATCTCCTCGGGCATGCCCAGCTGGGCGGCGTGTTCGCTCACGTAGTCCCGAAAGCGGCCGACGTGCTGGTGGAGCTTGCGGACGACCACGAAGCTGCCGTTCCTGCCCAGCGGGTCGGGCGGCTTCGTCGCCACGAGCCCGTCCTCGTCCGGGTAGCCGAGGACGAACTCGCCCGGGGCGATGTCGTCCCACGCTCCGTCCCGGGTGGGCGTGCCGCGGCCGGGGTGGTCGTGCGGGCCGGCGTTCGGGTCCTCGATCGTCGGCTGCGAGAGGCCGTCGGCAAAGCCGAAGTGCTCGCGAACCGGCTCGTCCGGCCGCAGGTCGCGGAGCACGCCGGCGCGCTCCTCGTGCGCCACCGACACGCCGGTCCCGAGCCGCTCCCGCAACCGGGTCGCCGCCTGATCGAGCGCCTGCTCGGAGACGGCGGCCACGCTCACGAGCAGCTGTGGCCTGCCCCCGCGCAGGCCCTCGTCCCAGCGGTCGGGGGCGCTCTCGTCCTCGTCGCCGAGCATCCCGGCGCGCGCTTCCATCCCGGCTCGGAACTCCTCGGGAAAGCACTCGAGCAGCTCGGCGCGCACACCGAGGGCGCCCAGCCCGGCGTGGGTGACGGCGACGTTGAGCGTCTTCTCGGGCCTCTCGTCCCAGGGGATGGCGTCGGTCACCTCCCCGGCCAGCTCGCCGAGCAGCGTGCGGCCGCCGCCGGCGTCGTCGACGTGCAGGAAGAGGAAGAGCGCGTGCTCGAACGCGTTGCCGTAGCCGCAGAGGATGTTCCCCTGCAGGTCGCTCTGGTCGATTTCAGCCAAGGCCGGCCTCTGCGAACGCGGCCCGTAGCTCCTCGGGGCCCATCGACTGCGCCCGCGGCGCGAAGCCGCCGAGGCGCGCGCGCAGATCGAGGCCCTCGCGCACCTCGGCGAGGTCGGCATGGGGGTATGCCGATACGAACAGGTTGGTTCGTATCCGGTGCTTGTCCATGTAGCCGACGAAGGTCGCGGGATCCGCGGCGCCCGGGTAGCCGTCGCAGTGGCCCCAGACCCGGTCCGCCTCGTCCGGGATCAGCCTGGCGATCTGCTCCACGTAGTCGGGCACCGCGCGGTCGTGGGTGGCGCTGAACAGGAGCCGGCTGCCGGGCATCACGACCCAGCGGGCGAAGTGCGTGCCGGGCAGCCGCGCGAGCGGGCTCTCGTCACCCTCCGGCAGGCCGGCGAGCGCGGCCTTCAGCCCTGCCTCGTCGCTCACCGGCGTGAGCAGGGTCAGAGCCCGCGACTGTCCGCAGGAGTCGGACAAGTCAGATCTGCAGCTGAAGCTCGGACACGAGCGCTTGGTATTCCGTGGCGAACCGGGTCGCGTCCATGCCCCTGGTCCGCTCGTTGAACTCCCTCAGGCGCCGCCGGACCTCGATGCCGGCAAGGATCTCCTTGGTGCTCGCCTCGGGGTAGGCGCAGTAGTAGTGCGCGGTCTCGACCTCGCCCTTGTCGATCCATCTACGCAGCGCCTCCACCGGCACCGGCCCGGGGAAGTCCTTGGAGCTGCCCCAGATGTAGCGCATGCCCTTGGGGAAGACGTACGAGAACGCCTCGACGTAGGCGTCTGCCGTGCCGTTGAAGTTGCTCTCGAAGAAGAGCGAGCGCCCGATCACGGTCCAGCGGGCGTAGTGGATCAGCCTCAGGCGCAGCACGGTGAGCCGCGGCAGCGGCAGGATGGTGGCCGCGAAGAAGAGGAAGCGGAGCCAGACCCGGCCGCGCCCACCGACCTCCGTGATCAGGTTGAGCGCCGAGGCGCGCGGGTCGCGGCTATCCGCCACGGGCGTGCTGCTCGACGATCGCGAGCCCGTGCTGCGAGGCGAGCTCGAGGGCGTGCGCCGTCAGCTCGTCGGCGCGCTCCCGGTCGCCGCCGGCGCCCCGGGCGCGGAGCATGCGGGCGTAGTCGGTGGCGGTCAGGCCGAGCCACGGCCGCGCGCCGGTCCTGCCGTTCATCTCGAGCGCGGCCTCGAAGTGGTCGGCCGCCTCGTCGAGCCGCCCGAGGGTCGTGGCGAGCTGCCCGAGGTGGCGCGAGGCGGAGCCGATCGTGATGCTCGCCACTCGGCCGAGGGTGACGTTGCGGGTGCCGAACGGCAGCAGCAGGTCGTAGAGCACGGCGGCGGTGGCGCGGTCCCCGATCAGCGCGCTGGTGTCCGCGCCGCGGGCGATCGTGAGCAGCCAGGCGCTGTCGCGCGGAAGGTCGGTCCAGCCCCCGGCGCCGACCGTCTCGAGCTCGGTGCGCGCCTTGTCGGTCTCGCCGAGCTCGGCGTACAGGAGGCCGAGCGTGGAGCGCCAGCCGTGCAGGTGCGGGTACTGGTCGACGAACGCCCGCATCGTCTGCTCGAGCTCGTCCAGGCGGGCCTGGGCGTAGCGCAGGGTCGTCATCTGGATCGCGTAGAGGTGGCGGGCGATCCGCTCGTCCGCGTGGCGGCCGTACTCGAGCGTCTCCTCGATCAGCCGCTGCCCATCCTCGAGGCGGCCGGACATGAGCGCGCGGAGCGCCCGCAGCCCGTTGATGTGCCAGAGGTAGCGCGGCTGCCTCAGGTACTCCGCTCGCTGGCGAGCGGCTTGGAGCTCGGCGTCGGTGGCCTGCATGTCGCCGGCCTCGAGCAGGCAGCTCACGTGGAAGGCCTGCACCCGCAGCGCCGTCTCCTTGTCGCCCGCCTGCTCCGCGAGCTCCACGACCTCCTCCGAGAGCCGGGTCCGCTCGTCGAGATTGTCGGGGCCCCAGGTGGCGCCGAGCCTCGCGTCGAGCACCGAGGCGAGGGCGCGCTTGTCGCCCAGCCGCCGGGTGATCTCCACTGCCTCCGTGCTGAGCTTCTCGGCGCGGCCGCGGGGAGGCGCGTAGTAGACCTCGGTTGCCAGGCGGGCCAGCAGCGCGGCGCGGAGCAGGGTGTCCGCGTCGCCGATCGCCGCCAGGGCATCCTCGAGAAGCTCGATGACGGACTCGTCCACCACGCCCGTCGTCCAGTAGCGGCCGGCGAAGCCGAGGGTCGCCTCCGCCTGCTTCTCGGCGTCGCCGAGCCGCCGCGACAGCTCGGCCGCGTCGCGGAAGGCCTCCTTGGCCGCGACCGGGTCGCCCGCTTTGCGCAGCGCGGCGCCGAGCTCGATCAGCAGGTCGCGGCGGGCAGCCGGCTCCGGTGGCTCGCGGCGGGCAAGCGTCGCCAGCGAGCGCCGGTAGTGGCGCACGGCCTCCTCGAACGCGAGCTGCGCCATCGCCCGGTCGCCGGCGCGCGTCGTGTAGTCCATGGCGCGGGCGAGGTCGCCGCCGGGGGCGGCCAGCAGGAAGTGATGCGCCAGCTCGGCCAGGTGCGGCTCCGGGTCCTGGGCGTAGAGCGACTCGAGGCCCTCGGCCACGCGCCTGTGGAGCCCGACCCTGGCGTTGGCGCCGAGGCCGTCGTAGAGCACCTCGCGCACGAGCGCGTGGACGAAGCGGTAGCCGCCGAGGATCGTGACCTCCTCGGCCACGAGCCCGTTCGAGATCACGCGGTCGAGGGTCCGCAGCAGCCGGTCCGGCGGCAGCTCCGAGATGCGCTCGAGGCCGGCGAAGGTGAACTCCTTGCCGAGCACGGCGGCGAGCTGGAGCACCTCGATCGCCTCCTCGGGCAGCGGGGCGAGGTGGCGGTTGATCGCCTCGCGCACGCTGTCGGGGACGGGTACGTCGCCGGTGAGCAGCTCGTCCGGCCACTCGAGTCGGCCCTCGGCGACCAGGAGGCGCACGAGCTCCTCGACGAAGAACGGGTTGCCCTCGGTGGCCTGGTACAGCGCACGGGCGAGCTCACCCGACTCGAGGCCGGTCCGCTCCTCGACGAAGGCCTTCACGTCGTCCTCGCCGAGCCCGCTCAGCGGCAGGGCGTTCCCGTCGCGAGTCAGCCGGCCGATCACCTCGGAATTCACCTCGAGCGGCCGGTAGGTGGCGATCGCGAGGATCGCCGCGTCGCGCATCTCGTGGGCGAGGAAGTCGAGCAGGAGGAGCGAGGGCTCGTCGGCGGCGTGGAGGTCGTCCAGCACGACGACGAGGGGCGATTGCCGGCTGGCCTCTCGCAGGAAGGCGATGACCGCGTTGAAGAGGACGAAGCGCGCGTCGTCGGACTCGAACTCGGCGGCCGTCCCGTTCCCGGCGTGGCCCAGCTCCGGCACCAGCTGCGACAGCGGCTGGGCCCCCGGCCCGAGCCGTTCGAGCACGGCGTCGGCGCGCGCGCCGCGCGCGTAGGAGCGGAGCATCTGCACCCAGGGCCAGAAGGCAGGTGCGCCGCCCGCCTCCCAGCAGCGGCCCCAGAGCACCTGGCCGCCGTGCCCGGCCGCCGTCGACGAGACGGCGTCCGCGAGCGTCGTCTTGCCCACCCCCGGCTCGCCGGAGACGAGGTAGAGCGAGCCGCGGCCGCGCTCGGCCTCGGACAGCGCCCGTCCCAGCTCCGCGAGCTCGCGGTCGCGGCCGAACAGGTTCGTGCTGGGCCGGCCGTCGGTCGCCCCGGGAGCCGGTTCCGCCGCGGACACCTTGGTGGGATCGGCCGCGACGGGCCCGTCGACCTCGAGGCCCTCGCCGCGGAGGGCGAACAGCTGCCACTCGCCCGGGATGCCGCGCAGGTCGTGCTGGCCGCGGTCGACGAGCTCGAGATCGGAACCGGTCACCAGGTCGCGCACGGTGCGGGAAGCCAGCACCTGGCCGGGACCCGCCAGGGCGCTGACGCGCGCCGCGACGTGCACGGCCATTCCCACCAGCGAGTCGTCGAGCAGCTCGCACTCGCCGGTGTGGAGGCCCACGCGCAGCTGGAGCCCGAGCGCCGTGACCGCCCCGGGGGCGTCCGCCGCCCAGGCGAGGGCCTCCCGCGGCGAGTCGAACGCCAGGAAGAGCCCGTCGCCGGCCTTGGCCACGAGCCGGCCGTCGTGCTCCTGCGTCAGCCGCCCCAGCATTTCGTCGTGTTGGCGCAACAGGTCGCGCCAGCCCGCGTCGCCGAGCCGGCGGACGTGGCCGGTGGAGTCGACGATGTCGGTGAAGACGAGCGTCCGCAGCGCCCGGCCGCCCTCGGGAGCAGCGGGTGCGACCTGACCCCCGACCGCAAGCTCGAGCCCCTCCGTCGGCCGGTAGACGCAGAAGGTCCCGGTGCTGACGGCGGCGTCGAGCCGCCGGCCCAGCTCAGGCTCGTTCTCCTCGATCCGCTTGAGCGCCGAGCGGATAGCACGCGTCACGTTGACACGCGCGCGCTCGGCCCCCGACGCCGCCCGCCGGTCGCGGCCGCCGAGCCCGACCGCCGAGGCCAGCTCGCGCGATATGAAGTCGAGCTCCTCGCGGGTGGCGGCGACGCGCTCCGGGTCGCCCCAGGACTCCGCCTCCTCGAGCTCCGCCTTCAGGTCGGCCACCCGCTCGCGGTAGGCGGCCTTGGCGGCGTCGTCGAGCAGCGCGCCGGCATCACCGCCCCCCGAGGAGACGCCGCCGACCAGATCGGCCGCGGCGATCTCCACGCCCGGATTGGCGAAGAGGGTCGCGAGATAGCCGAGCCCCTTGCTGTCGCGCAGGCGAAGCGCTCCCTCGCCGTGCTCGACAGTCCAGTATTCGCCCTCGCGACGGAAGGACGCGCGCACGCTCCTTGTGGCCTGAGGCGCGGCGGCACCTCCGTCGACGTTCTGAGCCAAAAAACCTGCCTGCGAATCCGGGGGCTGGGAACAGGGTAAACCCGATCCCGGGTAGGTCCAAGGCGGCTTGGCGCCGGGAACACTAAGGTCCAAACGGGTGTGAGCAGACCCATCGACGTAATGCATCTCGGGCGCGATCGCGTGATCTGCGCCTACGACGTAGGGGGCGCGATCGTCGACCCCGGTCCGACCACGTGCGTGGACACTCTGATCGAGGCGCTCGGCGACGTCGAGCCGCGCGCGCTGCTCCTCACGCACATCCATCTCGACCACGCCGGGGCGGCGGGAACGCTGTGCGAGCGCTTCCCGGGCCTCGTCGTCTACGTGCACGAGGTCGGGGCGCCGCACCTCGTGGACCCGTCCAAGCTGCTCGAGAGCGCCGCGCGACTCTACGGCGACGACATGGAGCGGCTCTGGGGCGAGGTCGCGCCGGTGCCCGAGGAGCGGATCCGTCCGCTGAGCGGCGGCGAGGAGATCGAGGGCTTCAAGGTCGCGTACACGCCGGGGCACGCCTCGCACCACGTCTCATATCTGCACGTGGACAGCGGCGACGTCTACGTGGGCGACACGGCCGGGGTCCGCATCCCGCCGCACGATCACACGGTTGCGCCGACGCCGCCACCCGACATCGACGTCGAGGCCTGGCTCGACTCCCTCCAGCTGATCGCCAAGTGGAACCCGCTCGCCCTCTGCCTGACGCACTTCGGCCGGGTCACGGACGTGGAGGACCAGCTCCACCGGGTGCGCACGTCGCTCGTCGAGCATGCGGACATCGCCCGCCGCGGCGGAGAGGAGGACTTCGTCCGCGCCTTCGACCGCGAGGTCCGGGACGCCACCGACGCGGAGGCCGCCGAGCGTTTCGTCCAGGCCGTCCCGCCCGAGCAGGCGTTCCAGGGCCTCGAGCGCTACTGGCGCAAGCGCGCCGAGGCCGCGCCGGTGCCGTCGTGAGCTCTTCCACCGTCGAGGCCCCCAAGGCAACCGACCCCGGCAGCGACCTCGGCGGCGAGTGGCGCGTGATCGTCCTCAACGACGACCACAACACCTTCGAGGGCGTGGCCCGGGCGCTGTCGCAGACGCTCCCGGGCGTGAGCTACGACCAGGGGATGTCGATGGCCAACAAGATCCACAACAGCGGGCAGGCGATCGTCTGGACCGGCGCGCGCGAGCCCGCCGAGCTCTACTGGGAGCAGCTGCGCGGCAGCGGCCTGACTATGGCGCCGCTGGAGCGGGGGTAGAGCTCCGCATCAGCAGCACGACGCTCGCAATCACCACCCAGAGCCCCATCACGAGGATCGCGAAGAAGCCGATCGGGGTGATCGCTAGCGCGCCGATCACGATCGCGAACCAGCCCAGCCACTTGGGCAACACCGCAGTCTTGAGCACCGCCACGCCGGCGCCCATCGAGAAGCCGAACGTCCCGAGCGCGAGGGTGAAGAACATGTCCGAGTTGAGCGCGTTCAGCGTCTGCATCGCGCTCGGCGTGAGGTCGTCGGCGAAGTCCCCCAGGGCGAACGTGAGCCCGGCGAAGATCGAGGCACCCGCGGCCCACATCGTCGCCCCGATCACGAACAGGGTCGAGGAGCCGTAACGCTCGGTCTCGGCGTTGCGCAGCAGCCGCCAGAAGCCTCCGGCGAAGACCATCAACAGGGCGCTCCCCCAGCCGAGGAAGGACGCGGCGATCATCTGCTCCGAGTCGTTGTCCCTGTAGAAGCGCACGATCTTGCTGAGCGAGTCGTCGCCGTCGGGCGTCTCACCGCCGATTACGAACGCGAGGATGACGGCGATGACCGCCAGGATCCCCGCCACCGGGATCAGCCGTTCTCTGTTCATGTGCGAGTCCTCTCCGTGTGGGGCCGGCCGATGCGACCCTACGCGCGATCCGGCGACGGCGCCAGGGTCGCGCCGCTGCCGACGATGTCCCAGATGGTCGGCAGGAGCGGGACCTGGAAGTAGCCGGAGAGCTCCGTGCGCGTCTCCGCGGCGGTCTCGGAGTACCAGTAGCGCTCGAAGTCGGCCTTCGTCGGGAAGACCGCGTGCTGCACGAAGTCGAGCCCGCCCTCCTGGGCGCGGTAAAAAGCCCAGGAGAGGGCGCCGTAGTCCATCGCCGCCTCGGCGGCGGGCAGCCAGCCCGCGGCGAACTTGTCGCCCCTGAAGGGGTTGGCGGCCCAGCGGATCTCGACGAGGACCGGCATTAGTGGTCGCTCCCGTAATTCCGCTCGTCCCGGACGGCGTCTGGACCAGGCTCTCGTCCGCGCCGGAGCGCAATTCCGTTCGCGACCACTACGCGCCCACCTCGGCGTAGATCGCGCCCGGGCCCTCCTCGGTCTTCCCGAGGCCCTCCTTGTCGGCGCCGACGAGGATCGAGATCTTGCCCAGGTGCTGGTTCTCGCGCATCAGCTGGTGCGCCTCGGCCACGCCCTCGAACGGCAGCGTCCGCCACAGGACGGGCCGGATCCTCGACTGCTCGATCAGCTCGTTGGCCTTCATGCACTCGTAGGCATTCGCGAAGTGCGAGCCGATGATCTGCTTCTGCCGCATCCACAGGTAGCGGACGTCGAAGTCCAGGTTGTAGCCC
>DASXBA010000019.1:0-35400 GCA_036406475.1 Thermoleophilaceae bacterium | reverse complement strand
ACTCCGGGGAACGTCCAGCCGCGGCAGACGGCCGCAAAACTGGTGGTGTGCAGGGATTTCGCCATCGACTCAGGTCTCACCCGTTCTGCTTGCCATGCAGAAGGTCGAGGGTTCGAATCCCTTCAGCCGCTTCGCTCGCCTCGGCTCCGTAGAGCCTCAAATCGCTTCTTCAGACCTCGGATCGTCGCGCCGGGTGGCAGGGTTTTTCGGGCTGGCTACCAATTCGCTACCAAAACCCGCCCTTCCTGAGTAGGTCGCGAGTGCCTCTTCGAGGGTGCAGCCGAGCACTTTTTCGAGCGTGTCGACGGCCGCTCCTCCCATGTCGAGCACCTGCTGATAGACGCGCATCGTGAGCGTCGGGTCGGTGTGGCCGAGCAGGTACATCGCCCGTCGCGGTGGCACCCCCACCTCGGCCAGGATCGACGCGAACGTGCGCCGCAGCGTGTGCGGCGTCATGTGGCCGATGAGGGGCTGCTCGCGCTCGGCGAGCAGCTCGTTGGCGCGCTCGCGTACCGAAGCCAGCAGCCGTGAGCGGACGTTATCCGGGTGCTGGCGCGTGCCGTTGCGGGTTGGGAATGCCGGCCCCGTTCGGACCTCGGTCCGTGCAGCGAGCAGGATCTCGTGCAGAGCGGGCACCATCGGGACGATCCGCTCCGACGCGTCCGTCTTCACGCGGGGCATCCGGATCCTGCGCAACGCGCGATCGAGGTTGGCGTCGTCCATGCAGCAGAGCTCCGACACGCGCGGGCCAGCGAGCAGGAGCGTTGCCACCAAGGGGAGCCGCGCCGCCTCCCGCGGTCGCTCAGTGACCCAGATCTCCTTCCTCCGGATGCGGCGGATGAGCGTCTCGCTCACCCCGTACCGGCTGCCCAGTCTCGTGGCAGGCTCGCCCGACTCGCGTATGGCTCGAACGTCGCGCCAGTCGAGCTTGCGTTGCTCACCGTCCAGCAGGTGGGCGGCTTGGAGCAGCGCCCCGATCTGGGACACCTCGAGGAACGTCCGGGCGGGAGTGGGCTCGGGAAGGAAGCAGTCGGCGTCGTCAAGCGGGTTGTGCTCGATCCACCCGTGCCGCTTCGCCTCCTTGAGCACCATGCGCACCGCCGCCAGCACCTTGTTGATCGAGCTGTTCGCAAGCCCACGACGCCGGCGCTCGTGGACACGGCCGGTCCGAGGATCGGTGTACTTCTCGGTCAGTGGCCGGCCTTCCTCGGCAGCGCGCTCGATCTGGTCCCGCTCCCGCAGCTTCTGGTCGACGAACTCGTCCGCGAGGGCGACGTCGATCGTGTCGAGGGGATAGCTACCGAAGTGGTCCATCGCCGTGCGCAGCCGCCACTCCAGATCCTCGAGCCGCTTCCTGCCGACGCGCTGCCGCTTTCGATCCAGCACCAAGGAAGCGAAGATCTGAAACGTCGGAACCTCATCGTCGCGCGGTGGCGGCGGAGCTTCGTTGCGTCGCGGCACGTACTCGCCGCGAGCAACGAGTTGCATGACAAAGTCGCGCTCGGCCTTGACGCGCTCCTCGGTCCACCCCTCCCAGTCGCCGCCGAGGTGGTGGTAGATCCGCTCGCCCCTGTACGAGAGCTGCAGTCCGTAGCTCACACCCAGCACCGACTTCCTTCGCCGAATGGTGCCGGTACGCGGGCGCGGCATCGGTCGATGGTAACCCGGGGCGACGGTCAGCGGCCGCGGCCCTCAATTAGGCGGACCCCCGGCGGCAAACCGTGCCTCCGCGGTCGCCCGAGACCTCGTCCGCCTCGCTCGTGCTCGGCCACGCCGATGGCGCGGGCCACACGCTCGAGGTCGAAGCGCAGCCGCGCCTTCTCCCCGTCGCCGAGCCGGATCGCGCCGAGCTCGTCGGCGTGGGCGTACACCCAGTTGTCGTGGACGCCGAGCCGCCGTGCGACGTCCGCAGCGTCCACGAGCCCGAACCAGAGCTGCGGTCGCACCAGCTCGCTGACCCGGGCGACCACGCGCTCCACTATCTCCTCGACATCGGCGGGCGTCAGGCTCAGGACCGGCGAGGTAGACCCACCGCCCCCCACGTTGCTCGACCTTGCCGGATCGTCGAGATGACTAGCACCGCTAGCTGGCCGCTCGGGGACCGCGGGACGTCGTTCTAGAGGCATCGGTTTCTGCTCGAGAACTTGCCCCGAGGACACGTTTTCGACCTATCGTGTGCGCTCGCCGCCTCGTTGCCACGGGTCGAGCCGTTCGAGCTCGCCAAAGCGTGCGGCCGCCCGGGTGGGAAGCACGAAGCCGACGTTGCGGTGTAGGAGGCCGGCGCCCACCAGCGAGCTGATCGCGTCGCTGACCGCCACCTCGCTGCAGCCGAGCTCGCGTCGTACTTCCTCGTCGGTGAACGGGGCCGGGTAAGAGTCGAGCAGCGTCATGAGCACCACGCGCTCCAGCGCTCGCGGGCCGGACGGCCGGTTGAGGGGAGGGCTAGGCTGAGCTTGCATCGAAGGCCTCTCTTCGGTGCCGGGCCCCCGGTCGTTAGCGCGGCGCGGGGGCCGATTTGCAGGTGGCCCCGAAGCTAGCCGCAGACGCGGATGGCTTCGCGGGATTCCTGTCAGTCGCCGTAAATCCAGTCACGCTCCAGCGGCGGGCGGCCGAGCCGTAGGGCCAGGTCGAGGTAGTCCGTCACGAGTGCCTCGAGCTCGGCCTTCGAGCAGACGTGACGCTCGACGAGGTAGACCCTGCCGGTGTCGCCCTCCGGGATGTCGGAGAGGGCGACACGTCCCTGAATGCGCTCGCCCACTAGCTGCCGACGTCCTCCGTTGATGTCGTAGCTGGCGAGGACGACCTGCTTGCCGGTGAGGCAGGCGTCGGTGAGGGAGCGGTATGTGGGGGCGCTGTTCGTAGTGGCCATGCCCGACGCGCTGCACGCCCCCGGCGTGCGATCCTGCGAGGGCTGGCCCGGAGACCAGCGCCCGCAGGCTACGTGTCAGTCCCGGGCCCAACGAGCCTGGACTGGTGCAGGCCGGCTATTCGGTTGCCGGAAGTTCCGCTCGCGCTCGGCACGCATGTGGGGAAGACATGGCGCTATGGGTCGTGTTCGGTCATGGCGGCTGATCGCCACGGCGTCGCCGGGCTCTCGCCGCGGCGGAGATCTCCATGGGTGGAAAGTCCGCGCGGCGAGGGAACAACGCGGCGCAGGCACGCGTCGTTGGGGGTTCAACCGACCCCAACGAGGTAGAGGAATGAAGATCCCCGCCATCATCCGACGAACGGCAATGACCGGCGCTCTGGCGCTGACCCTCTTCGCAGTGAGCGTTCCCGCGGCGTTCGCTGGCGAGAACGAGACGATCAAAGTCAAGGGTGGATCGGTCGCCTTCTTTCACAAGGGCGACTTTCTCGTGGCCTACGACGGAGTGCGCGACAAGCTCGGCGTGCGCGCATACCTGCTCCACGGGAACCGGGCCACCCAGGTGACCGACATTGCGGGCGGCGCTGCCATCTCCGACCAACTCTCCATTCGCGAGGGCACCAAGGTGTACCTGATCGTCTGCTACGAGCGCCACGGCAAAGACGTGCAGTGCAGTGGCGCGCAAGACGCTGTGGCCTGAGGTTGCCGGGTCGATCACGATGCTAGGCCTGAGCCTGCGTCGCATGATCAGGGGCGAGCACCGCGAGGACGCGGCGGTGGCCGTCCTCTCCCTCAGATTGGTCGAGCTTCATCAGCAGGTGGCGCACGTGGGCTTCGACGGTTCGCTCGCTCAGAAAGAGGCGCTTCGCGATCCCGCTGCTCGTGAGTCCGTCTGCCATCAGCTCGAGCACCTCTCGCGCTCGGAGAGCTCGGCGCAGGTAGGGACAGTCCGCTAGCACCGGCAAGCGGCGTAGCCGCGTCGCCGCCCGCGTGAGCGGCTGGCGGCGGCGCCGTGGCACGCTTTCGACAGGACCGAACGGCGCGAATCCCGGCCCTGCATCAGATGCAAGAATCTCGCAAGGCACATCACCCTGGGCGTCGTCGCCGACAACCAGCCCGCACGTTGCCAGCGTTTCTTCCAGCACCAAGCGCGCGGCCACCCTCCAGCCACCTGCGCCGAGCTCGCACGATGCGGACTACCGGTCTCGCATCGAATGCGACCACCGACAATCCGAGCCGTAGCCGGAGATCTCGTCGTCGCGCACAGAGCTGGCCGGCTGCTGCTCGGTGAGGCCGCGGGTGACGGCGTCGCGATCTTGGCGTCGTTCGACGCCGGCCGAGCCGGCGCGTTGCTTGAGCCGCTCGATCTGCTCGCTTGCCTGCCTGCGTGTCGCCGGCGGCGTGAAGCTCGTACCGGTCATCTCGGCGAGCTGGCGCAGGTAGCGGAGCTGGCGTCGGCTCGGCGTGGAGTCGTATGGGGCCACGTCGGTCTCCTCGTGTGGTGGGGTGCGCTGCGGCCCTCTCCGCCCGCGTGCGGGCGACAATGGGCCGCGGCACGAGCGCAGCCCCACCACGCGACGTGCTAGGCAGCGGCCCCGTGCTGGACGTCGTGCTCCGCCTCGGTCGCCGATTCCACAGCGCGCTCGATGCGGCGCGCGAGCCCGTCGATCAGCTGCGCGGTCTGCTCGAGTTGCTCGGGCGTGTCGTCGCCGCCCCAGCTGGCGATGTAGCGAACGGAGTCGGGCGAGGTGTCGAGGCCGGCACCGGCGCACACGACGTAGGCGACGGCCTCCACCACCAGCTCTTCGAGTGCCTTGGTGAGCCCCGCCTCCCGGCCGACCAGCGCATGGGCAAGCTCGTGAACGAGGACCGCCACCCGGGCGTTCGGGGCGAGCTGAGCGGCGACTCGTATCCGCCGCTGGCGGCGGTCACAAAGTCCCTCGGCGCGGTCGAGAGGCCGATACTCGACCGTGTACCCGAGCTCGCGGGCGAGGGCCTGGAGCGAATCGAGCAGGTGCGCGTGCGAGTCACCCTCGATCGGAGCATGCGGAGGCGCCAGCGGCGCCGGCTCGAAGTCCGGGAGCGGGTCGGTCTGGGACACGTCCCACACGTGAACGGTGCGGAAGAAGAGGCGGGCTTCGTCGTTCTCGTCGCCGTCGTCGCTGCGCTTGACTCGGATCGGCGCGAGGATGGGGATGCCGCGCTCTCCCTTGCGCACGGCGCGGCCAAGGCGAAGCCAGGCCTTAAAGCCGGCGACATGGGTCGGTGAGAAGCCACGCCGGCGCGCCGCCTGGGCGATCAGCAGCGTGTTGTGAAGGCTGTAGGTGTGGAGCGTTGCGCGGGTGCGCAGCCACGCTCTCCATCCCTCGGAGTGGAGCAGCGCGCGGGTCGCCTCGGCGAGCCGTTCGCGGTCGCGGCGGCGACGCTCGTCATGGCTGAGTTTGCACGTCGATCGAGCCATCAGGTCCGTCCCTTCGGTCGGGCCCCGCCCGGGCGCGGGGCCTGCGCCGCCCTGACGCGCCCGCTAGGGCGCGATGCTCAGCGGCCAGGACCGGCGCCGGGATCAGACGGCAACCCGCCTGGGGCTGCCCAGGGCGCCAAGCGCGCGGCCTCTCAATTCGCACCCGCTGCACCATCGCCACCGCAGAGGCGGCGACAAACCGGGCACAGGCGATCGGGCTCGTCCTTCATCCGTTGCAGTCGCCACTCGTCACTACGGTCGCCGGGCCACGTTCGCGACACGACGAAGCCGATGCCGGCGTCGGCGGCCGCCCGGATCAGCGGCGAGCCGCGGCCGGCGCGGTGCTCGATCAGACGCGCCTCGAGATCCGCAGTCCAGCCCAGGTAGTGGCGCGCGTGCTGGTAGGGACGCTCGAAATGGAGCAGGTAGACGGCGCCGCGCGGGCCTGACATGTCGCCTCCCTACGCCGCCGGGGCGGGGTCGTGCTCGATGAGGCCGAGCCGATAGCCGTGCCCGCGACAGTTCTCGATCGCGCCAGTGATGCCCGCGTCAGCGAGCTTGCGACGCAAACGCACGGCGTGCGCGGTGACCCGGCGGGTACGCGCGCCGGCGTCTGACGGCCAGCCCCACACGCGCTCGAGCAACTCGCGGGTGGTGAAGACGCGCTGCGGCTCGCGGGCGAGCTCGTGCAGCAGCGCGAATTCGGTCGTCGAAAGTGGCAGCGCGCATCCGGCGCAGGTGACCTGGCGGCGGATGGCGTCGATCCGTATGGATCCGACCTGGATGTGCTGAGCGCGCCGAGTGATCCGGCTGCGGGCGACCAGTGCCCTCAGTCGGGCTCGCAGCCGCAGGTACGTCACCGAAGCCGGCTGGAAGTCGTCGGCGCCCGCATCGAACGCGGCCAGCTCCGCCAACTCTCCGGCAGCGCCACTCAGGAGCAGGACCGGGACGTTCGGGTCGGCGCCCGCCTCGTCGCGGCGCAGCTCGCGCAACAGCGCCAGCGTGGCCGGGAGCGTTGGCACCTCGCCGACCACGACCGCGGTCGGGCGGCGCTCGCGCAGCGCCCAAAGGAACTGGTCGCGCGCCCGAGCGACGTGCGCCTCGTAGCCATCGAGGCGAAGTCGCTCCCCCACCTTCGCAAGCAGCTCCTCGTCGCCCGCGTAGATCAGGATCGAATCCCGTTGCATGAGGCGGTCCTTTCGTCCAGCCCCGCCCGTCGCGGGGCTTCGGCCGCCCGCCCAGGCACGCGGAGCGTGCGACGATCGAGGGCGGCCGCCCGCGAGGCGGGCGCTGGAAGTAGCCGTCCGGCTATGCGAACATGCGTTCGATCACGTCTCACGGCTCGCCACACACGGTCTTTCGCAGGGCGCTCGCACGCGGCGATCTGATCGCGGTACGGGCGGCCGCCGCAGACCTACCCGCCGTACCGCTCGACGACGCGCTCCAGATCCTGGTGCTGATCCTGGAACAGGAGCCCCAGCGATTCGAGCGCGCGGCCCTGCGCTGGTTGACCCGGCTGCTTGCCGAACGACCAATTGCGGAGTTGCGCCAGGCAGAGCTGGCGGTCCACCATCTGGCGGCGCTGCCGGACCGGCGCCGCGGGCGCACGGCCCTCGAACTGCTTACCGCGCTGGTCTCGGCCCGCCCGGGCGGGCCGCCGCGACGCTAGCCCCGGGCCACCGAACGATGGCTCGGGGCGCTCCGCGTTCCCGCTCCAGAAAGGCAGTAGTCGATGTGCCTGCGGTCATCGGCCGGCTGACTATCGCTCCTCGTCCATCGCTGCGGCGAGCACCTCGGGCGCGTAGACGCCTGCCACTAGGCGGAAGCGCAAGCACGACGGCCGCGCGACGTCAGCCAAGGGACGACGAGACCGGCCCCAGCGCAGTTGCAACAACCGCGCGACCAGCCCGAGAACGGTCGGGCATCTGGACGCGTCTGGTGCCGGCCCGGCGTGACGCCGGGCCAGCACACCAGCGGCTACTTGACGTAGCGCAGCACGACGACGAGCACGATGAGAAGCATCGTGAACGCCAACACGGAGTCGACCATGGCGGCCCTTCCGATCGGCGGCCACGATGTCGGTTCCCGCGCCTGCCGTTCGGCCCTCGCTCGGCCTTGAAGAGGGCGAGTAGCAGTAGTGGCGCCTTATAGGAACCGCTTCGCACCGGCACTGCCGAGCGCGAAGAAGTATACGGTCGCCAACCATCCGTCGACGACTCTGCATGTAGGTAGGCGCAGCGGCGAGACGCGCACCCGGCGCTGTTGCCAGGGACAACGAACAGGAGCAGCATCAGTACTCCTGCGCTTCGACCGAAGGCAGCGATTCGTCCCAACGACTTCGAGGCGCCTCCCTGGCGCCGTGGCCGGGAGTCCGCGAGTGTGGGTCAGCGCGAGCGCGGCTTGGCCGGCGGCCCGTAGAAGTAGTCGCGGTCCACGAGCGAGACGAGCAGGAGCGCCACGACGAGGGCGCCGAGCCAAGCGAGACCGCTGAAGTCGAGTGCTTGCCCGACGAGCACGATCGGGATGGTGACCGCGACCATGGCCAGCAGGATCAGGGCGATGCGCCTCGCCATGTGATTCATAGTACGCCCGCGCCGATGTGGATCAGGATGCCGATGCCCGCACCGGCCCAGGTCCAGCGGGTGATGAGCCAGCGGGGCTCGACGCTCGGCTGTCGCGCGCGCTCCCGGGCGCGGCGCTCGCGGCGGTAGGCGACGGCGCCGCCGATGAATGCGCCGATGCCGGCGCCGGTCAGCGCGTCGGTGAGGATCGGCACCGACTCGAGCACCGCGAGCGTGGTGCCGGCACTCACCGCCAGCGCGGTTAAGGGTGTGGTGAGCGGGTGATTCATCGTCTTGTGCTCGGTTTGTCGGCGGGGGCGGCTCAAGGCGCAGGCCAGACGGGGACGACCCGCGGCGGCCGTCCCCGTCGGCACCGATGTGCTACTGAACGTCGGGCTCGCTCACCTCCCCCTCCGCCTCGACGTCCGCGTCGGCGTGCTCGTGCTCGGCCGCGGCGGCATCTAGGTCGTCGAGTTGCTGGTAGAGCTCGCGCGCCTCGGGCGAGTACGGCCGGTAGGCCTGTGCGATCTCCTCGCGTAGCTGGGAGCGCTCCTCGGCGTCGAGCTTGTCGCCGTTCGCGATGCGCTCGGCGATCGACCGGCGGAGCTGCTCGCGTTCCGCCTTCTCCTCGCGTTGCTTGGCGCGCTCGGCGCGCTTCGCGGCCGTGAGGTGCTCGGGCAGCCTTTCGGCTGCGAGCTCGTCGATCAGGTCGACGATCTCGCCCGCCCAGGGCAGCCCACCCGGGACGGGCAGCTGGTAATAGGACCGCGCCGATTGGGCTACCGCGACCTCGTCGGCGTGGCGAGCCATCGCCACCAGGGCGAGCAGTCGGCCGGCGAGCTCGGAGGCCGTCTTGGCGACGGACAGGTACTCGCGCGCCTTAGCGCCGGCGTCGTCGCGCCGCTCGATGTAGACGGTCTTCGCCTTGCCGCCCTTGGTCTGGGTCTGTGCGACCCAGCCGGGAAAGCCGTAGCGGGCACCCCGCATCGCCAGCTGGTCGAGCTCGCCGCCCAGATTCACGGTCGCGAGCACCTTCACCGCCCGCTCGTCGAGCTTGACCCTGGCGAACGCCTTGACCACCGCGGCGCCGAGCTCGGCGTTGTGGGCCGCCGCCTGCCGGCGGCCCTCCTGCTCGGCCTCTCGCTCGCGGCGGCGCTGCTCGCGCAGCTCCTCGTCCGAGCCTTCGTCCTGAGACTCGGAGCCGTCGCTGGAGCCGTTGGCGTGCTGGGCGCGCTGGCGCTCCCATTCGCGGCGACGGCGCTCCTGCGCGCGCGCCTCCTTGAGCCGGCGGGCGATCTGGTCGCCCGCGAGCTGGTCGGCGACGTCCTGGCCCACGATCAGGACCGCCTGGCTCTGAGGCGAGCGGTGGGCCGCCTTGAGCGCCTCCGCCTGCACGACCTCTTCGCTGTCGAAGCGGACGGACAGCAACTCGGGCTCGATGCCGAGCAGCTTGCAGACCTTCGCGGCGTCGTCGCGGGCCTTGTCGGACAGCGAGAACCGGCCGACGGGGTACGCGAGCCCGGCCTCGTAGACATCGGACGGCAGGTCGGCGCTCTGCGCCACGTACTGGCCGACCGCCACGCCGATCGGGTCGGCGCTGAGCTGCGACCAGGTCACGGGCTCGTCCCACTCGTTCGGCGGCGGCGATGCTACCCGGCCAGCCGCGATCTGCGGCAGCTCGGGGTGGATCTTGGCCAGCCCCACCAGTGCCTTGATCGCACCCGGCGGGATCGCCCCGCTGGCGACCTTGGGCTGGAGCTCGGCCGGCAGCTCGAGGATCGCGAGCCTCTCGGTGACTCGCTTCTGCGGCACCGAGAGCCGCTCGGCGACCCCCTTGCGGGTCAGGCCGGTCTTGTCGAGTAGGCGCTTGAATGCGCGTGCCTCGTCGAGCGGGCTGAGGTCGCTGCGGCCGAGGTTCTCGACGAGCGCCAGGTCGAGCCCTTCGGCGCTGTCATCCTCGGGCTGGCGAAGCAGCACCGGGACCTCGGCTAGCCCGGCGTCGCTGGCTGCCCGGTAGCGGCGCTCGCCGGCGATCAGCCGGTAGCCGCCATCCGCGTCGGGGCCGACGACGAGTGGCTGTAGCACGCCGTGCTGCTCGATCGAGCGGCGCAGCCGCTCGAGCTCCTCGCGGTCGAAGTCGCTGCGCGGGTTGAACCGTTCGGCGACGTGGATGTCGGCGAGCGCGATGGTGCGCAGCTCGCCGCTGTGGACGGTCTTCTCTGACACGGCTCCTCCTTGGGAGTCATGGGCCCGCCCGGTGCGGGCCCGACTGCCCTGGCCGCCGCACCCGCAGGGTGCGATCCTGGCCGGGCGGGCGGGTCCCGCGGCGGGGGGCACGTCCCGGCCTTCCCACCGCGCCTCGCGCTCGGACCAAGCGGCACCAGCCGATGTCGATGAGGTCGAGCGCGGCCTCTGGGAACTCAACAGGGACCGGGGCGGCCGTCGCCTCGGCGTGCAGCTCGCGCCGCGCCGCGAGGTGGTCATGAAGGCAGAGCCGGCGGCCCTCGCGGCGGCCAACTCGCTGCCGGACCGCTTGGCAGTCCGTCTGGTGGGCGGCTCGCCGGGAGCGCAGCGGGAGGTGGCGAATCGCGGTGTGGCTGTCGTCGTGGCCCAAGTGCCGCAGTCGAGCTCGATCGCGAAGTCCGGCACGGTCGTGGAGAGGGCGGACTGGCCCGAGGTCCCGGCCGGACGGACTTTGACGCCGGAGGGGCCCCGGCGTGCGCCGGGGCCCTCGTGGCGGCAGGTCAACGCGGGCTACGCCGTCGCCTGCTGCGGCTCGGGCGACTGGTCGCCTTCGCCGGTGCTGGGCTTGGGGCCGAGGAACTCGACGTTCTCCGCGACGACGTCGTAGTCGTGGCGCTTGCTGCCCGACTCCGGGTCGTTCCACTCGCGGTACTCGATGCGCCCGACGATGTGGACCAGGCGGCCCTTCTCGAGGTGCTCGGCGCAGCTCTCGGCCAGCCCGCTCCAGGCGGTCACGCCGAAGTAGTCGACCTCGTCGCGCTTGCGGGCGCGGGGGCTCGCGATCCGGAGCGTCGTAACCGAGGTCCCGTTGGGGGTCGCTCGCAGCTCGGGGTCGCGGGTGAGCCGGCCGGTGATGCTGATGCTGTTCACTGCGTTCCTCCTTGTGAGGGTGTGCGGTTGACGAAGCCCTCTACGCACGCTCTGCGTGCCACCCTGGGCGAGGAGACCGGCCGCACACCCGCACGAGTCGGGACAGGGTGCACCAGGCGAGCAGGGAGGCTCATTGCGGCGCCGGACGCGTGCCGGCTGCCGCGGCCGAGGAGCGTTGTGGGTTGCGGGCGTTCCGTCGGCTTTCGCTGGATGGCGCCGCGGCGGGCAGAAAGAGCGCGCGCAGTCGGCTGCGTAGCTCGGGGAAGTCGGGGCCGCGGGTGGAGAGTCCCCAGAGTTGTGCGGCGAGGTCGTAGATGTCGCCGCCGTTGGGGCGGTCGGCGCGCCAGCACTTGGCGCTGTAACAGGCCCAGCCGTCGCGCGGGTCTGCGTAGGCGTGGAACGAGGGTCGGCTGTCGGGATGGAATGGGCAGGCGATCTTGCCGTCGCGCCCGACCGGGCGGCCGGTGAGCGTCTCGACATACACGGGCGGCGCGATCGCCAGCAGCGGGTCTTCCGCTCGCTCCCGCGACGTCCGCCCGGCGCCTCGCCGTGGCACGCTCGGCGGGTCCGCCAACTCGCCGATGATCTGGCTCGCGCTGAACCGCTCGCCTGTGAGGCGCTTGAGCACGACCGTGGCCGGCGGGTCGTACTTGTAGTTGAGGGTGGCTGGCGGCCTGAGCAGCGCGGCGGCATTGGTGACGGCGCTCTGGCAGGCGCCGAGCCCGTGCGCGAGCCGGCGGTTGGCGCGCTCGAGCTCGCCGCTGTCGAGCGGTTCCGCCAGCGGCCAGTAGGCGTGGAGGCCGCGCGGGCTGCTGCGCACGACGATTCCGGGCTGTGGCCGGAACTGCTCAAGTGCCGCGATTGCTTGCGGGTCGTCGCAGTCGACCCACAGCGTCCAGCCGTGCAGGACGGCGTCCTTGCCGCCCTCTCGTCGCGTGCGCGGGGCGCAGCCGACGTAGACGTCGCCGTGTTGCGATAGGACGGTCGCGGCCGTCGCCGCGGCGTTCGGCGTCTGGGCGTCGAAGAAGCGTTGGCGCATGCCCCCAACGGGCTGACGGCGGTAGCGCAGCTCGATGAAGCCGGACGGCTCGCGGCCGGCGAGGGCGGCCATGAACGCCGCCAGCCCCTGGATCGGTGGCAGCGGCCCGTTCACGGCCGGGCTCCGAGCGCGGCGCGGGCGGCGCCGGCGAGCCGGGCGAGCTCGCTGGAGCGCACCGCGCGGCCGATGCCGAGTCGGTCGGTGCCGACGTGCAGGGCGCTGTGGCAGAGGTCGTGTGGCCCGGTGAGCGGCTGGCCGCAGCGGTGGCAGAGGTAGACGTACAGCCCGACCTCCGGATCCTCGAACACGGGCGCGGCCTGGAGGTCCTCGGCTGGGCTGAGTCGTGCGGGGGCGCGCTGTGCCATCAGTCGAGCACCTCCGGGGTCAGGCGAGCGATGAACTCGAACTCGCCGTTGATCAGCGGCACCTCGTGGGGATACGCGGCGGCCCAGGTGCTGCAGGTGTCGAAGTCGAACTCGCCGCGCCGGTAGGCGTCGAGCCGCTGCGCTGGGCTCATGCGTCGCAGTGCCGTGATCCGCTCGCGGTTGCCGGCGCCGAGTCTGCCGACCAGCTCGCTGGCGTGGAGAAAGCTCATCATTGCCTCCGTCTGCTTCTGGCCGCACCCGGTGCGCGGCCGCTGCGCCCTTCTCCGCGCCCGCAGGGCGCGACCATCGGGCGTGAGGCCCGCCCCGGGCTGACGGCGATCGCACGAGGCGCCGATGAGCGGTTGCCGGCGGAGCGGTCGTCCGTCCTCGGCGGTCTGGCGGCTGTGGTGTGGCGGTCGGCCACCGTCCTCTGCCGAGGCAGTCGTGATCCGATGGTCCGTGACCCCCCGGGTCACGGGTGCTCCTCGAGCTCGAGCACGAGCACCCAGTCCGCGGGCCGGCCCGGCACGGTGGGCTCGGAGTGCTGCCAGGAGAGGTGGAGGTGGGCGGCGCAGCCGCCGGAGCAATGCTTGGGGTTGCCGTGGTCGGGGTCGCCGTTGTAGCCGACCCAGCGCCATGGTGGTCGCGGCTTGCCCTGTGCTGGCTCGGCCCAGCGGGCGAGCCGGTCGATCTCAGCCCAGGTGCCGCCCGGCCCCGGCACGATGTCGAGCGCCAGCCCGAGCGGGTGCTCGCCGCCGACCTTGTGGCCCGTCAGCGCGTAGCCAGCCGTGACGAGGATGTGGAAGCGGCGGCGCAGGTAGGCGATGTCATCGAGCAGCCGCCGGTCGATCAGCTGGCCGGGGAAAGCAGGGATCGGCACGAAGGCGCCGCCGCCGGCTACCTTCTTGACGCCGCTGACGTCGGCGGGCTCGCAGCTCGACTCGCCGCCGCCGGCCGGCGGAGCGCCGCCAGTGTAGGCGTCTGCCTGCGCGAGGACCTGCTGGACGTACCACTCGGCGTGGTTGTAGGCGAAGACCGCCCGGTGCCAGTCGGCCGGGGCTCCCTCGGCGTGCAGGTAGCGGGCGGCTGCATGGATGGCGTCGTCGGGGTCGGACGGGTCCTTGCTGCCATCGCCGTCGGCGTCGACCCCGTAGGCGGCCCAGGTGCGGGGCATGAACTGCATCCACCCCAGCGCGCCCGCGCCGGACGGCCCCTGGTTTCGGCCAAAGCCGGTCTCGATCTTGTTGATGGCGGCGAGGACCGCGACGCCGTGCGGGCCGAGCCGGTAGCGGCGGCTGGCGCGCGCGTAGATCGGGACCAACCGTGCCGGCACCTCGGTGCCGGCAATCCAGGCGAGCCCGCCGCAGGGCCCGGTACTGCTGCCGGCGCTGATCCCCACCAGCGCGGCGAGCAGCAGCGCGCAGAAGAGAAAGGCGAATGCGCCGAGCGCGGCGAGCGCCGCGGCCTTGGCCGCCAGAGGTGCGCCGGCAACGGCGGCTAGTCGCGAACGCTGGCGACCAGCCACTGCTGTCGGCTCCGGCGAAGGACGAGCCCGATCGCCCACCGCTGTCTGCCGCGGGCGAGCTCAACCTGTACGTGTAGGCGCCGGCGCGAGAGGGCCAGCTCGCCGCGTAGGCCGAGAAACCGAGCCGGCGGAGGAGGTGGGGCGACCGCGGGGGGCTGGCGCGGCGGCGCCGTGAGCACGAGCCGGGCCAACTCGCGCGAGGCGCTGGCACTAATGCCCGCGCGTATCGACGGACTCGTGTGGGCCCGCTCCCAGGCCAGGTAGTAACGAACGAAGCGACGCGCGACCCGCATCCCCGCGCCGCGCTCGGCTGCCGCCCAGCCGTTCGCGCGTCCGGCCGGCACCGCTTCGCGCCGCCCTTGCGATGGCGACGTGTCCGTCGCGAGTCGCGAGATCGGGGCCGACCCCCCGCGAGCCGGGCGCTCCGGAGTGATCGGGGGTGCGACCGCTGTCACCACGAGGATTGCCGCGACAGCCACGAGTGCGGCTGTGCGAAACCGGACCGGGCCCAGGCCGCTCATCGCCTCGGCGGGCGCACGCCGGCGCGCCGACGCTGGGCGCGGCGCTCCCTGCGGTTGGCGGCGAGCTGTTCGGCGCGGGCCCGCCGCAGCTCGTCGCGGTCGAGGGTGGCGCGCGCGGCGCGGAGCTCGCGCCGATCGCCGTCGCTCGCGGCCAACTGTTTCGCCTCCGCATCTGCGATCGGCTGCCCTCCCTCTTCGGCTCGCCGGCGCTGCTCGATCCAGGCCCTTTCGTCGACTTCGGTGACCGGCTCGCCGCTACGGGCCCGGTTGACGGCGGCGTGGCGCAGCTGCTCGCGCGCGGCGCGGACCTCGGCCGGGTGGGGCCGTTCGTGCTCGAGCTCGCGCCGCCGGGCCAGCAGCACCTGCTCGCTCTCGGTCGGCTCCGGCGGTGACTCGTCGCGGGCGCGCGCGATCGCGGCGCGCTCGTCCCACTTGCGCAGCGCGTGGGTGACCTGGTCGTGCTCGGCGCCGATGCGCTCGTCGCGGGCGACCAGCTCCTGGGCCTGTCGCTGGCGTTGCTCGAGCACGGCGCGGCCGCGGCGGCGCAGGGTCTGTTCAGCGACCGTTTGGGTCGCGGCTTCCGAGGCCTGGCGGCGCTCGCGTAGGCTCGCGATCGCGCCGGCCGCGGGCCTGGTGATCGGTGTCGCCGCGACCGCCGCGCCGGATCGGGCCAGCCGCGCCCCGGCGGCGCTGTAGGCGGCGCCCTGCAGCGCGCGCACCACGCCGCCGCTTGCAGTGTGGCGCGCGTCCTCGGGCAGCGGCGCGGTGACGAACTGGAGCAGGTCGTTGCGCTTGAGGAAGGCCGACCACCAGAACACGATCTGGAGCCCCCAGGCGGCAAGCCAACCGAGGCTGTACGCCTCGGCGAGCGCACCGGCCGCGACCAGCACGACCGCAAGGAAGATCGCGTAGATCGCCTTTGCCACGAGCGCGCCCAGCAGCCGCTTGGCCCAGAGCAGGAAGGTCGCGCGCCCGGAGTCCCCCAGCGCGGGTGCCAGGAAGGCGACCGGCGCGAAGAGCAACAGCAGGACGGCGAGCACGCCGTAGCCGAGCAGGCGCAGGCCCAGCCAGCCCAGCAGCAGAATCGCCCCGAGCAGGCCGACGCAGACGAGGAACAGCAGGGCGATGCGGGTGACGGTGCCGCCCTGCTTCTGGATCCGCACCGCGTCCTGGAGCCGGCCGCCGGCGTTGCGCCAGGCCTCGTAGATGCGCTTGCGCTGGTCGGCGTCGTCGCCCCCGCCGTTTGCCTCGTAGCGCAGCCACCAGTCCGCCACGGTGCGTGCGGACTGCCAGCCCGCCCGGATCTCGTCGCGGTCCGGCACCTTGTCGACGGGGACCACGCGCCGGGGGCTCGCGAGGCAGAACTCGACGTCGCCGAACTCGAGCGCGCACCATGGCCGCAGCACAAGGTGGTCGAACAGCCGGCTCGTGGCCCGCCCGAAACTGGCTTCCGGTCGGTCGAGGCTGCCGCTGGCGGCGCCTCCGACCATTGCCAGCGCCGCGTCGTTGGAGAGGCTGCTGGCGTAGCCGACGGTGTCGGCGGGCCTGTTGATGATCAGCAGCGCGCAGATCATGAGCGCGACGGTGGCCGCCAGTCCGCCGGCGGCCTGGACGTAGCGCCGTTGGACGAAGCCGCGGTAGATGCCCCAGAGGCCGGCGGCGGAGACGGCGGCCAGGAACCAGGGTTCGCCGAGCACGTCGCGGTGCAGGCGCGTGAGTGCGCGGCGCACGGCGGCGAGCGTGTCCGAGAGCAGGTCGAGCGAGAACGCCCACTCGAGCAGCAACAGCACGCCGTTGAGCAGGTAGGTGAGCCCGGTCCAGCAGAGCAGCGCGAGCGTCTGGACGGCGGCGTAGAAGTTGCCGTCGATGTTGTCGGCACCCGTGTCTATGTGGGTGTCGAAGCCGTAGCGGTTGATCTCGTACGGATGCGAGAGCGCGCCGGAGCCGCGGCAGTGGGCGCGCTCGCGCGCGTCGAGCTCGACGCTCGAGCAGAACGGCGAGCGGCCACCCATGGCGGCGAATGGATCGCGCCCAGAGCCCTGCCGATCGGGCCTGACGTCTCTGCGTCGCTCGTCCCCGTGGCCCTGACGGGCGGCCGGGTGCCTCTCCTGCGCTTTCGGTGCGCCAGCGGCCGGGCCGCCGGCAATGATCGGCTGCGCCTCGGCGCCGTCAGCGCCCAGGGCGAGCGCTGCGGCCAGCACTGCCGCAGCGATCTGCGCCGCGGCCCGGCTAGACCGGGAGGCGCAGCGCGGCATCGGCCCCGTCCGCGTCGGGGGCGCGCGGGGTGGTGTCGAGCGTGGCCAGCAGCTGCGGGTCGAGCAGGTCGATCTGCACGCGGCCGACCCGGCCGGCGTAGTCGCGCATCAGGCAGCGCCCGCGGCGGTAGCTGGTGAGCGTGGCGCGCAGCCGCTGGTCGCTGCCGTCGAGGCCGAGCAGCTCGAGCGCGGTGGCGGCCTCGCGCTCCGACTCCATGCCGAACATGCAGCGAACGCCGAGCAGATTGTCGAGCTCGGCGGTCTCCGCGAGGGTCTGCGTCGCAAGGATCGGTGTCACGTTGAGCGAGCGGCCCATCCGGTTGAGCACCTCGATCAGGCGCCGGCCGGCGGAGTCGCTGAGCAGGAAGTGGGCCTCGTCGAAGCCGGCGATGGCGTGCCGTCCGGGGTCGTGGGCGACCAGCCGCATC
This sequence comes from Thermoleophilaceae bacterium, assembly GCA_036406475.1. GTDB lineage: Bacteria > Actinomycetota > Thermoleophilia > Solirubrobacterales > Thermoleophilaceae > DASXBA01. The sequence goes on along the minus strand of DASXBA010000019.1, from coordinate 18,265 downwards.
GCGTAGGCGGCGAGCAGCCGCAGGAGGGCCTGCCCGATCCGCTCCTCCTCCGTGTAGTCGGCCTTCGGCGTGCCCGGCAGCGGCCGCGCGAGGTTGCGGATCCCGAGCATGGTCACCTGCCGGTCGCCGGCGGCGAGCGGCCCGGCTCGACCGGCGCCGAAGCCGAGCCGGGCGAGCCCGGTGTCCGCGTACACCGCCAGGGTCTCGCCCGCGGCCCGGGCGTCGTCGCCGGCGTCGGCGCAGAGCCGTTCGATCACCTGCCCGCAGCCTGCGTCGCGGCCGCGGTCAGCGGCGTCACGCGTGACTGCGCGGACGGCGGCGATGATCTCGCGCTTCCATCCGGGCGCCAGCGGGCCGGGCAGCAGGTCGAACAGGAACGAGACGGCGAGGTCCTCGCGCAGCTCCGGCAGCGCGATGCGCAGCGGGTCGAGCATGCCGCGGTAGGCGTCGTCGGAGGACAGCTCGATCCGCTCGACGTGGCCGTCCATCCCGGGCAGCTCGGCCAGCCGGTGGTCGCCGCCGCCCTTGGGGTCGACGTCCACGATCCGCGAGCCCGCCAGGAAGGCCTGGTACTCGAGCAGCTGCATGAACAGCGTCTTGCCGGAGCCGAGCGTCCCCGCCAGCAGCACCGACGGCGGCCGCGACGTCCGTGACGCCTCGGTCGGGTCGAACAGCACCGGCTGTGCCGAGCCCGACAGGGTGTGGCCGATGTAGAAGCCGGCCTCGGAGCCGACCGCGTGCGTAGCGATCGGGACCAGTGCCCCGAACTGCTCGATCGTCAGGTAGTCGTCGTAGGCCGAGACGGCGGAGCGCTGCGCCGGCAGCTGCGAGACGAAAAGCGGCAGCTGGTCGGCCGCCGGCCGGTGCAGCCTGACTGGGCCGTACTCGCGCCGCACCCGCTCGACGCGCTCCTCGAGTCGCTGGCGCGAGTCGGCCGCGACCGCGAGCGTGATCGAGGAGCGCAAGAGCGGCGGCCGCGCCGCGCTGGTCAGATGCTCCTCGAGCTCGCGCGCAGTGTGCGGGCGCTCGCTCGATGCCGCCGAGGGGCCGTGGTCGCCGTGCGACTCCTCGACGTAGGTGTTGTCGGCGTCGACAATCCGCTTGCGCACCAGCGCCACCGCCTGCGCGTTGGGCACGAAGCGAGCGCTGAGGCAGGCATCGACGCGGAAGTCGAGCGCCTCGAGCGGAGCAAAGAGCAGCTCCGCCTGGCGCGATGGAAACGGCACCGCCTCCGGCAGCGCTCCCAGCGCCAGGAAGGTCTGGTAGGAGGCGCCGTGCTCGGACGAGGCGACCAGGTAGGGCTCGGGAACCCAGCCGCCCGCGCGGGTCGGCTGCCAGAGGGGGCACTCGAACAGGCGCAGCACGTCGAGCTCGAGCGGCACGTAGCGCCACTCGTCCCCCTCGTCGTCAAGGATCAGCGCCTGCGGCTCGAAGCCGGGGTCGCAGTCGGGCTCGCCCAGCCCGCGGCAAAGAGCGCGGCGCACCAGCCACTCAAGCTCCGCGGTCGACGCAGGCTCGACATCGAGATAGTCGGCGACGCGCCGGAAGATGGTCTCCTGCATCCGGGCCAGGGCTTCAAGCTGGCTGCGGCGGATGCCGCGCGCATCGCGTGCAATGCCGCCGCGGCCAGCCAGCTCGCGCAGCCGGGCGACGGCCCGGGCGAGCCCCTGGGCGGCCTGCTGGACCGCCGGCGCGTCGGGCGGCGCGAGCCGCACCGCCAGGAAGACCTCGGGACGCCACGTCTCCCGCGCCGCGAGGGCTGATTCGTGGCGATGGAGATGGCGCGTCCATTCGCCAGGGTGCGCGTGCTGCGGGTCGACGATCGCCTCCGCTCCGGCGCGATAGCGCCCGACCGACCAGCTGCGCGAGACGCGCAAGAGGGAGAAGTCGGCCTCGAGCGAGTAGGCGCAGGCGGCCAGCAGGCCGAGCAGCTCACGCTTGTCGCTCTCGCTGCGCCCGTCGTAGGACACCGTGTCGAGGCGGAACAGCGCCCAGGCGTCCTCGAGCGACGCGCCGAAGACCAGGTTGCGGTAGGCGAAGCTGATCGGCTGGCTCACCAGAGCGCCTCCTGCACGGCCCACGCCGGAGACCCGAGGATCGTGTCGACCGCGACGCGCGTGAGACGCCGGCTTCCGCAACGCCTGAGCTCCGCGGTCTGATCGCGGATCCGGACGAGCGTGTACTCGTCTATGACCGGGCTGCCCAGGTCGTCGCGGTGCTGGTGCAGCAGCAGCGCTCCCTCGCGCAGCGCGACCGCGGCCGGCCCGGTCATCGCAGCTCCAGCGTCTGACCGGGCCTGAGCGCGAGCAGCTTGCCGCGGGCGAGCGGCCGGCGAGAGGTTTGGCGCAGCGCCAGCCGCCGCCCGCGGCGCTTCCCCCGGCACGGGAAGCGCAACAGCACTGTCGCGGGCCCGTCCACGCGCGCCCGCCGGTAGCGCCCAGCGCGCTCATCCGGCGCGACCGCGATCTCCTCCAGCCGGAACACGCCGCCTGGGCGACGCGCCAGCTGCGCGCCAAGCAGCCGGCGCGGCCGACACAGGAATCGGATCCAAGCGCCGACCGCGTCGTGCGCCGTGCGGCCCTCGACCTCGAGCGCGGTCAAGAGGTAGGCGAGCGCGACCGGCGTGATCGCGTAACGCACCGCCGGATGCAGCCCGCCGATCAGAGCGCCAAACAGCGGGACGCGCTCCAGCAACAGCACAGCAACGAACACCGTCGCCCCGTAGGCCACGCTCCGCAGCGGGACCCCCCAACTCACCGGCAGCCGAAAACGGTCGACGCGATAGATCCGCCGCTCGAGCCGGAAGCAGACGCGGTAGGAGCGGATCGTCAGGCGCTCGCGGTCGTTTGCCACGCCGGCTCAGCCGCCGATCGCCCGCCAGAGGCCGGCGATCATGTCCTTCACCGCGCCCGGGGCAAACACGAAGCCGCCCACAAGCACGGCCATCAGCGCAACCACGAGCCCCTGGGCGAGGTCGCGCCTGGCGATCGCCGGCAGCGCGACCAGGGCCACGACCCCCAGCAGGATCGCCTTCGCCCAGGCGTCGATCTCCCGACCGACGTTCCTGCCCACTTCGCTGGCGGCCACGGCCGGCTCTGCCAACACGGCAAAGAGCAGCGCGGCCAGCGCCACGGCCAGCAGACCCGTCCGCCACGCCTGTAGGGACCACCGGGTGGCTCCTCTCATCTCGACCTCCTGTTCGTCGTTGCTCTCGGGTCGGTGGAGATCGCGCGCACATACCAGCGGTCCCGCCTGACGAGGTCGAGCTCGTAGCGCAGCGTCCACACCGCACCGGCGCCGCTCGCCTGGAGCTCGGCGCCGACCCTGCCGGGTCCGGCCCGGGTCAGCCGGTCGACTGCCTTCAGCTCGAGCCGGTGTTCGGGAAGCGAGACGACGGCGTCCGCGTCGAGGTCGGCCAGCAGGTCGGCGCGATCGCCGGCTAGGTAATTGCGCAGCGCCCGCTCGCAGACCGCGCGCAGCCCCGCGTCGACGACGTCGAGATCGTCGTCCGCGGGCCGGTCGAGCCCCACGGGCGGCGGTCCCACCAGCGCCGGGTATGCCACCACGGCGAACAGGCCACGCTCGTCGCGCTCCACCGGAACTGCCACGTGGTAGCTGCCGCTATCAGTCTCAGCGGCGACCGTCACGACCTGGCGATCGTCGCGGCGGCGCACGCCCACCACCGCCGTCCAGCGGACGTCCTGCGCGCGTGCCGGCTCGACGCCGGCGGTGGGATCCAGCTCGTCGGACAGGTACTTCGCAACTGCGCGTTCGCGGAGCTCGGGCCGAGCCGGATCCCAGCTCAAATACGCGCGCGCGAAGCCCTCGGCGAACGCCTCGGCCGCTTGGTCGACGCCTGCGGAGGGTCGGCCCGGCGGTCCCGGTGGCTCCGCGGGAGCGAGGGTGGCGCGCACGCCCGCGGCGCACATGGCAAGCAGGCAGAGCGCGATCAGTGCCCGCGGCAGGCGGGCTGCGAGACGAACCCGCCATGCCGGACGTGCGAGGAGCTCCACCCGTCCATGTACGCCGTCGTTGTCGAGCGGGGCGTACCTCTGCGCGCTGTCGGAGTCGAATCGCGTGGACATCACGCCGCAGTGCCGGGGCGGCTCGGGGATAGGCGGCGGGCTGCCCGCGGTGTCGCCGTCGTCGAGAGTCGCCGCGACCGACGCGAACAGCTGGGCGGTGATGGGCGGCGCGCGAGCTCGCGCGCGCGTTGGCGGAGCCGTGCGAGGGCGAGCCGGCCCGCCGCCGTCTTGACGAGCCGCTCGGCAGCGGCTCGCTGGGCGGCGGTCGCGCCGCCGTAGACACAGCGGGCGAGTAGGCGCTCCTCGTGCTCTGTCAGGCCCCCCATCCGGCCCGCACGCAGTTCGCGCAGCTTGATTGCGGCCTTGTCGACCCGGCGCTTGTACGCGCGCGGGCTCAGCCCGAGGGTCCGGCAGACCTCGCGCTTCTCGTAGCCATAGAGCAGGCGGCAGACCGCCACCGCGCGCTCACCTGGGCTGAGCCGGCCGAGCAGCTCACGGCCCGTGTCCAGCACAACGGCCCTTTCCTCCGGCGACTCAGCGGCGTCGGCCAGAGCGACGAACGCCGCCCCGGCCGGGTCGTAGCTCACGCGCCGGCGCCGGTCGGCGCAGCGAAGCGCCTCAGCGCCGAGGTTCCTGGCCGCGCTCAGCAGGTAGGAGATCCACTTCTCGCGCGCAACATGGCCACGGGCGCGCGCCTCCAACAACGCGACCCAAGCGTCCTGATAGATGTCCTCGCGCGCGTGGCCGTCGAGCTGCGGATAGCGACCCGCCAGAAAGCCGGTCACCTTGCGACGCAGCGCCACATAGTCGTGCTCAAGCGCCCTCTCGGTCGTCATGGCTCAAAGGGCGAGGGAGGCGCGGCGGGCGCGGGGAGCGGGCCGTCGGGCGGCCTCGCCACAGCCAGCTCCCGAGTGATCGCGGCAGCCGGTGCCTTCGGGAGCGCTGCGGGGGCCGGTGGTGTGCTCGTAGCCACCGAAGCCACGGCCCCAGGCTTCCCACCGGCGCGCCGCGCGGCTGCCTCGGGCCGCCGAACGCGTCGGCGAAGACGATGCTTGGACGCGCGCGCCCGTGGCCGTGCGGCGCGCCGCTCGCTCGCGCCGTCCGAGGTCGAGACCTCTGGGCGCCCTCCGCCAGGGCGATCACTCGACCCACCGGCCGCGTCCCGCGCCGGCAGCAGAGCCACGATCACACCGCACGCCACCACGAGCGCGCCAACGGCGAGCACGCGGCCGGAGGTCGCCCCGCTGAGCCATCTCCCAGAACGTGCAGCCGCGCTGGCTAGGACGTGGCTGGCGGACGCCCTTCCGTCAGCAGCCGCCGGCGCGACGAAATCCGATCCATTCAGCGCAGGAGCCGGGCGGGCGACATCGTCCTCGCGCCCCGCCGTGACGCGGAGACCCTCAGGAACCTCAAGGCCGGGCTCGTCAAAGATCTCGAAGTCGCGTCCCCACAACATGACTCTGGCCTGGGGACTTGCGCGAGCGGCTGGGATTCGACCCCTACACGGGAAAGCCGCTACGGCTCAGCGCCAGAGACACGGAGCACACCGCGGCAGACGAGACGACCGCACGCCTCCCGGCGGAGAGTCACCGATGGCTCCGTGCAGACTTTCGGATCCACGCGAGAGCAAGTGGAGGCGCGTCAGCGAATCGGGTTGCTGCGGTCGTTTGGCGGCTCGATGTCGGCCGACGTTGCATTGCCCCATCTTCGTGCACGTCGCCAGGGTTCGGCTGCTGCCGTCCGAGCGTGGGTCGACCGGCGCGGAGCACCGTAGCTCTCAGGTGTGCGGGATTCGCATTGTGCCGCTGGAGTTCCCGCCCGACAGGCGCTTGGCCACGGCGAATCAACTGACCGCGCTAGCTCGTGCGGTCTATGAGGCGCCACCGGCGACTCCGGAGACTGACGCCGTGGAGTGGAAGGGGCCGTTGGATCTTGGCGCACGATACGCGCAGTTCGACATCGGGCGCCACATCCTCGGATTCGGGAACCGCACTGTCGCCCAAGCGTCGCGCGCTTTTGAGGGTTACGCCTACCTGCTTGCCGGAGTTGAGCCCGGCACGGTACATGGCGTCTCCGTGATGGATCCAGCGCGGCTTACCGATGCCTTCGGCAGGTACGTCGCGAGCGGGCAGCCGTTTTGGGACCCCCACTACGTCACAGTGAACGATGCTGATGTGCTCGTCATTGAGGTCAGGGCCCCGATGTCGGGCGACCGCATCTGCGTGCTACAGCACGGCTTTGAGAACGCTCTTCCAGGCCGGATCTTTGCTCGCCGTCAGGGCCAGACCCTGGAGGCCAACGTCCACGAAGTCCACGCGCTAGAAGAGCGTTTGCTGGCGGGAACGGCCGAGGCGCGCGACCGACGTGACCGCGAGCGCTATCAAATGGAGCGCGAGACCCGGGCGCGCGAGCGGCAGCCCATTTTCGGAGCGAGTCAGCACGGCGACTTCGCCTTCACGCCTCCGGGCACTATTTCGGGCTTCCTGCACAACGACGGGGAGAGCGCCGCGCTGGTGCGCCATGTGCGCCTCCACCACGGGCACGGCGCTGTCCCCGGCAGTGTCGTCGCTGTCTATGCCTCGGGAGTAACCAACGACCCGGGGCCCGAGGCGCGCATCGAGTCGGGCGTGCACGTACTGTTCAACTTCCGGAACCCCGCGCTTGGCCACCTTGAGGGATCGTCCGAGGCGATGACTCTTGAGTTCGCGTACATCGACGACACGGACTTCCTCTGGGACTGCAAGGCGACGCTTCGGCGCGACGGCACCACTGTCAACGACCGCACACGATGGACAGTGCGTGAGGTCCGCCCTAAGCTCGCCGGCCCGTCATCAGAGTAACTCCGGACAAGCAGCACCCAAGCCGAGCTATGCGCCTAGTCAGCGTCCGGCAGCTGTAGAGCCTCACGGACGTGGCTCGGCAAGAAGCCTGGCCAAGCCCCTTCGATCACCGCGATTGCGTCGTCGACGCACTTATCCGCTTCGCCCAGCATCAGGCGGTCGTACGCGCTCGGGTCATCCGCAGCCGTACGAAGCCCTCTCTCTTTGATGTGGACCAGCTCGTCCCGCAAGTCCCTCAAACGCAAATAGCGGTCCCATGTCGTGGTCGCCGCAATCCGTTGACCGCCGTCGAGCATCGGAAGAAACCGCTTGTACTTGTCGTCGGTGCTGAACCATCGCACCATCCCGCCTCTGTCGTACGTTTTGCCCTTCCGCGTGATCGTCGTTCCAGCGGGCATCGTCTCGATCGCGTGATTCGCGAGGCTCTCAATAGCTAGGAACGAGCAAAGAACGGCGGTTTGGAGAGCAAAGATGCAGTCGATCACCGTCCGCGAGTTGGCGGTTGGGGCCCAAGCCTCATCCTTCGGCCTCGGCTTGAGCGCGCTCATAATCTTTTTCCGCGCTTTGACGCCACTCTGCCTGAACCGTTCCGCTTCCACCAGGTTGAAGGCGATCGGCATCGGCGGGTGCCAGTAGAGAATCTTCCCGTCAGACATACGAGCTGGCGAAATCGCGTAGACCCACGTTTCCTCGGTGAACGGGACGCCGTCCTTCGCAACGGCGCGCACCGCCCACAGGCGTGGGTCCTGACGCCGCTCCGGGCGGGCCTGCGCAGGGCGCTGAGCCGGACCGCGTCTTCTTCTGGTCTTGCGCTGCTTTGCCACAGCGCCATTCTGAATTGACCGCCGGACTCCAACCTTCCATGCGACGGAGCCGTCCGACCAGAGTGCCGCTTCGCGCGAAGACGGGAGCTCGCCGAGGCTTTGGGACGCTCATCAGACGGCCGTGATGCGCCCTGTTGTACCTATGATCGCTGCCGATGAACGATCACCTTGAGCTCCGGTGCGTCGCGCGGAGCTAACGTGCGCGAATGAACCAGCGCGTTTCGCTGGTTGAGGCCCACGAGTTCCGGGGCTATTGGTGGCTTCCGGGGGACGAGGAGGCGAAGCTCACTGGAACGCTGGCGATCAGCAACGGTGCTTCCGCGCTCGATGTCCTCGGCGACTTCGGCCACCGGCTTCTCTCCGAGACGAGCAGAGAGAAGGCGTACTCGCTCGACCCTGCTGAGCAGCCACGCATCATCGGAATAAGCACCGACGGACGAGGGATCACCCTCGACGGTTTCATCGCGGCGCCGGGCACCATCAGTATGCCCGGCATCCCGGCCACCACTTACCGCCACAGCTTCGCGCTGATCGGCAAGCAGTTCGACGAGGGTGAGGAAATCGGGTTCGACGAGATCGCGATCCGTGCGAGCGACCTCAACGCCTGGACCGTGGTCTCGGGCTTTCAGAACCAAATGCGAATCCAGAAAAACGAGGAGAAGGGCTCTACTTCCTTCGCCGGTGTCGATATCCGCTACGAGGCACCGGACGACATCGACATTCCCCTGGGCCGGGGAGAGAGGGCCTTCATCAGGTTTGCGGCCACGAGCAAGGGCATCACTGGCCATGGGACCAACGTCTCGCTCAAGCAGGAGGCAACCTTCCACCTGCGGTTTCATCGCCGATGCGATCTCAAGACTGTCCTCGGGCGACTCAGCCAGGTTCGGAACTTCTTGAGTCTCGCGGTCGGCAGACCGGTGACGGTGCTCTCGGTTAGCGGCTACCGCGACGACTTCGTCTACGAGCAGACCGGCACTCACCGTCCGATCGAACTCGTGTGGGAGTTACCGCGAAACCCCGAGCCTCCCACCAAGCCCCGCCAGCCCCAAGAGATGCTGTTCACGCTTCCCGAAGCCGCGCCAAGCATCTCGTCGGTACTCAGACACTGGTTCGCCACGCAGGAACGCCTCAGTCCGGTGCTCAATCTCTTTTTCGGTGTACGCCATCACCCTGGCCTGACGCTGGAGGTCAGGTTCCTCTCCTACGCCCAGGCGCTCGAGACCTACGATTACCGCCGCAGACGGAAGCCCGGCGACCTGAGACTCGCCCAGCGGATGGCTTCGGTCCTGGGGCAATGTCGCTCGGTTTCCAAGCGGATCGTCGGCGCCGGCCCAAACGCCGAAGCAGCGTTTATCAACGATTTCAAGAATTCCCGCAATTACTACACCCATTACAACCCAAGGGAGGAAAGGACAGCTGCCACCGGAGCCGAGCTCTATCTGCTCACTATCCAGCTGCAGGCACTGATCGAAATGTCGTTCCTGCGTCAGCTCGGCTTCACGTGTCGGGCGATCGAAGCAACCCTCGAGCGCTCGCGGCGTCTTACTGAGATCGAGTTCGTCAGGCGAAAGCTCGCCGCCGACGGGACCTCGACGCGGGTCCGGTCTGTCTCGTCTAAGCGGCACGCCGAGGCGCTGTAGCTAACGGGGGTCCGATCGCGGAGCCTCGGCCACGATCGGCGTACTTACGGCGCAGCGCTCCCCATTGTGCGTCCAGGAAACCTCCGTTATGCGGGTCCCGTCGTCATGAACCTCGATGCTGCCTTCGTCGGGTGGATGCAAGTCCATGTGCTGGCGGGTGACCTCGACATCGGGTCCGAAGTCGCGCCACGTCCTGGTAGCCATGACCATGAATATTGCCGGACCACCGGGCTAGCGCGTGGCGCGAGAAGCATCTCCGTTAGCGAGCGTCGCGAGATCTGGGTCAGCTGACCGTCTGCTCGATGGGTTCGGGAAGCGGTCCAACGACGTTATCTGTCGTCTCTTCGTCTCCACTATCTTGCCCAGCATGCAGAGGCATTCGATCCTGCTAATCACTACCGAGGAAGATGCTCCGATTGTCGTCGCGCAGCTACGGAGCGCACAACCGGAGCTGAACGCCGAGGTGCATCCGAATCATCCCGCTAGGGTGCTCGTGCATGATGTCGTCGCGGAGACCTACCTGGATGCCCAGGACCAAGTTCGTGACGCGCTCACATACGTGGATGAACCCGAGCGGTCACGATTGAAGTTCGACGAGTTGCGATAGGGCGTCCGCGCGCTGAGGGCTTCCGCTTACGACGCGTCTCGGTATTCCGGATGGCTAGTCGCGAAGGAGTGGTTCCTGACGCTGACTCTCACCGCGACTGCGCGGGCGGGACTGTGGAGTCCCGCCTGGCTTGCGGTGGAGGGGGTCGAGCCAGCCTGGCGATTTCGCGAGGATGATGTCCGCTAGCGGTGACTTCACGTTGCCGTGGCGGACGGCGAAGTGCCAGTGACCTGCCAGCCACATCACGACTCCGACGAGAAGCCAGAGAACGACATAGGGAGTGTCAGCGTGGATCTCGTTGAACGCGCCAGACACCACGCTGAATAGGACGAGAAGTGTGAGGAACACGCCGCCGAGCCGAAGGATGATGCCACCGAGCAGCCAGACGGCCATGAGAACCAGTATCAGCAGGGCGATGGTCGTCATAGCCTGGCCTCCCGGAAGCGGGCGAGAGCGGGCCGCAGCTCGCGTGCCTGGTCTTCGTGCGGCATTCCTTCGGGTCCTGGTGGGCTCACTTCAACCTCAGCACGGTCCCGACCAGCAGCAGGTCCGGGTCGCCGGTCGCGATGCGGTCCTCGTTCAGCGACCAGAGGCGGTGGACCTCGTGCGCGAGCTTGGCCGGGGAGGCGCCATCCCCGAGCATCCGCTTAGCGATCGACCACAGGCTGTCGCCCGGCCGCACCGTGTAGGTCTTGCCATTGATCGCGGCGCGCGGCGACGCGGACACAGTTGTGGTGGCATTCGATTCCGGCGACGGCGGCGCAGGCTCCGTCTGAGCGGCGGGGACTGGAGCCGCCACCGCCCGCGGCGTGGGCGCCACCTGCCTGGCGAGGTGTCGAGCGTGTGCCCGGGCCTGGTCGCGCGCAGCCCGCTGCTCCTCTCGCTTCGGCTCCGCCGGGGCCTGTGCGGTCGGCTGGCTTGCGGTTGGCGGCTCGATGTTGCCGGGCGCGATGGGTTCGATGGTGGTCGACGGCACGGCTTGCTCGACCGGCGCCACGGGCGCCTCCTGCTCGACAGGAGGGCTGGGGGCTGGGACGGGCGGCGGCTCGTCGCTCTGGAGGTCGGGCAGTGCGTCGGTTAGCGGCTCGCTCTCGACTGCGCCCGTCTCGTCCTCGCCTCCCCCGTTCCCGTCGTCGCTCGCTGGCGGTGCCTCATCGGCGCTCTCCGTGCCGGACTCGCCCTCCGGGCCGGGCGCCTGCCAGTCGGGAGCGAGCGTCGGATCTATCGGTGCCGCAGGCGTCTGCGGGGGCGTCGCCGCAGCCGCCGTCGGCGCCACGGCGGAGATTGCCAGTACGCCGGCTGCGAGGGCTGCCATGGCTTGGCGGCTCAGCGGGCCACTGGTGCGCAGCGTGCCGGCGAGGCGGTAACGGCAGATCGGACAGTCGGGGTGGAAGGCGAGCCCCTCGTGCTGGTCCGGGTGCCGCAGGTGGCGGTCAAGTGCGTTGAGCAACGCGTCCTCCCATCGGTCAGTCGATGACGTTCGTGGGATCGGCCACACAGCGGAAGGGGTGCGCAGCGGATTCCGTCACGCTGCTGGTGCTGCCGTCCGGGGCCATCACAACTACGTCGAGGCTGTTCGGGCCGCTGGGGACGACGTCGCTGGTCAGCTCGCCCCCAGGCGCGAGCTGGAACCGCTGATCGCCCACCATCGACTTGAGCTCCGCAACGGTGGGCAGCCGCCGTCCGAACACAGAGGCGGGCTCTCCGACACGGGCGCAGATGCTTGCCGCGGCACCAAAGGGCTGTGCGGGCCTGGAACCCGGGGTCTCTGGGCAGACACTCGCCTTGGGAATCGTGCCGGCGGGACAGCGGTCGAGCAGCTGTAACGAGCTGTAGCTGTCGCGTGCGCCCCCGACGAAGCCGCCGAGGCGATCAGCCGTGCGCGCGCGGGACACCTGGCCGAGCCGCTTCTCCCGGACGTCGCGGCCGGTGAGGCTGTTGTTGCGGATGTCCTTGCCGGTGACGCTGTTGTTGCGGATCTGTCGGCCTGTGATGTGCAGCGCCGCGTAGGAGCTACCGCCGAGCGCGATGAACAGCGCCAGGGTGGCAGTGACGTTGGCGTAGGTGAGGTGCTGCTTGATGCGGCTCATGACCTCCCTAACCCCCACCGGGCCGGCGGGTAGTGGTTCTACGGACGGCTGGAGTGTCCCAGCCTGTACCGCCAGTCCGGCCGAGCGCGGTGAGGCTGACGAGGGCCGTCAGCATCGGCCCCTCACGGTGATACGGAGGCTTCGCGAGGCGCCGTCCTCGAACGGGTAGCCGGCCTCGCGCGGCACCCTTACGCGGATCCTCCATCGGTCGAGGCAGGTCGTGTGCGAGAACGTGTAGCGCTTCGCCCAGTGCCCCGAGGCGTCGGTCCGGAAGGTGCGGAAGGTCGTCCAGCCCTGTCGCCGGCCCTGCCAGACCTGGAGCTCGACGTTCTTGCCGCCTGGCGGGATGGGCAACGAGCGCACGCGGCCGCGGAAGGTGACGGTTTGGCCGTTGAGGATCTTCCGCTTCGCAGCGCGGATGGTGCTGGCTCCCGACACGAGCACCCTCACGGTGTGCTGGCTGGGTAGCAGGAGCGCGGTGCCGGCGAAGACGAACCGGACGCTGCGGCTTGGGCCCGCCGGCAGCAGGTACGTGTAGCGGCCATCGGCGTCGGTGGTCACTGCGCCCAGCGACGTCTCCGCCGCGTCGGTGCGACTACGCCCGTAGATCTGGATCGCCTGGTTGGCGAGGGGGCTGCCGTCGGCGGCGGTCAGCACGCCAGTCAGCCGAACTCGGTGGCCGAGCGAGGCGCGCACCCGCGAGTCGAGCACGTGCACCCGTCGGCGCACGACGCGGCGCCTGCCGTGCCGGCGGACACGCGTGCGCACCGTCTTGGTGCCGGCCACGCCAACGTCCGTCTTGGTGGCGCCACGCAGTGGCAGGCTGAGCACCATCGGCTGTCCGTCTAGGCGCCGCTCCGTCGAGGCCTCGTTGCGGGCCTGATCGAACGCCTTCGCCCGGGCGACGTACTGGCCCGGCGGCAGGGCGGCATCGTCCACGCGAGCGACCAGCCTGCTGCTCTCCTGCTGGGTGGGCAGGGCCTGCCAGACGTCGGTGCCCTCGCGCCGAATTTCTATGCTGCCGCCGGCGAGTCCCGACACGCGGTCGGTGACGGCCACCGTTACGCGGGTCGGGTCGCTGGCGGTCTGCGTCTCGAAGGCGAGCTCGGGCGCGGTTCCGTCATATCGCAGGGTCACCGCGTCGGAAGCGCCGAGGCCTTGGCTGGCGTTGTCAGCCTCGTCGCGGCGCCACAGCCTGACTTCGCTCTGGCCTTCGGGGACCTTGACCTCGAGCCGGCTGATCGAGCCGGCGGCGAGCTTCGGCTCGGACCAGTCGGTCGAGCCGGTGGGGCGGGACTGGTAGAAGACGCCGTCGATCGGCGCGACGTCGCCGGCGTTGTCGCTGTTCGACCAGATGAGTGCGAAGCGATCGCTGTTGTGCCACGCCTCGCCACCCTCCACCTCCACGCCGACCTTGGCCGGTGGCGTGCGATCGATCCGCACCGTGATCGGCTCGGACGCGGTGATGTTGTTGCCCGCATCGGCCGCCCGCAACACGAGTGTCCGGGTGCCTTCGCCTCCGTCCCCGACGTTGATGGTGTCGACCGGAACCGTACTGGCGACGTTGCGGTCGCCGCAGGGGTATTGGTCTCGATATGCCGGTGCCGCCCACTGGAACGATGGCTGCGCGTCGCTGCAAGGCCGGCGGTCCGTGCCGAGCTCCGACTCCGGCCCCTTGGCGTCGGCTAGTACCGAGGCCGAGACGGAGCGGATGCCGACGTTGTCGGCGGCGCTGTAGCTCAACGTGTGGCTGCCGTGGACCCATCTGCCCTCGTAGAGAGCACCGCCGCCGGTGATGCTGATGGCGGGCGGGTTGGGATCGTTGACGACGGTGGTGATCCCGTAGGTGCGGAGGTAGTTGAGCGAGCGCCGCGAGCAGCGCTGGCCGCGGGGGGCGGCGCACTTGATCTGCTGCACGATGCGCGCGCTTGGCCCGATGCGCCACCAGTGTGGCTTCGGGTCGCCCGCGGAGTTGAGGTGGGACGGGTCGGCGTTGAATCCTTTTTGGGGCCGGCCATGGCGGAGACAGCTCGTCTTGCTGGCGCGCGGAGCGAGTTTCTGGAAAGTGTGTACGTCTCCGCCCTGGCCGTTGTCGGCGAAGGCTTCGATGGCGTAGCGGCAGTCGGCGCGGCGATGTTGTCCCCACCAGCGCACGCTCTCGAAGTAGGTGCCGTCCGGCGCGTACACGGCCGTGCGCGCCAGCGCGCCGCGGGCGGCTGGCCGGCGACCGGTGGTGTTGTAGGTGATCATGCCGCGCAGGCCGGGGCCCTGGCGCTGGCAGGCTGGCTTGACGCCCATTCCCGCCGAGTCGAGAGTGGCGTCGAAGGCGAGCCCCTGCTGAGAGGGGTCGTCGAAGCAACTGAGCACGGCAAAGGTTCCCGCCGACGCCGACGTCGGCATCACGGCGAGCGCGACAGCGGCGAAGACGGCAACGAGAAGTGCACTACGCATCGACGACAACCTCCTAATGAGACGCGGGGGTGGCTGGCGGGTCATGGGCCGAACTCGCCACCGTCTTCGGCTGGTGCGGGCTGCGCCGCCTGGGCGGCCGTGGGCGCGGGCGGCGCCGAGGCCGGCTCTCCGAACGCGACCGCCGGCGGGGTCGGCTCAGGCTCGGGCGGCGGGGGTAGCGGCGCAGACGCTGGCGGTGCCGGGGTCTCGGCGGGCGTTGTCTCCACCGGCGTCGGCTCCGGCGGCCCGACGGTAACCGGCTGCGGCTCGGGCGGGACCTGTTCGACCTGGGTCGCCCGCGGGCGTTGGGTCTTCCTGTCGTGGCTGTCTCCTGCGCCGGGCAGGCTCGCGAGCGGATTGACGTTCTGCTCGATGCAGTAGCTGGCGGCTCCGGTGCCGATCGCGAGGCAGCCGATGATCGCTGCCGTCGCGGCGCCTGGGCGCGCGCCGGCGACAGGAGTGACATCGACCCGAGCCAGCACGCCGGAGCCGTGTTGCTTCGCCGCGGCCGCTCCGTCCATGAGCTGCTGCCGGCCTTCCTCGAGCAGCTCCGATAGCCGCGACTCCTGAGCGCCGGCGACCGCGACAAGCGGCGGCACGGGCAGCAGCTCGGCGACGCGGCTTGTCTGCCGGTACATCGCGACAGCGATCGAGCGGGCCTGCGGGCTGCTGTCGAGCAGGTGCCGTGCCTCGGCTCTCTGTGCCGCGCTCGCAGTACCGGCGAGGTAGCACTCGAACAGTCGCTCCCACTCGCCCACGTGCTCACCGGCCTGGACCTTGCGCGCCTTGCGTCTGATCTTGGTTGTCGCCCGCCTGAGGTCCCGATAGCAACGCCGGACGTCGATACCGAGCAGCTCGGCGATCTGGCCGGCGGACAGGCCCCAGTCGAAACGCAGCTTCGCGACCGCACGCTGGCGACTGTTGAGCGAGCGAATGATGGAGCGGTAGTTGGCGGCGTCGAGCTCGCCCAGGACACGTTCCTCGAACGAATCGCCGGCGAGCTGAGCGAGCTCGCCGACCTGTGGGTCGCTCGGGTGCGTGTCACGTTGGTTCGCCGTGCGGAGCTTGTGGGCCGCGTTTTTGGCGACCGCGCCCATCAGGTAACCCTGCAGCGCCTCCGGCCAGAAGCCCTGGTCCCTCGAGCGCTCGAACAGCCGCGTCGCAACCTCGTTGAAGATGTCGTCGTACTGGTCGGCGAGGCCCGGGAAGGTACGGCCCAACACGCGTAGCGCTGCTCCACGGTGCTGCTCGACCTGCTCCCAGCGCGGATCGGACACCGCCGCACTCGCCATCAGCTCGTGTCCTCCCCCAGTGCAGCGCTGCTGCTGCCGGCGGCCAGCTCAACCCGGAAGGCCGCTACTCGGGTGCGCGCCAACGCACGATCCAGAGCACGGCGATGGCAGAGCGACAGCTCGGCTTGCCGCGGCCCGTCGAGCTCGTTCCAGCTGGCGGGTTGCCAGCTACGGTCAGGGCGCCCTCCTGCTCCGCGCGCGCTCATGGTCTCGCTACCCGAGTTGCGCGAGCGTGCGATTTTCGCCCCCTCCCGGGAGGCCAGAAGAAGCCAGTCGGCAGCAGACCGTTCGCCGCGTCCCCCTCTGATCGACCTAACCGGGAAATTACCGCACTACTAAGGGTCACTAAACACACTCATTCGATTCGGCGTGAGGGGCGGGCGTAGGACTATGGCCGTGGGGCGGACAGATCGCCTCGAAACCCGCACGTCCGGCCGAACTTCAACGTTCCGGGGCGGACGCGGCGCTGAGTTCGACGCGCGCGTATCAGACGAAGTCACCCGGGGGGTGGCTCGGTGCCCGCTCCCGACTGCCTTTTGGACACCCATGGTGCGCTCGGGCCACAGAGACCCACAGCTCAAGCCGGGCGAGCTACTCCTGGCGCTCGCCGCGTGCGCCGTTGTGGCGGTTGCACTCTGGCTCCTGCCGGTCGGCGCAGCACTCGTGCATTCGCAGCGCGCGCCACTGATGAGCGCGCCCGACGCCGTGGTCGGTTCGGTGCGCGTCGCCACCGAAGGACGCTGGAGGGACCCCAGGGCGGCCTACCCCAGGCCCGCCCGCTCCGCCATGCCCGCCGGGACTACTTGGTGGCTCGCGGCCGGCACCCCAATCGCTGTCCTGGCCGTGGTCGCCGGGCTGGCCTGGCGCCGCACCGACAGGCTGCGCGCCCGAGCCCGCCTGGGCCGCCGACACTACGACCCGCGCGGCTCGAAGCCGCGCGACTGGGCCCGGCCGCGCGACCTCGGCGACCTGGTCATTCGCCGCCGCTCGAGCGAGCGATTCACCTTCGGCTGGCTCGACCGCCGCCTGCTCGCCTCCGATCCCGAGGCGCAGGTCTGCCTCGTCGCACCTCCCCGCGCCGGCAAGTCGACCCGCTTCGTCGTACCGTGGACGCTCGAGCACGAAGGGCCAGCGGTCGTCACGTCCACCAAGCTCGACCTATTCGAGGTCACCTCGCGCGCGCGCGAGAAGAGAGGGGCCGTCCAGGTCTGGGACCCGTTCGCGCCAGGGAGCGCCTGCTGGACCCCGATCGACGGCTGCGAGGACTGGGGCGCCGCGTTGCGCCAAGGCCAGTGGCTCGCCGACGCCGTTGGCGACGGCGAGCACCCGGCGGCACGCTTCTGGAACTCGGAGGCGTCCAAACTCCTCGCGCCGCTCCTCCACGCCGCCGCGCTCGACGGGCAAGGCATGGACACCGTGCTGCGCTGGATTGATCGGCAGGATGACGACGAGCCCGCCGCTCGCCTGCGAGGCGCCGAGGACCCGGCCGCCGCGCATCAGCTCGAAGCAGTTCTGGGCCTCGACCCCCGCAACCGCTCGACGACGTTCATGTCCGCGGGTCATCTAGTCCAGGCCTACCGCTACCCCGAGGTGCTACGGACAGCCCAGCCGGGCTTCACGGCCGACGAGTTCCTGAACGGCGAGGCGAACACGCTCTACCTCTGCGCTTCCGCGCGCCACCAGCGACTGCTCGCCCCCCTGATCGTCGCCGTCGTCTCCGCAATTCTCGAACGCGCCAAGGAACTCGCACGCGCCGGCGATGCGTGCTCTCCCCCACTGCGCCTCCTGCTCGACGAGACCGCCAATATCGCACCCCTCGCGGACCTTTCACAACAGCTCTCGGAGGCCGGGAGCCAGGGCATTCGATTCGCCACCGTCTGGCAATCGTTAGGTCAGCTTCGAGACCGGTACGGCGACGCTGCGGACGCGGTGCTTGCGTCGTCTACCGCCAAGCTGTTCATGGGCCCTGTTACCGATGACATCACTCGGCGCTATCTCGACGGCGCGCTGGGAGAGGAGCCCGAAGAGCACGGCGACCGCGTCACCTGGCGCCCGAAGGCCGGCACTGCCGAGCTCCAACAGCTCGAGCGCGACCGCGCGCTCCTCATCAACGGCAACCTTCCGCCTGCGGTAATCCGCGTCGCCCCCTACTGGACGCTGCGGGACATCAAGCGGCTGGCGGCGTTATAGCCGCCGCTCCCCGTGACAGGCGTGCTGGGGAGCCGGCTCGACCCCGGGACCTGTCGGACTAGCCTCGTGACGAGAGCCACCGCAAGGCCTCAGCCGTACGCGCCACAACGGCCGCGAGAAAGGTCGTGCGGCTAGATCTCGAGTCGTGATTCCTCGAGGTCGAGCTCGCGCTCGATCTTGTGCATCACGTCGCTCGAGATGTCGCCGCTGTTGCGCAGCTGAACGACGGCTTCCCGCTGCGCGGTCGACACGATGTGGGTCAGCCGCTGGTAGGCCAGTGAGCGGTCCTCGATCCCTTCCTCGTCC
>DASXBA010000018.1:0-16000 GCA_036406475.1 Thermoleophilaceae bacterium | reverse complement strand
CGGTCGCCATCGCCATGCCCTTGATCAGGGAATAGAACAGGTCAGGTGGGTTCTGGAACATCCAGAAGATCAAGAAGAACCCCCCACTCGACACCTCCCCGATCTGCTGCACCACCGCCAAATAGCTGGAGAAGAACCCCGCCCCCACAGCCGCGACATACATGAACGGCAACACCATCCAAGCCGCCAACAACCGCGTCGAACACAAAAACGTCAACGAGCTGATCCCCATCACCTCGAGCGCGTCGATCTCGTCCGAGATCCGCATCGCCCCGATCTCCGCCACCAACCCCGTCCCGACCTTCGCCGACATCATGTACCCAAACGCATACGGCATGATCTCGCGCAAATCACACCAAGCCGAGAACACCCCCGCATAAGCCGGCGCACCCACACTGCGGTTGAAATACGCCCCCTCAATCCCACACGTCAGGCCGAGGATGAACGCCAAACCCCAAATCACAAGCGCCGACCCCAAAATCAAAATCCCCGCCTGCCGCAACGCCTCCCCAAAGAACTTCATCACCCGCAACGACCAAACCTCACCCACAACCCGCGCACAAAACTTCGCGATATCCCCAAACGACGCAATCCAATCGCGCGGAACCGACAACCAGGTCACTTGATCACCGAGATCTCAGGATGCGTCGCGAGCAGCGTCTGCGTGAAGACGTAGTTGAAGGCGAAGATCCCGAGGAAGGCCATCACGACCCCCTGATTGACGGCGCGGCCCACCCCTTCGGCGCCGCCGGACGCGGTCATCCCCTTGTAGCAGGAGACGATCGCGATGATCGCCCCGAACAGCGTCGTCTTGACCATCGACCCCCAGAGGTCGGTGGTGCTCGCGTTGTTCAGGAGGGTGGCGAAGAAGGGCCCTAAGGGCGCGTCGAAGGTGAGCGTCGCCAGGACGCCGCCGAAGATGCCGAAGACGAGGGCGTAGATGTTGAACAGGCCGGTGACGATCATCAGCGCCAGGAAGCGCGGCACCACCAGGTTCTTGATCGGGTCCACCCCGAGCACCTGAAGCGCGTCGAGCTCCTCGCGGATCTTGCGGGCGCCGAGGTCGGCGGTGATCGCCGTGCCGCCCACGCCGGCCAGGATGATGGCGGTGACGAACGGGGCGAACTCGCGCACCGAGGCGAGGACGAAGAAGCCGCCGAGCCGGTCGATCGCCCCGAACAGCACGAGGAAGTTGCCGGCCTGGAGGCCGGGCGCCCCGTAGCCGAAGGCGATCGTCGAGATGGTCAGCGGCAGCCAGCACAGCCGCAGCGCGAACAGGAACTGCTGCACGAACTCGGTGCCGTACGGATACGGCGGTCTGACGGCCGAGACCAGCGTCTTCCCGGTGAGGATCACCATCTCCCCCACCTGATCCAACATGTTCTTCGTTGGCAGGAAGGCTCGGTCGGCTACTGCTCTGACCACTCCGTTGTCTCCTCCCTTTGGGGGACCCGCGGCCCCCTGGGGCAGGGAAGCCTACGACATGATCGAGACCGCTGCCAAGAGGGAACCGGCAGCACCCAACCTGCTCTGGGACGCCCATTCGCGTGGTATGTTCCGGCCGCTTTGGAGGCGAGGAGAGCGCACGGACGGCGGTCCCGCCGTCAGGCGGCTGTCGCGGCCTGCGTCGGCCTGATCTGCGCCGCCGGATTCGCCGCCTGCGGCGGCCAGCGCCAGGACAAGAACGAGCCCAAGGGCAACTTCCAGGTCGACGTGACGAGCGCGACCTTCCCCGGCAAACAGAAGCTGGCCAAGAAGTCGAACCTCGTGATCAAGGTCAAGAACTCGGGCGACAAGGAGGTCCCGAACATCGCCCTGACCGTCAACGGGTTCGACGAGCGCAAGAACAACCCGGATCTGGCCGACCCGAACAGGCCGGTGTTCGTGATCAACGGCGTGCCCAAGGAGATCGGCGGCTTCCCGGAGTCGAAGGACGCGGCGCCCGCCGGCTGCGACACCGCCTACGTCAACACGTGGGCGTGCGGCAAGCTCGGCGTCGGCAAGGCCAAGACCTTCAAGTGGACCGTGACCGCGGTGCGCGCCGGTCCCTACAAGATCCGCTACACGGTGGCCGCCGGCCTCAACGGCAAGGCCAAGGCGGTCAATGCCGACGGAGCCACCCCCACGGGCGTCTTCCGGGGCACGATCTCCGACAAGCCGCCCGAGACGCGCGTCGCCGACGACGGCCACACGATCGTCACCGGGACTCGCTAGGCCCCTTCTCATAGCCCGGGCACTCCCGCACCGGGAGGCGCGGGTACTTCGGGAAGCGCTCGTCGGTCTTCGAGAGGAGGCACATCGAGAAGAGGCTGCCGCGGCCGCTCTTGATGATCTTCTGGTTGCGACAGCTGTCGCAGAGACCGGCGTTCATGCCCGAATGGTGACTGGACGAATGATCTAGTGGTGAGCGTGAGCGACACACGGTCGTCGCAGCGTTCCTTGCTCATGATCGGCGAACAGCGCGCGGTCCGCTCTTTCCTCCGCTGCGAGCCCCTGGTCCGGGGCCCGCTCGAGGTCGAGCTGCGCGAGAGCGCACCCACGACGGACCCCCGTTCCGGCCAGCGGATCGGCGTCCCGCCGCTGGTGGTCCTCTGGGTCTGGGAGCGGCCCCACGCGGTGCGGGTCCGCTCCGTGATCGCGGTCAACCGATTCCCGCCGAACCCACGTCTCGTCGAGGTGCTCGAGGAGGAGGCCGGCCTCGCCGGCCTGCCGGTCGAGCGCGTGCACGAGGCCGGTCTCTGGCGGCTCTTTCACCGCCCGCCGCGCCCGCGGCTGGCGCGCTAGACCCGTCGCCCAGCCGCCGGCTCGTCCGCCGCGAGCTCGCGAAGGTTGCGGACGGCCCTCCCGACGAGGAGCACGAGCATCGCCGCGAAAAGGGCGAAGCCCACGAGGTCCAGGGCCGTGAGCGCAGTGCCGAACAGCTCGAAGCGCGAGGTGAAGCCGAGCGCCAGCGCGCTGTTGAGCCCGATCAAGAGCAACCGGACCTCGGTGGGTCCGATGAAGCCGTAGCCGATCGAGAAGCGGCCGAAGGCCTGGCTCTCGAGGTAGACGTTGATCGACAGGACCAGGTAGCCCACCACCAGCAGCGTCCCCACGGACAGCAGCATCCAAGGGGACAGGCCGAGCCCGATGCCGATGAGCGCCGTTGAGACAGCGTCCACCAGGTGGTCGAGGTAATAGCCGTAGCGCGGCCTCTGGATCTCGCGGACGCGGGCGAGCGTGCCGTCGAGTGAGTCCCCGAGCCAGTGGACCACGAGCAACCCGCTGGCCACCCAGAGCCAGCCACGGCCGTCGTTCGAGAGCTGGTAAGCGGCGCAGATGGCGATCGCCGCGACCACGCCGAGCGCGGTCAGGTCGTCCGGCAGGACCCAGCGCGGCAGGCGCCGGGCGATGGCGCGAAGGACGCGCTTCTCGTGCCCGGCGAGCAGGAAATTGGGCTCGCGCTCCGACTTGACTCCTGAAGCGGCCATCAGTCGAGGCACCCGCAGGTCAGGATGGGCCGGCGCTCCGTGGCCGTCATCGCAGCCCGTCCGGCGTCTCACGAAGGTCGGGCAGCGCCCGCGGGCGCAGACGCTGCCATACGTATGCGGCGACCAGCAGAAGCATGCCGAGGCCGACGAACGAGACCACGCGGTAGAGCGACGTGAGCGTGGCGAGGTCGAAGAGGAACACCTTGGCCACCGCGACGCCGAGCAGCGTCAGGGCCGCCAGCCGCAGCGCCCGGAGGTCGCGCCGCAGCCCGACGACGAGAGTGCCCACCCCCACCAGAGCCCAGAAGACGCTCAGCACCATCTGGCCCTGCTGGTGAGCGCTCAGCAGCGCAGAGTCCACCGCGCTGCCGCTCTCGAACGGCGTGACGATCAACCCGGACGCGAGGTAGAGCAGGATCACGGCGGCGCCGGTCCTGAGACCCGCGGCCACCGAACCGTGAAGACCGCCCGCCCCCTCCCCGGCCAGTAGAGCCGCAGCCGCGACCGCGCCGAGCGCGACGATCGCGGCCACCGGGTCGGCCAGGCCGGTGACGAGAGACAGCGGCGGCGCCTCGAACGCCAGCGCGTGAATGGCGGCGAGCACGAGGAACGCCAGCGCGCCCAGGCCGGCTACCGGGTCCTGGCGGCGGCGGGCGACCGCGGTGAGAGCGATCACCTCCGCGACCCAGGCGAGGACGAGTACCTGCCCATCCAGCGCGAGGGCGGTCAGGAGGGCGACCGCGCCGAGGCCGACGGCGTCGAGCGCGACGCGCCACTCGGGCGAACGCTCCTCCGCGAGGCGGGCCGACACGATGCAGCCGGCGGCCAGCGCCGCAACGCTCGCGGCGCAGGCCGCGGACAACGTTCCCTGACCCGCGAGCACCTGCAGCGGGTCGTCGACGGTGAGAGTGGTGACGAGCGCCAGGGCGACGTGGCTTCCGAGGCCGATTCCGGCAATGGCCTCGTCGCTGCCGTCGCGACGAACGTGCCGCAGGACGGCGGCGAAGCCGGTCGCGGCCGCCGTCCAGCCGATCGCCAGCGCGGCGCCGTCGGCGACCAGTCCGTAGGCCACGTCGGCGAGCAGGACGCCGAGCGCCAGCGACAGCACACCCAGCTCGTGCGAGATTCGGGCTCGCCTCAGGCCGCCGAGCCCAATCGCGATGTGCGCGAGGGCGAGCCCCGCGAGCCACAGCTTGCCGGCGCTGGGCTGGCCCATCTCGTTTAGCGCAAACCAGCCGGCGCCGCCGAGGACGAGCGCATTGAGCGCCAGGAGGAAGGCGGCCTGCGAACGCAGCTTGCCGGGGCGCACGCGCAGGTCGTAGCCGACGGCCACGACCACGCCCACGACGCCGAACGCCACGAGGGTCGCGATCGCCCCGGCCGAGGATGCGCCATCGAAGAGGTGGGCGATCCACTGCGGGGCGCTGATGCCGAACGCGGCCAGGGCCAGCCAGCCCCAGCGCTGCCAGACAAGGACGCCCCCGGCTGCCGCAAACGCGACGAGGAGGATCGCCATGCTGCCCGCGTCGTGCCCCGCGCCGGCGAGCAGCGGCGCAGCTAGCGCCCCCACGATCCCGAGCGCGGCGATCCCCCGAGCCTCCCAGCGGACCGCGAGGGCGGCGGCGACCGCGCCGGCGAGCACCGCGAGCATCGTCCCCGGGACGGACGGCACCAGCTCGTAGACCTGGGTCGCCACCGTGACGGTCACGAACAGACCGGCGACACCGGTCGCGACGCACGCAAGAGCCGCATCCGTCCGCGCCTTGCGCTCGTGCAGCCAGATGCCGAGAGCCAGCAGCCCGGCCGAGACCAGAGCCCCCAAGGCGGTGCGGGCGCCCTCGCCGATCCAACCGTGCGAGATGGCGACCGCGAAGAAAAAGACGATCCCGAGCAGTACCGCGACTCCGCCGACCCAGGCCAGCACGCGCCCTCCAAGCAGATCCTCGACCGATGCGTCCGCGGGCACTCCGAGCAGCTCGCGCATGGTCCGGGCCGGCTTGGGCGGCGGCGCCGGCCGCCAGGCCGGAGGGGGCGGTGGCGGCGGCGCGGGCTCGGGAGGCGGCATCGCCGGGCGCTCGAGCGTGGAGACCCGCCTGGCCAGGTCGTCGATCTGGCTCTGCAGCTGTTCGATCGGTGTTTGGTTCACTCTGCCTCTCCGTCTTGTTGACCGCCGGTTGATACGACCCTAGCGGACTATTAACCACCGGTCAACAAGCTACACTCGAACCTCGGTGCCAAATCCGGCCTACACCCGCCTACCGGTCAACGAGCGACGCCGCCAGCTGCTCGAGCTCGGGGCCGGCCTGTTCGCCCGGCACTCCTTCGACGAGATCTCGATGGCGGGGATCGCCCGCGAGGCGGGGATCTCAAAGGCGCTGCTCTACCACTACTTCCCGAGCAAGCAGGACTTCTTCGAGGCGACGTTGGCTCAGGGCGCCGCCCAGCTCGCCCGGCTCACGGAGCCCGATCCGGAGCTGCCGCCGATCGAGGCGCTGTCGGCAAGCCTGGACTCCTTCCTAGCCTGGATCGACGAGAACGAACTGGCCTACCGCAAGCTCATGCAGAGCGCGGGGAGCGTGGCCGGCGTGCGCTCGTTGATCGACGACGTTCGCGACCGCACCTCGGATCGCATCATCGAGGGCGTCGCCGGCCCCGAGCCGCCCCCGAAGGTGCGGGCGGCGGTGCGGGCCTGGCTCTGGTACATGGACGGCGCGGTCCTCGACTGGCTCGAGCACCGCGACCTGGACCGCGGCGAGCTGCGGGACCTGCTGATGGGCTCCCTGGCCGGCGCTCTGGCGGCGGCCGGCGCTACGGCTTGAGCAGCACCTTGACGGCGCCGTTCTCCTTCTTCTGGAACATCTCGTAGGCCTGCGGGGCGTCGTCGAGCGGCACCCGGTGCGTCGCGAACTGCTCGACGCCGAGCGGGTCGCCGTTCGTCAGCAAAGGCAGGATGTCGGGCGCCCACTTCTTCACGTTCGCCTGGCCCATGCGCAGCTGGATCTGCTTGTCGAAGAGTGTGAGCATCGGCAGCGGGTCGGCCGTGCCGCCGTAGACGCCGATCAGCGAGATCGTGCCGCCGCGGCGGACGATGTCGATGGCCAGGTAGAAGGCGTGCATCCGGTCGATCCCGGCCTTCTCGATCACCTTCTCGGACACGGCATCGGGCAGGATCCCCGCCACCTGCTGGGCGATCTTCGCGCCCGGAGAGCCGTGCGCCTCCATGCCGACCGCTTCGATCACGGCGTCTGTGCCGCGGCCGTCGGTCATGTCGCGGATGGCCTCCGCGAGGTCGTCCTCATGCTGCGAGAGGTCGAGCACCTCTATCCCGCGAGCGCGGACGCGCTCCAGCCGTTCGGGCACGATGTCCACGCCGATGACCCGGTAACCGCGGTGCTGGGCCACACGGCAGGCCATGTCGCCGATCGGGCCGAGGCCGAGGACCGTGACGCTGCCGCCGTCGGGGACCTCGGCGTACTCGACTGACTGCCAGGCGGTCGGGAGGACGTCGGACAGGTAGACGAAGCGCTCGTCGGAGCCGTCCTCCGGCACCTTGATGTGCGTGTATTCGGCGTGCGGGACGCGCAGGTACTCCGCCTGGCCGCCCGGCACCTCGC
This sequence comes from Thermoleophilaceae bacterium, assembly GCA_036406475.1. GTDB lineage: Bacteria > Actinomycetota > Thermoleophilia > Solirubrobacterales > Thermoleophilaceae > DASXBA01. Next base: position 8,916 of record DASXBA010000018.1, on the reverse strand, counting down.
CGTAGAGCTTGGTGTAGCCGAAGAGCGCCGCGCCCATCCCCTGGTCCCGGACCTGCGTGGTCTCACACTGGGTCTGGAGGTCCTGCTTGCACATGTAGCACTGGCCGCAAGAGATCTGGAACGGGATGACGACGCGATCGCCGGGCGTGAGGCCGGTCACCTCGCTGCCCACCTCCTCGACGATGCCCATCGGCTCGTGCCCGAGCACGTCGCCCTCGCCCATGAAGGGGCCGAGGACCTCGTAGAGGTGGAGGTCGGAGCCGCAGATCGCCGTCGTGGTGATGCGAATGACGGCGTCCGTCGGCTTCTCGATCTTGGGGTCGTCGACGTTGTCGACCCGCACGTCCCGCTTGCCGTGCCACGCGACAGCTTTCATGGGCGCCGCGGTACCCGACCCCGGGCGCGGCAAACGGCGAGACGCGGCGCCGCCACCCGGTCGAATGTCACGCCCGGGGCGCCTCGGTCGTTCAAAGGGCATGACCCTTTCCCGCACACGCTCCTTCGGCGTCGTCGCCCTGCTGATCGGCTCGCTGCTTGCCGCATCGGCCACCCCGAGTCCCCTGTACGGGGACTACGCGGCCCGCTGGCACTTCTCGTCGGCGACCCTCACCGTGGTATTCGCCATGTACGCGGTGGGCGTGCTCGCCGCCCTGCTCGGCGCGGGCCGGCTGTCCGACCGGCTCGGCCGCCGCCCCGTGATCGCCGCGGCGCTCGTGGGCCTGCTCGTAGCGATGGGCCTGTTCATGGAGGCCCGCTCGGTCGCCTGGTTGTTCGCGGCCCGGGGCCTTCAGGGCGTGGCCACCGGGCTCGCCCTCGGCGCGGCCGGCGCCGCCCTGCTCGACCTCCAGCCGCGCGGGGACGCCCGCCACGCCGGGCTCGTGAACGGGATCGTCTCCGCCGCCGGTCTCGCAATAGGCGCGCTGCTGTCGGGCACGCTCGTGGACCTCGCTCCCGATCCCACCGTCGTCCCCTTCGCCGTGATGGCCGCCGTGTTCGCGTTCGGCCTACTGGCGCTCATCGGGATACCGGAGACCGTGGAGCGAGGCGAGACGCCATCCGTTCCGCTGCGTCCTCAGCGGCCGCGTGTGCCGGCGACGATCCGCGGCCGGTTTGCGATCGCCGCGGTCGGCTCGATCGCGTCGTGGTCGATCGGCGGCCTGTACATGTCGCTCGCTCCGGCGCTGGCCGCCGGCATTCTCCACAGCCGGGATCACGTGATCGGCGGACTCGCCGTGTTCGTCCTCGCGGGCGCGGGCGCCGTCGGCCAGCTCCTCCTCAGGGAGCTCTCCGCGCGCGCCGCGCTCAACATCGGCCTGCTCGCGTTGGCGGCCGGGATGGCCGCGCTCGTGGGCACGCTCTCGACCGGCTCCGCCTTCGCGTTCTTCGCGGCCTCGGCGCTCACGGGCGTCGGCTTCGGCGTGGCCTTCATGGGGGCGCTCCGAGAGCTGTCGCTCGCGGCTCCGGAGGCCTGCCGCGGCTCCGTGATGTCGGCCTACTTCGTGGTCGCCTACTTGAGCCTCTCACTGCCCGCGATCGGCGCCGGCATCCTGGCGACCGACGTGGGTGTCGAGCCGACCTTCCGGGTGTTCGGCGCGGCCGTGGCGGCGCTGGCGCTCGGGCTGACCGCCGTCGCTGCCCGGCGGCCGGCGGTCGCTAGCGCGGCTTGATCGGCGTCACGAGGCCGGCCTCGATGCTGCCGGCCCAGGCGAAGCCCTCGCCAACTCCGAGGCCGAAGGGGTTGCCCTGCACGTCGACCTCGGCCACGACCTTGCGCTTGTCGGGGTCGATCGCCACGACGCTGCCGCCGTCGGCACAGCTCGCCCAGACGGCGCCCTCGCCGGAGCGCACCTCACGCGGGTTGCCGGGGACCTCGATCCGCTTGACGATCTTGTGCGACGACGGGTCGATCGCCACCACCTGGTCCTGGTCCGAGATGCTCACCCAGACCAGGTTCGACGAGAAGGCGATGCCGCGCGGCTCGCCGCCGACCTCCACCGAGTCCCCGATCGGCTGACCGGTCTTCTGGTCGAGCTGCTGGATTTGGCCGTCGCCGCTGTCGGTGACCCAGAGGCTGTTCTTGTCGAAGACGAGCTGCACCGGGTCGGTGCCGACCGGCACGGTCTTGGCCTCGCCGCCGCTCGGGTCGATGCGGGTGAGCTTGCCGTCGAGGCCATCGGCCACCCAGACGGCGCCGTTACCGGCCACGATGCCCTCGGGCCCGTCGCCGACCTTGATCGTGTTCTGCACCTGGCCGCTGGTGGTGAGGCGGGTGACCGTGTCGTCGTCGGTGTTGGTCACCCAGACCGAGCCCTCGCCCACCGCGACGCTGTCCGGGTTGCGGCCGACCGGCGTGGTCCCGGCGACCTGACGGGTGTCCGGGTCGATACGGGTGAGGGTGTTCTTGCGCTTGTTGGCCACCCAAACGGCGCCGGCTCCTACCTCGATCCCGTCCACCCCGCTGCCGATGTCGATCGGGGACAGGGCGCTCGGGTTGAGCGGCTCGCTGCTGCTGCCGCCGCTGCTGTCGCTCGACGACTCGCTGTCGCTGTCGCTGCCGCTATCGCTCGAGCCGCCCGCCAGCAGGACGGCGGCCACGGCGATCACGGCGACCAGCACCAGACCGCCGAGCACGAGCGGCAGAACGCGCCGGCGAGGCCCCGGCAGCCGCTGGGTCGGTGTCGAGGGGGGCGGTGGCGGCGGCGCGGCAGGCCGCGGGGGCGGAGCCGGGGGCGGCGCGGCCCGGGGCGGCGGCGGAGCCGGAGGTGGCGTGGCCGGCGCCCGGTGCTCGGTCGGCGGGAGCGGAGGCGGGGCGGGCGCGGCGGCGTGCTCGGTCGGGGAGAGCGTCGTCGGGTCCGGGGCCGGGACCGGCCGCGGGCCGGAGAGGGTCGTGGCCTCGGAGCGGAGCGTGTCGGCGAACTCCTCGGCCGTCTGAAAGCGCTCGCCCGCGTCCTTGGCCATGGCCCTGGTCGCCGCCTCGGCCAGCGGCTGGGGCACCTCGGGCCGGAACTCCCGCGGCGACGGGGCCGGCTCGTTCATGTGCGCGTACATCTTGGCCACGTCGCTGTCGCGCGGGAACGGAACGCTGCCGGTCAGCGCCTCGAAGAGCACGCAGCCGAGCGCGTAGATGTCCGAGCGTCCGTCGCCCGGGCGGTCCTCGAGCCGCTCGGGCGCGATGTAGTCCATCGTGCCCACGAGCATCCCGGTGCGCGTGAGGGCCGTGCCGCCCACGTCGCGGGCGATCCCGAAGTCCGTGAGATAGGCGTGATCGTTGCCGCCATCCCCCTCGATCAGGACGTTGGCGGGCTTGACGTCGCGGTGGATCAGACCGCGCCGGTGGGCGGCCCCCAGGGCCGACGAGACCTGGGCGACGATCCTTGCCGCCCTGGCCGGCTCGAGGGCGCCGTCCTTCTGGAGCAGGGCCCGCAGGTCGGTGCCGGGGATGTAGCGCATGACGAGGTAGAGCAGGTCCTCGGTCTCGCCCGCGGCGTAGACCGGGATCACGTTGGTGTGCTCGATCGAGGCGGCAAGCCGCGACTCGCGCTTGAAGCGCTCGCGGAAGTCGGGATTGGTGGTCAGCTCCGGCGCGATCAGCTTGAGCGCCACCGTCCGGTCGAGCGACTGGTCCGTGGCCCGGTAGACGACCCCCATCCCGCCGCGGCCGATCTCCTGCTCGAGCCGGCATCCTGCGACGACTGACCCTTGGACGGGCTCGGCCATGTTGCCCTTATATAACTGGATCGCGCAGCGGCTTCAGCTGCCGGCCGGCCTGGTCGAAGTTCGCCGAGTCGAGCCAGGCCTCGAACGCGGCGCGTCGCTCGGGCCACTCGCCGTCGATGATCGAGAACCAGGCCGAGTCGCGGTTGCGGCCCTTGACGATCATGTGCTGGCGGAAGATCCCCTCGAAGGTGAAGCCGAGCCGCTCCGCCGCCCGGCGGGAGCGGTCGTTGAGGGCGTCGCACTTCCACTCGAGACGCCGGTAGCCGAGATCGTCGAACGCGTGCCGCGCGAGCAGGAACATCGCCTCGGTCGCGGCGGCGGTCCGCTGGAGAGCCGGCCCCAGCGCTATGTGGCCGATCTCGATCACGCCGTGGACGGGCTCGATGCGCAGGTAGCTCGCCTGACCCAGTGGGACCCCGTCGACCACTAGCGCGAAGAAGAGCGGGTCCTGCGAGCTCGCGCCGGCCGCGAACCAATCGTGCCACTCGTCCCGCTCGAACGGTCCGTATGGCAGGTAGTACCAGAGGCGCGGATCGCCCTCGTCGTGGAGGCTGTCGTACAGCGGCTGCTCGTGGCTCGCCGCGTCGAAGGGCTCGAGCCGCACCCGCGGGCCCTCGAGCACCTGGCGCTTGACTGGCGCAGCCATCGCATACACATTGATACGGATTCCCTGTGGTTCTGGCTCGCTGCTGCCGAATAGCGCTGTTCGTCCTCGCCGCATCGGCGCTCTTCGCGTCGCCGGCCCTCGCCGCCGAGCCGACCAAGACGCCCCTGACCTTCGACGTGGTCGTCGGGCCGCACAACGACACCCACTGCAAGATCGTCGCCGACCTCTACAAGCCGGCCGGGGCCTCGAAGTCGCACCCGGTGCCGGCCGTGATGGGCACCAACGGCTTCGGCGGCAGCAAGGATGATTTCGACGACCTCGGCCCGGCCTATGCACGGCGCGGCTACGCCTTCCTCGCCTACTCCGGGCTCGGCTTCGGCAACAGCGGCTGCAAGATCACGCTCGACGACCCCGATTGGGACGGCAAGGCCGGCAGCCAGCTGGTCTCGTTCCTCGGGCGCAGCGACTTCATCAAGAAGGACAAGCCGGGCGACCCGCGCGTGGGCATGATCGGCGGCTCCTACGGCGGCCAGATCCAGTTCGCGATCGCGGGCCTCGACAGGCGGCTCGACGCGATCGTCCCGCAGATCACCTGGAACGATCTCTCCTACTCGCTGGGTCCGAACAACACCGACTTCGCCTTCGGCGCCACCTACCGCACGCCCGGCGTGATCAAGCTCGACTGGCCGGTGCTGTTCTCGGCGCTCGGCCTGGGCCAGGGCTTCCAGCAGGCGGTGCAGAACCAGGACCCGAGCCACCTCGGCGCGTGCCCGAACTTCAGCGACCAGGTCTGCAGGTCGCTCGTCACGAGCTCGATCAACGGCTATCCGGACGCCGCCACGCTCGCGCTGCTGCGGCACGCGTCGGTCTCCACCTACATGTCGAGGATCAGGATCCCGACGTTCCTGGCCCAGGGCCAGAGCGACACCCTGTTCGACCTCCAGGAGGCGGTCGCCACCTACAAGGCGCTGCGCGCGCAGGGGACGCCGGTGAAGATGCTCTGGCGCTCGGCGGGCCACTCCGGCGGCAGCATCGACGGCGAGAGCGACAGCACCAATCTCGAAAAGGCCTACGAGAGCCGCATGGAGCTCCAGTGGTTCAACTACTGGTTGCGGGGCATCAAGCCCAAGCCGGCGCTCGACTTCTCGTTCCTGCGCGACTGGGTGCCCTACAGGGGCGACGCCGCCCCCGAGGTCGGCGTTGCGCCGCGCTATCCCGCGGGCCCCGAGCAGACTGTTTACCTCTCCGGCACGAACCAGCTCGCGTCGTCGAAGCGCTCGGTCAAGTCCGGCAGCGCGAACTTCGCCTCGATCCCGTCCGCGTCGGGCTCGGGCAACGGCTTCGTCGAGGCGCCGGTCCCGGACGCGCCCGGCACGTTCGCCTCCTTCGATACCGCGGCGCTCGCGAAGACCACCGACATCGTGGGCGTTCCGCGGCTGCGCATCCGCCTGAACGCGCCGACCTTCGCCCCCGTCCAGGGCCAGGGCCCGGCCACGAAGCTGGTCCTGTTCACCAAGCTGCTCGACGTCGCCCCCGGAGGCGGCACGACCCTGCCGCGCAACCTGCTCTCGGCATCGCGGGTGGCGGACGTGAACAAGCCGGTCGACATCCAGCTGCCGGGCATCGTCCACCGCTTCGCGAAGGGCCACCGGATCCGGCTGACCGTGTCCACGAGCAACTCGACCAACCGCGGCAACACCGTGGCGGGCCCGGTCTCGATCCTCACGGATCCCTCGGCGCCGGGAACGCTCACGCTGCCCAAGGTCGGTTCCAAGGTCCGGACGCTGCCGGGACGCTGCCTGGCGACCCGCGCGCCGATCGGCTCGCGCAACATCGGCCGCATCCGGCTCGGCTGGACGCGCAGCCGGCTGCTCGCCCGCGTGCTCGTGCAGCCGGAGCGGCGCTCGACCCGCGTCTACCGCTATTGCGTCAAGGGCCGCCAGGGCGTGGTCAAGGCCGTCTTCTCGAGCCGTTCGCGCCGGGCGAAGTCGCTGCTCGTGACCACCACCGCCCGCGGCCACGGCAACCGCAACGTCCGCGTCCGCTCCAAGGCGTCGAAGTTCCGCCACGCCTACCCCCACCGCAAGCGCATCTTGAAGGGCGTCTACCGCGCCAACCGGCGCAGCCCGCGCCTGTTCGGCATCCGCCGCGGCCGGGTGACCTTCATCGCGGTGGCGAGCAAGAAGGTCCTGCGCAGCCGGCGCGCCCTGCGCAGCTACCTGCATCGGGCCGGCGTTCGCTGACCCCCCGAGGTGCTCGGACGCGGTGAGCGTCCCGCGCTACCCCCTATAGGGGGCACTGAGGGACGTTCGCCGAGCTGCGGCGGGCGATTATTTTCTTTGATGTCGGGGGTCTACCCAAGCGATGGCTACGGAACGGAGGAACCATGGCTGACCACGCGGTAGCGACGCGGGAGGAGTGGCAGGCGGCGCGGGACGAGCTCGCGAAGCTCGAGGCCGAGCACGCCGAGCTAGGGCGAAAGGCAGCGGAGAAGCGGCGCGAGCTTCCCTGGGTCCCGGTCGAGAAGGAGTACGAGTTCGACACGGAGGACGGGAAGAAGACTCTTGCGGAGCTCTTCGACGGGCGCTCTCAGCTGCTGGCCTACAACATCATGTTCGGGCCCGACTACGACCTGGGCGCCTGTCCGGGCTGCACGAACCTCGGAGACGAGCTCGACCCGACTCGCATTCATCTCAACCACCGCGACGTGACGCTGCTCTGCTTCTCGCGCGCGCCGATCGACCGGCTGGCCGCCTACAAGGAGCGGATGGGCTGGACGTTCCCGTACGTGTCGACCTACGAGAGCGACTTCCCGTTCGACTTCGGCCTGGCTCTGACGCCGGAGCAGGCGGCGGAGATCCCCGAGGTGCAGCAGATCCTCGCCGACCCGCCCGGCTGGCTCGAGGACTGGTCGGAGCAGATCGGGGCCAAGCTGGAGGACGGCCTGCGCGAAGCTCCGACCTTCATCGCGTTCGCGCGCGACAACGGCACGATCTACCACACGTACACGGTCTCCGCGCCCGACCCGTTCGTCGCTCCGTACTCCGTGTTCCTGCTCGACCGCACGCCCAAGCCCCAGCCGGAGGAGCCGCGGTCATGGCGGAAGGACGAGTACCCGGAGGACTAGTGAACAGACCCGTCTTCGCACGCATCCAGGCGCGTGCAAGCGCGATCGAGGAGCGCCGTGGAGGGGCGGAGCGGCGTCGCCAGCTGCTGGACGGCCTGTCGGGACGCGTGCTGGAGGTGGGTGCCGGGAGCGGGGTCTCGTTCGCCCATTACCCCAGCTCGGTGTCGGAGCTGATCGCGATCGAGCCCGAGCCGACTCTGCGTGAGCGGGCGTTCCAGGCGGCCGAGGCTGCCCCGGTACCCGTGCGGGTGCTCGAGGGCGTCGCCGAGGGCATACCCCTGCCCGACGGATCGATGGACGCCGCGGTCTTCGCCGGGGTGCTGTGCAGCGTTGCCGATCCGCGTGGCGTGCTCGGCGAGGCCAGGCGCGTCCTGCGAGTCGGGGGTGAGCTTCGCTTCTACGAGCACGTGGTCGCTCGCAACCCGCGCCTGCGAGGCCTTCAGCGACTGCTGGACGCGACCTTCTGGCCACGCCTCTTCGGCGACTGCCACACCACGCGCGACACCGAGAGCACGCTCAGCGCCTCCGGCTTCACCATCGAGGAGCGCGAGCGCTTCTCGTTCCGGCCGACCCTGCTCGGGACGCCCGTCGCGCCTCGGATCCTGGGTCGCGCGCGACGCTAGCCCGGCACCCGCGTCAGCCAGACAGAAAAGATCAGGGTCGTACCCTGAGGCGGAAGCTGACGATCGGTGGGAGTGTGGTCGCGAGCCCACAGAGGAGGAAGCCCTGTGTTGTCCCGGCTCCGCCGCCATCTGACCTACGCAAACGTCGTCTCCAGCCTCTGCCTCTTCGTTCTGCTGGGAGGAACCGCATTCGCCGCCGCCAAGATCGGCTCCGCCCAGATCAAGAACAACTCGATCCAGAGCAAGGACATCAAGAACAACCAAATCGCCGGCAAGGACGTCAAGAACCGCTCCCTCACCGACACCGACTTCAAAGCGGGCACCCTCCTCGCCGGCCCCACGGGACCGCCAGGCGAGCGGGGCGCCACCGGCGCCCGCGGCGTGACCGGCGCCACCGGATCGTCCGCTGCGAGCATGCTCACGGGCCGGATCAAGGGGTCGTTCGACAACCTCTTCTTCGCGCCCAGCGGCAGTAGCGCGGGATCCTCGACCGAGTCGGACATGTACACGCTTTCGCCCGCCACGACGGTAGTCGCCCGGGACTTTTTCGCCCGGAGCGGCGCTTCTCCGCCACACGCAAGGCAGTACCACCTGAGGGTCAACGGCTCCGATACCTCGCTTGGATGCATGATCCCGGGCACAGCGTCGTCCTGCTCCGATGTCACGCACGCGGTCACGATCCCGCCGGGCAGCTACATCTCGATCGACTACGCCTTCGACGAGACAGGAGGCGCCGGCGGCCCACCGGACACCGTCTTCGGCTGGCGCGCCACCACGCCCTAAGCGGGCACTTCGTCCGCCGCGCGCTGCTCGCCCTCGGCCTCGACGGTCCCGTCGCCGTC
>DASXBA010000017.1:0-3439 GCA_036406475.1 Thermoleophilaceae bacterium | reverse complement strand
CGAGGCCGCTTCGGCAGCCACCGGGCCGTCATCTGGGTCCTTCAGGTCGGCAAGCTCTAAGACCGATAGGCCGGCCCGCAGCGACTGCGGGATACGCCAGCGTCTCGAGAAGCCGAGGCCGCGCGCTGGCCCCTTCCTACCCAGCCCGGGAAACGTCGGCCCCCGGCGTGCCGCTGGAGCGCTAGCCCGGCTGCTTGCGAGGCACGAGTACGGCGCGCTTGAACTCCGCCACCAGCGTGCCGTCCTGCTTGTAGACGCGGGTGTGGACCCTGACGACGCCGCGGTCGGGCTTCGACTGCGAGGGCTTGACGTCGAGCACTTCCGACTCCGCGAACAGGGTGTCCCCATGGAACACCGGCGCCGGGTGGGTGAGCTCCTCGGTGGCGAGGTTGGCGATCGCCTTGCCGGACACGTCCGCGACGGTCATCCCGAGTGCGAGCGAGTAGACGAGTGGGCCCACGACGACGTTGCGGCCCTGCTGCGACTCCCCCGCGTAGACGTCGTTGATGTGCAGCGGGTGGTGGTTCATCGTGATCAGGCAGAAGAGGTGGTCGTCGGCCTCGGTGACCGTCTTGGCGGGCCAGTGCTTGTAGACCGCGCCGACCTCGAACTCCTCGAGATAGCGCCCGTAGGGACGCGCGCCCGAGGCCTCGCGTTCCGCCTGGTCCGTGGTGATCTGGTGCTCGGTCATGCGTCCTTTCATTGGGTCAGCGGCGCGTAATCGTACGTAAGGCCCATATTCGGCCGATTCAGTCCCCGCTCGGGGATTCTCGTGGAACACTGAGCTCGGGAGGTCTCGTCGAATGAGAGGAACCGGGATGAAGTCACGGATGGCTGTAGTGATCGTGCTGGCGACGGGGATCGTGTTCGCCGGCTCCGCAACGAGCTTCGCCATCTCCGGGAGCGCGACCGGCGGCAGCGCCGGAGCGGCCCAGTATCCGGGCGAGAACAGCGTCGGCGGCAAGACGCAGGGCGAGACGCTCGGCGGCGGCGGATCCGCCCCCGCGCGAGCCACGCAGCCGGCCCGGCAGGTCAGCGCGAACTCCAGCGGCGACGGCCTCCCCTTCACCGGCTTCCTCGTGATTCCCCTGATGCTGGTCGGCGCCGGCATGCTCGGCTGGGGCGTCGTGCTCCGGCGCTCGGCCCGCCGGCAGCCGGAAGCTGCCTAGCTAGCTAGCGGATCGGGATCGGTGACCGAGCGGCCTGGCGGCGCCAGGCCGCTCGGTGACCGTGGCGGAAGCCCGCCAGCGCCCGGCGAGCCCGTGGCTCGCGCGGGTTGAGCTCGAGCGCGCGGCGTGCCTCCGGGCGCGGGTCCAGGCCCGCCGCGGCCCGCGTCAGGGCCAGGCCGTAGTGGAGCTCCCAGTTGTCCGGATCACGGCGCACGGCGGACTTGAACATCGTCGCGCCCAGCCGTGGGCGGCCGAGGCGCGCGTCGCAGTAGCCCAGCACCTCGAACGGCTCGGGGCGAGCGGACAGCGCCGAGTTGGCGGCGAGCGCCTCGCCCACCGCATGCCTGCAGTCGCGCCGCTCGAAGGCGCTCACGGCGGAGTTCAGGTGCGCCTGTGAGAGCGCCATCCGTGCCGGCGTGATCGCGAGGACAAGGAGCCCGACAGCGATCAGCGCCCGCGTGAGCCGTCGCGGCCGCCCAGGCGCTCGGCCGGCCAGCGCAGCGCCGCCGAGCGCGAGCGGCACGATGGTCACGGCAGGGACCTCCCACATCCAGTCGACGCCCGCCTCGAGCGCCCAGGCCACCAGCGCCCCGGTCGCGGCCGCGTAGAGGGCGCGGTCCGGGCCGCGGCAGCGCGACGCCGCTCCGGCGATCAGGGCGGTCAGGGCCAGCAGGAGGAACGCGAGGCCCACCCAGCCGAGCTCGGCCAGCGTCTCGAGGTAGAGGGAGTGCCCGTCGACGACCGTGTAGGACGAGGTCCGTCGTGCCGCCCACTGGAGCTGGAAGGTGCCGGCGCCGTAGCCGTGGAGGGGCTCGTCGGCGTGTGCGCGGAGGGCTACCCGCCACTGTCTCACGCGCCCGTTGTTGGCCGGGTCGGAGAGGCGGCTGCGCACGTCGCTCCGCTCCTCCTGCTCGGGTCCGGCGGAGAAGCGATCGACCTGCCCGCGCAGCGCGTGCGCGCCGTGGAGCGTGACGGGGACGGCCGCGACGAGCACGGTGACGGCGACGGCGGGAACCAGCCAGCGCGGGACCCTGACCTTGCTCAGCCGCTCATCGAGCGTCAGGAGCAACAGGCGGAGTGCCGCAGCAGCCAGCACGCAGACGGCAACGATCAGCGCCAGCTCGTGGCCCTTGTCGATGGCCGCGGCGGTCCTCGGGATGCCGCCGTGGAGCTGGTCGAAGCGCCAGGTCTCGCCGGTAGCAAAGGCGGCGGGGAGCGCGGCGATCAGGCCTGCGGCGGCGCCGCGGGGCCGCCCGAGTACGAGAAGGATCAGCGAGCCGACGACGACCGCGGCGATGGCGCCGCGGGAGAAGGTGAAGAGGAGCGTGGGGAGCAGGACCGGCAGCGCCGCCGCACCGAGCGCGCGGGCGAGCCGGGAGCCGCGCTCGTCACAGGCGAGATAGAGGCAGAGGACGGACCCGAGCGCCGCCAGCAGTCCAAGGGCGTTCCAGTAGGTGAGCGGCCAGCCGAGCCGCTGCGGCACCACGGCCGGCGCCGTCGGGACGACGCTCGGCAGGATCCGCGAGGCCAGCCCGGCGGCGCAGACGACGACCGCGGCGGCGGCCAGGCCGTAGACCAGCACGCGCATCGTCCGCCGGTCGCGGGGGAGCGAGCCGGCGAGGAGCACGACCAGCAGATAGAGCAGGGTGCGGTCGAACTCGACGAGCGCACGCCCGGGCGCGCCCGACCAGGCGCTCGACACCAGGGCCCAAACGGCGAACAGCGCCAGGCCGCCGCAGGCGAGCGCGTGCCAGCGGGAGAGCCCGGCGAAGGGCCGCCCGGCGAGCGCCACCCTGAGCGCGAGGAGCACCGCCACGACCGCGGCCGCCAGCGCCGAGGTCCCGGCGAAGTAGCCGCCGCCGGAGAAGCCCGTGTAGAGGACGAGCGCCCCCGGCACGAGCGCCGGCACGAGCCGCGCGACCGGCTCGAGACGCCGTCGGCCCGCCGGCGCCGGCAGCGCAGGCGAGGCCACGAGCATCTGCTCGGGCGTCCGTTCCAGGGTCTGCGGCGGGTTCACGGCCTCCCCCAAGGAACGGGGCCGGCTGCGACGGGCTACCGCTAGGGTTGCGGGCCGCATGAGAACGCCACATCACTTCTTCGAGCCGCTCGCGATCGGGGCTCCCGAGCCCGTCCGCGAGGTCCCCTTCAAGCCGTCGCGGATGATCCATTTCCTCGACTTCTCGAACGAGAAGATGGTCGCCAAGGCCGGCGACATCGCGAAGCAGACGGACATCCTCCTGGGCAACCTCGAGGACGCGATCCCGGTCGAT
>DASXBA010000016.1:0-10901 GCA_036406475.1 Thermoleophilaceae bacterium | reverse complement strand
CCAGCTTCCACGACGCGATCACGAGCGGGAAGTTCCAGGGCGTGATCAGGCCGACCACGCCGAGCGGCTCGCGGAACGTCATGTCCACGCCGCCGTCCACTGGGATGGTGTCGCCGAGTAGCCGCTCCGGGGCGCCCGCGTAGTAGCGGAAGGTCTCCACGACCATCTCCATCTCGGCGCGCGCGTCGCCGATCGGCTTGCCGGCGTTGCGGGCCTCCGTACGCGCCAGGTCCTCACGGCCCGAGTCGAGCGCCTCGGCCAGCTCGCGCAGCAGCGCCGCCCGGTCGCCGGGGCTCAGCGCACGCCAGGCGGGAAAGGCCGCCTTCGCGCGCTCGACCGCGGCGTCGGTCTCCTCGGCGCCGGCTCGCGGCAGCTCGGCCATGACCTCGGCGGTCGCCGGCTCTACGACCTCGATCACGCGGTCACCCGCTCCCCGGCAGCAGTGACCAGTGCGCCCACCACCCTGCTGCGTTCGTCCTCCTCCGGATGCCAGAGGACCCCGAGGGCGAAGGGCTTGCCCGGCAGCTCGATCGCCTCGGGCAGATCGTCCGGCTCCGACCAGCCGCTCACGACCAGGCCCTCACCCAGCTCGTCGACGGCCTGATGGTGGTGCGATTTGACCTCGGTGCGCTCGGCGCCCACGGCCTGAGCGGCAAGCGTGCCCGGCTCGAGCCTCACGGCGTGGTCGCAGAACGCGCCCGGCGTGTGGCGGTGGATGTCGACGCGCTCGATGTGCTGCTCGAGCGTGCCTCCGAGGGCGACGTTGAGGAGCTCCATCCCGCGGCAGATCCCGAGCACGGGCATGCCGCGCTCGAGCGCGCGGTGGGCAAGCGCCAGCTCGAAGCGGTCGCGCTCGGGACGGGTGCCGCGGGTCTCGGGATCGGGACGGGCGCCGTAGCTGGCCGGGTCGATGTCGGACCCGCCCGCGAGCACCAGCGCGTCGAGCATGTCGAGCAGCTGGTCGGGGGCCTCGGCCACCTCGTCGTCGGGAGGGAGCAGCAGCGCGAGCCCGCCGGCCAGCTGCACGGCCTCGGCATAGCTGCGCGGGCTCAGGTTGACCTCCAGCTGCCAGCTCCCCCAGCTCGCAGCCTCGACCGCGGCACAGATGCCGATCAGCGGCCGCATCGGCTAGAGGCGCTCGAAGCCCCGGAACTTCTCCCAGTCGGTGACGGCCGACTCGAACGCCTCGAGCTCGATCCTGGCGCGGTTGAGGTAGTGGTCGATCACCTCCTGCCCGAAGGCATCGCGTGCCACGTCCGAGTCGGCGAACAGGTCGCGCGCGTCGTAGAGCGTGTGCGGCACGCGCGGCTTGTCCGACTCGTAGGCGTTGCCCTCGAACGGCGCCTCCAGGCTCAGCTCGTTGTCGATCCCGTGGAGGCCCGCGGCGATCATCGCCGAGAGCGCCAAGTACGGGTTCACGTCGGCTGCCGCCAGCCGGTTCTCCACGCGCAGCCCCTCGCCGTGGCCGACCACGCGCATCGAGCAGGTTCGGTTGTCGTTGCCCCAGGCCACCGCCGTCGGCGCGAAGGAGCCCTCGACGAAGCGCTTGTACGAGTTGATCTGCGGGGCGAAGAACAGCGTCAGCTCGCGCAGGCAGGCGAGCTGCCCGGCCACGAAGTGGTCGAACAGGGCGTGGTCCTTGGCGAAGACGTTCTTGCCGTCCTCGGCGAGCGACAGGTGGATGTGGCAGGAGTTGCCCTCGCGCTCGTCGAGCTTGGCGATGAAGGTGATCGAGTAGCCCTCCTGGGCGGCGATCTCCTTGGCGCCGTTCTTGTAGATGGCGTGGTTGTCGGCGATCGCCAGCGCTTCGCCGTAGTGGAAATTGATCTCGTGCTGGCCGAAGTTGCACTCGCCCTTGGAGTTCTCGACCTGCATGTCGGCGCCCATCATCGAGTTGCGGATGCGGCGGAGGAGGGGCTCGATGCGGGCGGTGCCGAGCATCGAGTAGTCGACGTTGTAGAGGTTGACCGGGTCGAGGCCGCGGTAGCCGGCGCGCCAGGCGTCCTCGTAGCTGTCGTTGAAGACGATGAACTCGAGCTCGGTCCCGGCGGCGGCCGTCCAGCCGCGCTCGGCCAGGCGCGCAAGCTGGCGCCGGAGGATCTGGCGCGGCGAGGCGACGACCTCGCTGCCGTCCTCCCACTCGAGGTCGGCCATGACCAGGGCGGTCGCCTCGTGCCAGGGGATCATCCGGAGCGAGTCCATGTCCGGCCGCATCGCGAAGTCCCCGTAGCCGCGCGACCAGGAGGACATCTCGTAGCCCTCCACGGTGTCCATGTCGACGTCGACGGCCAGCAGGTAGTTGCAGCCCTCGGCGCCATGGTCGGCCACCACGTCCAGGAAATGCTGGGCCGTCAGCCGCTTCCCCTGGAGGCGCCCTTCCATGTCGGCGATGACCAGTAGGACGGTGTCGACAGTGCCCTCATTGACAGCCTTCTTGAGATCGTCGAGTGTCATCTTTTCCCCAATGGTCCGGAGGGTGGGCCTTTGCAGGGCGAGCCTAACACTCAGGTCGTGGTCGTCGGAGGAGGTGTCGTAGGCGCCGCAACGGCGCTTGCCCTCGGCCGCCGCGGCGTCGCGACGACGCTCCTGGAGGCCGGCGATCGGCTCGCGCTCGGGGCCAGTGGAACCAACTCCGGAATCCTCCACACGGGCTTCGACTCCACTCCGGGAGAGCTCGAGACCCGGCTTATCCTGCGCGCCGCCGAGCTCCGCGATCCGGTGCTCGAGCGGCTCGAGATTCCCGTCGTGCGCTGCGGCGCGGTCCTGCGCCCGCGCAGCGACGAGGACCGGGCGACGGTCGCCGGCCTCGCGGGCAACGGGCTGGCCGAGCTCGACGAGCAGGGCGACCTCCAGGTGCCGGGGGAGGCCGTGACCGACCCGGTGGCCTACACCAGGGCCTTGGCCGGCGCGTCCGGCGCCGAGGTCCTGACCGGCGCGCGCGTCGATGCGATCGAGCGGGCGGGCGACGGGCTCACACTCGGCCTCGCCTCGGGCGACCGCGTGCACTGCCAGGTGGCCGTCAACTGCGCCGGCCTGCACGCGGACGACGTCGCGCGGCTTGCCGGGGACGACAGCTTCGGCATCTACCCGCGCAAGGGCGAGTTCTTCGTCTTCGAGCCGCCGGACGGCGAGCCGCTGGAGCGGATCCTGCTGCCGGTGCCCACCAAGCGGACGAAAGGCGTCCTCGTGTTCCCCACGGTCGACGGCAAGGTGATCGCCGGCCCGACCGCGCACGACCAGGACGACAAGGACGACTGGTCGGTGCGCGACGAGGCCTGGGACGAGGTCGTGCCCAAGGCGGTCGAGATGCTCCCGGGTCTCGAGGGCTCGGAGCCGATCGCCGCCTACGCGGGGTTGCGCCCGGCAGGACGCGACGGCGTGAACTACCTGATCGGCGCGCGCGACCGCTTCATCAACGTGGCGGCCATTCGCTCGACGGGGTTGACGGCCTCACTCGGGATCGCCGAGTACGTGGCAGCGCTCGTCGAGGAGCAGGGCGTGCAGCTCGGCCCGGAGCGGGGGCTCGCGCCCGTCGCCGCGCCGCAATCGGAGGAGCCGTGGTGGCGCCACGACTGATACTCGGCATCGACGAGGGCACGACCGCAGTCAAGGCGGTGCTGTTCGACGAGCAGCTCCAGCCCGTCAAGGAGGCGAGGCGCGACAAGACGAACCGGCACCCCGAGCCCGGCTGGGTGGAGCAGGACGGCGAGGAGGTGCTCGCCGCGGTGGTCGAGGCGGTGGCGGAGCTGCTGTCCGACGCCCCGGGCGAGGTGGCGGCCTGCGGGCTCGACCACCAGGGCGAGTCGGTGCTCGCCTGGGACGCCGAGAGCGGCAAGCCGCTCAGCCCGATCGTCGTCTGGCAGGACAAGCGCTCGCAGGAGGTGCTCGACCGCCTGGCCGACCAGGAGGACGAGGTCAAGGAGAAAAGCGGCCTGCCCTTCGACCCCTACTTCTCCGCCGCCAAGCTCGCCTGGCTGCTCGAGCACGACGAGGCCGTGCAGCAGGCGCGCGAGGCCGGCACGCTGCGCATGGGCACGGTCGACTCGTTCCTCTGCGACCGCCTCGGCGCGGGCTTCGCCACCGACGGCTCAACGATCTCGCGCACCCAGCTCCACACGCTCGGCAGACCGGGGTTCGATCCAGCCCTGTGCGAGATCTTCGGCATTCCCATCGAGGTGCTGCCGGAGGTGCGCGACACCATCGGCGACCTCGGCACGCTGAGCCACCCGGACTGGCCCGTGGAGCTTCGCCTCAGCGGCCAGACGGTCGACCAGCAGGCCGCGCTCGCCGGCGCCGGCTGCGTCGTGCCCGGCAGGGTCAAGGCGACCTACGGGACCGGCGTCTTCGTGCTGGCCCACGTGGGCGACGAGATCCCGCGGCCCGCCGGCGGTCTGCTGCCGACGGTGGCCTGGCGCATAGACAGCCGAGTCGAGTACGCGCTCGACGGCGGCGTGTTCGCGGCAGGGGCGATGCTCGAGTGGATGTGCCGGGAGCTCGGGGTCGCGGAGGAGCCGCCGGCACTGGGCGAGCTTGCCCGCGCCGCCGAGGACTCGGCGGGCGCGCTCGTGCTTCCCGCCCTGGCCGGCATCGGTGCGCCCTGGTGGAAGCCAGAGGCGCGCGCGGTGCTGGCAGGCCTGCACGGCGGCACGACGCGCGCGAACGTGGCTCGGGCCGCCCTCGAGGGGATCGCCTGGCGCGTGGCCGACGTGGTGGCCGCGATCCGCGAGAGCGTCGACGTCGACACCCTGCGCGTGGACGGCGGAGTGACCAACGAGCCGCTGATGCTGGAGCTGCAGGCGGATGCGATCGGCGCGCCCGTGGAGGCCGGCGGCGCCGATGCCACGGTCGCCGGAGCCGCGGCGCTCGCGGCGGTGGGCGCGGGCGTGATCGGCTCGCTCGCGGAGGCCGCCGAGCTTCTACCGGTGGACCGGCGCGTGGAGCCGCAGCGCGACGACGTCTGGCGCGAGGCCGAGCACGCGCGCTGGCGTGCCTTCGTGGCCGCGGCCGCCGACCTGGCCTAGTCCCCCGTTGATGATCCATCTAGACCCGCGTATAGCGGGTCAGGGTGGATCGGTGCGCCTACTCGCTGCCGCCCGCGGCCGGCGCCGGCGCGTCCTCGATGCTCTTGACGCCCATTGCGTCGTCGAACTCGATCTGGCGGATCGGGCCGGTGTAGCGCTTGTTCATGCCCAGGAACCACGCAAGCGCGATGCCAACCCCCACCACGCCCACCACCAGCGGCGTGTAGTTCAACGAGTTCCAGTCGTAGTCGGACTCCCACGGCACGCCGGTGCTGTAGATCGGCAGGCAGAACACGATCACCATCAGGCACGTCCACACCACGGCGATCGGGTTCATCCACTTGTACTTCGAGCCCAGCGTCCACGAGCCGGTCTCGAAGTCGTCGCCCTTGCGCCAGCGCAGATAGACGGGAGTGACGTATGCGATGTAAAGACCGATCGTCCCGATCGACGTGACCGCGAAGAAGGCGACCGGCGGGACGAAGGCGCCCCTGCCGGGCAGCGCCGGAACGACGAGCAGGAACGCCAGCGCGCAGCTCCCCACCACGGCCATGACCGGCACACCCTTGGCGTTCACCCGGCTCCAGAGCTGGTGCCCGGGGATGGCGCGGTCACGAGAGAAGGCGAAGAACGTCCGCGAGCAGCTCGTGACGCATGCCATGCCGCAGAAGAACTGGCCTACGCACGCGATGAAGATGATCGCCTCGGCCCAGTTCTGGTTCATGTCGGCGGACGTGAAGACCGAGATCGAGCTTCCGGCGGCCTCGTTGATGGCCTTGGTGTCCGTGGCCGCGAACGTGATCGCCAGCAGCACGAACCAGCCGATCACGGCGGAGATGAACACCGACTGCCAGACGCCCTTCGCGGCCGCCTCCTCGGCCTCGTGCGTCTCCTCCGCAACGTGCGCCGAGGCGTCGTAGCCGGTGATCGTGTACATCGTCAAGAGGAAGCCGGTGGGCAGGATGTACCACCAGAACATGCCCATCGAGAAGCCCGAGTTGTTGAGCCGCTGGGTGAAGACGAAGTCGAAGCTCTGGTGGTGCTTCGGGGCGAACGCGAGGATGCCGATGATGATCGCCACGCCGACCACGTGCCAGAACACCGAGATGCTGCTCAGGAGCGCGACCAGGTGCGACGAGAAGATGTTGATCATCGCGTGGAGCACGAGGATGATCGCGAACAGCCAGAAGATCTCGGACAGCACGTGCCTGCTGTCGGCGAAGTTGACGAAGCCGAGGTCCCAGCCCCAGAGGCCGAAGAGGCTGGAGAAGAAGAAGGCGAGGACGTAGTCGACCGAGGCCACGATGCCGAGCAGCCCGAGGACGTTGAACCAGCCGGTGAACCACGACCAGCCCGGGCCGCCCAGACGGTGGGCCCACCAGTAGGGCCCGCCGGCCGTGGGGAAGGCCGACGCGAGCTCGGACATGCTGAAGGCGACGGTGAGGATGATGGCCGCGACGACCGGCCAGCCGATCGAGATCGCGATCGGCCCGCCGTTGTTCCAGGCCTGGCCGTAGACGGTGAAGCAGCCGGCCAGCACCGAGATGATCGAGAAGGAGATCGCGAAGTTCGCGAAGCGCGACCAGCCGCGGTCTAGTTCCTGCTTGTAACCAAGCTCAGCGAGCTTCTGCTCGTCCCGGCTCAGTCCAGTGCCGCCAGCTTCATCGGCCATCGCACATCCTCCTCCGCTTGCGAATCCACCCAATAAGGTGTGAGGATCCGACCTATGTGGGCCGACCATAGTCCGGGGCCCGGACCGAAGTCAATGGTCGCAAGTGGATGAAATACCGCTGATTACGGGTCGGATTGCCGCGATCGTGGGCGAGCAAAGCGGCGACGCGGTGCCGCTCGACGGCGGAATCACCAACCGCAACTACCGGGTGACATTCGGCGACCACGATTGCGTGGTCCGCGTGCCCGGCAAGGACACCGGGCTGCTCGGGATCGACCGCGGCGCCGAGTGCCAGGCCAACAAGCTCGCCGCCGAGCTCGGCGTGGCGCCCCCGGTGGTCCTGATGCTCGACAAGCCCGAGGTGATCGTCACCCGCTTCATCGAGGCGAGGGCCATGAGCGAGGAGGACCTCCGCGGGCCCGACGCCATCCAGCGGACGGCCGCCACACTGCGCACCGTGCACGACTCGGGTCAGGAGGTGCCCGCGACCTTCGATTCCTTCCGCGTGGTGGAGGAGTACATGGACACCGCGGCCGGGCGCGGGGTCGCAAGACCCGGCTATTACGACGAGGCCCTCGCCCACGCGCACGCGATCGAAGCGGCCCTTTCCGGTCCCGAGCACGACCCCGTCCCCTGTCACAACGACCTGCTCTGCGCCAACTTCCTCGACGAGAGCGGGACCATCCGCATAGTCGACTGGGAGTACGCCGGGATGGGAGACCGCTACTTCGACCTCGGCAACTTCTCGGTCAACAACGAGCTGGACGAGGACGCGCAGGACGCGCTGCTCGAGGCGTACTTCGGCGAGCCGCCGGACGCTCGCCGCCGCGCCACGCTGCAGCTGATGCGCTTCATGTCCGACTTCCGCGAGGCGATGTGGGCAGTGGTCCAGAGCGGCATCTCGGAGCTCGACTTCGACTTCGAGGACTACGCCGCCACGCACTTCGCGCGCCTGCGCGAGACCGCGGCCGACCCGGGCTTCGAGAGCTCGCTCCGAGAGGCGAATGCCGGCGCGTGAGCTGCCGGACTCCGCCCGCTGCGTGATCATCGGCGGCGGGGTCGGAGGGACGTCGATCGCCTACCACCTTGGCCAGCTCGGCTGGTCGGATGTCGTGCTGCTCGAGCGCAGCCAGCTCACCTCGGGCTCGACCTTCCACTCGGCCGGGCTGGTCGGCCAGCTCCGCGGCTCGGTCTCGCTGACGAAGATGATGATGTACTCGGTCGAGCTCTACCGGCGCCTCGGCGAGGAGTCGGAGTTCGACCCGGGCTGGACCGAATGCGGCGGTATCCGGCTTGCCTCGAGCAAGGCCCGTATGGAGGAGCTCGACCGCCAGGCGGGCTGGGCCAAGACGTTCGGCCTGCCGCTCGAGATCATCTCCGCCGAGGAGGCCGCCGAGCTCTTCCCGCTGATGTCCACCGACGGCGTCCGCGGGGCGGCCTGGCTTCCCACCGACGGCTACCTCGATCCCTCCCAACTGACATACGCCCTCGCCGACGGCGCGCGCCGCGGCGGCGTCGAGATCTTTACGAGCACGCGCGTGACCGGCATCGAGGTGGCCGACGGGCGCGTGCGCGCGGTCGAAACCGAGCGTGGGCGGGTCGAGGCCGATGTGGTGGTCAACGCGGGCGGGATGTACGGCGCGGAGATCGGACGGATGGCCGGCGTGCGCGTGCCGGTCGTGCCGATGTCACACGAGTACCTCGTCACGCAGCCCTTCCGCGAGCGCGATGCCGACAACCCGCTGCCGACGTTGCGGGACCCCGACCTCCTCATCTACTTCCGCGAGGAGGGCGGCGGCCTCGTGATGGGCGGCTACGAGCGGCACAGCGCGCCGGCGTTCCTCGAGGACGGCATCGACCGGATTCCGCCGGACTTCAACGGCCGCCTGCTCGAGGAGGACTGGGACCGCTTCGAGGAGATCGTCGAGAACTCCCGCCGACGCGTGCCGAAGATGGAGGAGATCCGCGTGACGCGGATGATCAACGGGCCGGAGGGCTTCACCCCGGACAACGAGTTCTGCCTCGGCGAGACCTCGGTGCGCGGCCTGTTCGTGGCCTGCGGGTTCTGCGCCCACGGCCTGGCCGGCGCGGGCGGCATCGGCAAGGTGATGGCCGAGTGGATCGCCGAGGGCGAGCCGAGCCTCGACCTCTGGGAGATGGACGTGCGCCGCTTCGGCGCCCACTTCCGCTCGCCCGCGTACACGCTCAAGCGCATCCGCGAGACCTACGAGACCTACTACGACATCCGCTATCCCCACCACGAGCGCGAGGCGGGGCGGCCGCTCCGCCTCTCCGCCGCCAACGCCTGGCATCGCGACCAGGGTGCGGCCTTCGGCGAGAAGTCGGGCTGGGAGCGCGTCAACTGGTACTCGTCGAACGAGCCCGCGGGCGACGAGTCGCTGCGGCCGCGCGGCTGGGCGGGCGAGCACTGGTCGCCCGCGATCGGGGCCGAGCACGAGGCGACCCGCGAGGCGGCCGGGATCTTCGACGAGTCGTCCTTCGCGAAGATGGAGATCGAGGGCCCGGGAGCGGCGGACCTGGTCGAGCGGCTGTGCGACAACCGCGTGGCCCGCGAGGCCGGGAAGATCACCTATACGCAGATGCTCAACCGCCGCGGCGGCATCGAGTGCGACTTCACGGTCGCCCGACTCGGCGAGGAGCGCTTCTCCATCGTCACCGGCACCGCGTTCGGCAACCACGACCGCGAGTGGATCCGCAAGCACCTCCCCGAGGACGGCAGCGCCCAGGTCCACGACGTGACCGCGCAGTGGTCCTGCTTCGGGATCTGGGGCCCGCGCGCGCGGGACATCCTCCAGCCGCTCACCCCGCAGGACCTCGGCAACGAGGCGTTCCCGTACATGAGCCTGCGCGAGACCACCGTCGGCGACGTGCCCGTGCGCGTGCTGCGCGTGACCTATGTCGGCGAGCTCGGCTGGGAGCTCTACTGCCCCACCGAATACGGCATGGGCCTGTGGCAGGCGCTCTGGGAGGCTGGCCGCGAGCACGACATGGTGGCCGGCGGCTACAGGGCGATCGACTCGATGCGGCTGGAGAAGGGCTACCGCGTCTGGGGCGCCGACATCACGCCCGACGAGACGCCCTACGAAGGCGGCGTCGGCTTCTGCGTGAAGCTGGACAAGGAGTTCCTGGGCCGCGACGCCCTCGTCGAGGCGAAGGAGAACGGCCCCCGGACCAAACTCTGCTGCCTGCTCCTGGAGGACCCGCGCTCCGTAGCGCTCGGAAACGAACCCGTGCGCATCGACGGCGAAATAAGGGGAAGGGTCACGACGGGCGGCTACGGCTACACGGTCGAGAGATCGATCGCCTACGCATACCTACCGCCGGACCGATCCGAACCGGGCACGGCGATAGAAGTGGAGATCTTCGGAACCTGGGTCGAGGGCGAAGTGGCAGCCGAGCCGCTGTTCGACCCGAAGGGCGAGCGGATCAGGCAGTAGGCGCTAGGCATTAGGCGGTAGGAGTTCGAGCCGGCGCTCTACGGCCTACTGCCTACCGCCTACTGCCTCACTCAGATCAGCCCAGCCAAAATGTGCTCCGTCCCCGCGATGTGCTCCCGCATCAAGCGGACCGCCGGGCTCACGTCCCCGCGGCGCAGCAGCGCGACCAGCCGGCGGTGCTGCCCGTTCGAGCGGGTGAGTACCTCCTCGGGGTGGGCGATGCAGGCGATCAGCTCGCTCATGCGGCCCTGGACCTCGGTCATAGCCGTGACGAGCCGCGGCGAGTGCGCCGCCTCTGCCACGCCGATGTGGAAGCGCACGTCGGCGCGGCGGTAGTCCTCGAAGCCGCCGGAGTTGGCCATTCGCTCCACCAGGTCGTCGAGCAGGTTCAGGTCGACCTCGGCCGCACGCTCGGCCGCGAGCAGCGTCGCGCCCGTCTCGATCGCGACGCGCTCGTCGAGCACCGACCGCGCCTCGTCGCCTAGCGGCTCTGCCGCCCCGTCCACCGACAGCGGCGGGGCGTCGGCGACGAAGGTGCCTCCCGCGCGCCCGCGCAGCGAGACGAGGTGACCACTCTGGACGAGTGTCGTCAGCGCCTGGCGGAGCGTCGAGCGGGAGATGCAGAGCTGGCCCGCGAGGTCGCGCTCCGGCGGCAGCTGGCTCCCTGGCGCCAGCAGCCCGAGGCGAATCGCAGTGCCCAGCCGTTCGACCGTCTCCTCGAACGTGGTGGGGGGTTGAACAGGCTTGAAG
>DASXBA010000015.1:0-23888 GCA_036406475.1 Thermoleophilaceae bacterium | reverse complement strand
TGGCGCGGCTCGTAGACTGAGGCGGGATGTCCGCCCCTGCGTCCGTCGACGACGTCGCCGGTGGCCTGCGGGCCGTCGGATACCTCCCGGGAGAGTCGACCGCGCTCGTCTCCTACCTCGCGGCGCGGCTGGGCAAGCCCGTCCTGGTCGAGGGGCCGGCCGGAGTCGGCAAGACCGAGCTCGCCAAGGCACTCTCCCGCTCCACCGGACGCCGGCTGATCCGGCTCCAGTGCTACGAGGGGCTCGACGAGGCCAAGGCGCTCTACGAGTGGAACTACCGCAAGCAGCTCCTGCGCATCCAGTCCGAGGCGGCCGAGACGGGCTGGCAAGACGTGAAGGAGGACATCTTCGGCGAGGAGTTCCTGCTCGCCCGGCCGCTCCTCACCGCCATCTCGGTCGACGAGCCGGTTGTGCTGCTGATCGACGAGATCGACAAGACCGACCAGGAGTTCGAGGCGATGCTGCTCGAGGTCCTGTCCGACTTCCAGATCTCGATCCCGGAGCTGGGTGTGGTCGAGGCCAGCTCGCATCCGCTCGTGCTCCTTACGTCCAACAACTCTCGCGAGCTGACGGAGGCGCTCAAGCGCCGTTGTCTCTACCTCTGGCTCGACTACCCGAACGTCGAGCGCGAGCTCGAGATCGTGCGCCTGCACGCGCCAGAGCTGGGCGAGGAGATCGCCCGCAAGCTCGTCGAGGTGGTGCACATGGTGCGCTCGCTCGACCTGAAGAAGCCGCCCTCGATCGCCGAGTCGATCGACTGGGCCCGCGCGTTGCTGCTTCTGGGCGCCGAGGACGTCGACCAGGCGGTCCTCCAGAAGACGATGAGCATCATCGTCAAGCACCGCACCGACCTCGATCTCGTCGCCGAGCGGGTCGGGGTGAAGCTCACGGATGGCCTCGCCTCCCGGCAGACGGGGTAACCCCGCGCTGTACGGCGGCATGCCCGGGGGCGGGCTGCCGGGAATGGCGCCGCGGCTGCTCGAGTTCGCCGACGAGCTGCGACAGGAGGGCGTGGCAGTCGGGACCAGCGAGCTCCTCGACGCCTTCCAGGCGCTCGATGCGGTCTCCTGGACCTCGCGCGAGGACTTCCGCGAGGCCCTCGCCGCCACGCTCGCCAAGTCGCAGGAGGACCGGCACGTGCTCGACGTGCTCTTCGAGCGCTTCTTCTTCCGTGTCGTTGAGCGCGAGGCCGTCGAGCGAGGGCTGAAGGAGGAGCGCTTCCAGGGGGCGGAGGACCTCGACCTCGAGGGGCTGCGCGAGCGAATCCGCGAGGCGATCCGCGCCGGCAACGACGGCGAGATGCGCGACCTGGCCCGGCTCGCCATCGCGGCCTTCGGCCGCCAGGGCGAGGGCTCCGGCGTGATCGGCGTCGATGTCCAGCGCATCCGCCGCACGCTCGGCCTCCGAGCCGAGCGCTCCATGTCGGACGACGACCCCGAGGCGGTCCCTCGCGACGAGCTCCAGGAGTTCGAGCGCCACATCCGCCGCGAGCTCGAGCGGCAGCTGATCGAGCGGACCGAGTCACTGCCGCCGTCCAAGCCCCTGCGCGAGTTCGACCGCGCGCTGCCGTCGAGCCCGGCCCAGGACCTCGGCGCGGTGCACCGCGTGGTGGCCCAGCTCAAGCGGCGGCTCGCCTCGCAGGGCAAGGAGCACCGCGGCCGGCGGCGCTCGTGGCAGGTCGACGTGCGCCGGACGATGCGGGCGTCGTTGGAGACCGGCGGCGTGCCCTTGAATCTGAAGTACCGGCCGAAGCGGCCGCGCCGGCCTGAGCTCTACGTGCTCTGCGATGTCTCCACGAGCGTGACCAGCGCCAGCGTCTTCTTCCTGTCCGTGCTGCACGCGCTGCACGACCAGTTCCGCAAGCTCCGCTCCTTCGTCTTCGTCGAGCGCATCTCCGAGGTCACGGACGTCTTCGAGCGCGAGCGCTCGTTCGAGGCTGTTTCACGCGCGATTGCGACCGATGCCGGCGTGGCCGACGTGTCCGGCTACACCGACTACGGCCGTGTCTGGCTCGAGTTCCTGGACAAGGTCCTCGACGACCTCGACCCCCGCTCCACGGTGATCGTCCTGGGCGACGCCCGCACCAACGGCCGCGAGCCCCACGCCCAGGTCTTCGGCCAGGTCTCCGAGCACGCCGGCCGCACCTTCTGGCTCAACCCCGAGCCGCAGCTCTACTGGAACTACGGCGACTCGGTGATGGCGGCCTACGAGCCCTACTGCGACGGCGTCTTCGAGTGCTGGACGACGAAGCAGCTCGAGGCGTTCGTCAACAAGCTGGCGAACGAGCGGGCGCTGGTGGCTTAGGATCCGCCCGTGGAGCCGGTAGCCAGCCCGTCGCAGGCGGCCACGCGCCCCAAGGCGCTCCAGGCCGCCACCCTCTGCGAGGCCTTCCAGACGACCGCCGCCGAGTACGCCGGTGTGCCGGCGCTGCGGCTCAAGGACACGGACTACGAGTGCAATTTCGGGGACTTCGCCGAGACCGTCCGCAGGCGCGCCGCCGGCTTCGCCGCGCTGGGCGTCGGCCGTGGCGACACCGTCGGCTTCATGCTCGTAAACCGGCCCGCGCTGCACCTCTGCGACTGCGCCGCGATGCACCTCGGCGCCACCTGCTTCTCGATCTACAACACCTCGTCGCCGGAGCAGATCGAGTACCTGCTGCGCGACGCCGGCAACCGGGTCGTCGTCACGGAGCAGGCCTTCCTGCCCGGGATTCTCGAGGCCGGCGGAGTCGAGCACGTGATCGTGGTCGACGGCGAAGCCCCCGACGGCGTCATGTCGCTGGAGGAGCTTGAGGCGGCCGGCGACCCGGAGTTCGACTTCGAGGGCGCCTGGCGCGCCGTCCAGCCGGAGGACGTGCTCTGCCTGATCTACACGTCGGGCACAACCGGCCCGCCCAAGGGCGTCCAGCTCACCCACGCCAACATGATGAGTGAGTGGCGGGCGCTCGATCAGATCTACCCGAGCAAGCCCTGCGGGCGCACGATCTCGTTCCTCCCCAGCGCTCACATCGCCGACCGCTGGTCCCAGCTCTATGCCCAGATGGTCTACGGCCACACGATCCACTGCTGCCCCAACCCGCGCGACATGGTCGCCTACTCGCTCAGCGTCAGGCCCACGGTCTGGGGCGGCGTGCCGCGGATCTGGGAGAAGCTCAAGGCCGCGCTCGAGGCGAACCTCCAGGACGAGCAGCGCGCCGCCCTGGAAATCGGCCTGCGACGCGCGCGTGCCAAGCAGGACGGCGAGGTCCCCGCGGAGCTCGACAGCGAGTGGCGCAAGGTGGACGAGGAGGTCTTCTCGAGCATCCGGGCGATGCTCGGCCTCGACGAGGCCGAGTGGTTCGCTGTCGGCGCCGCGCCCACGCCGCCCGAGGTCGTCCTGTTCTTCGACGCGCTGGGCATCGAGATCTCCGAGCTCTGGGGGCTGTCCGAGACCTGCGCCGTCGCCACGATCAACCCGCCGGGCGCCGTCCGAATCGGCACGGTCGGCAAGCCGCTGCCGGGCGTGGAGATCGCCCTGGCCGACGACGGCGAGATCAAGGTCCGCGGCCCGGTCGTGATGAAGGGCTACCGCAACAAGCCCGACAAGAATGCCGAGGCATTCGACGACGACGGCTGGTTCCTGACCGGGGACGTCGGCGAGATCGACGACGACGGCTACCTGAAGATCGTCGATCGCAAGAAGGAGCTGATCATCAACGCCGCCGGCAAGAACATGTCGCCGGCCAACATCGAGGCGAAGATCAAGGCCGCCGACGGGATCGTCGCCCAAGCCGTGGCGATCGGCGACCGCCGCCCCTACAACGTGGCGCTGATCGCGCTCGACCCGGAGGTGGAGGCCGACGACCCGCAGGCGCGCGTGGCGGCCGCGGTCGAGAAGGCCAACTCGCAGCTGTCTCGGGTCGAGCAGATCAAGAAGTTCCACGTCGTAAGCAAGCCCTGGGAGCCGGGCGGCGACGAGCTGACGCCCACGATGAAGCTCAAGCGCAAGCCGATCGCCGAAAAGTACGCGGACGAGATAGAAGCGCTTTACGCCGGATAGTTATCCTCCGCCCCACGACAACAGGGGTGCTCGCGGGAAGGCGGGCTGAGATAGCGCTCTCGATTCGATTCGCCCGGCGCTGACCCTTCGAACCTGTGGGGTAATGCCCGCGGAGGGAGCGATGCAGACACACGCCGAGGCTCCCGAGAGGGAGCCTCTCTCGGTAACAGGGACCGGCGTCGCGTTCAGCGGCGTCACTCGCCGCTACCGCGGCCGCCGACGCGAGGTGGTGGCGCTGGAGGGGCTCGACCTCGAGGTCGCGGCCGGCGAGGTCGTGGCCGTGGTCGGACCGTCGGGGTGCGGGAAGTCGACCCTGCTCGAGCTGGCGGCCGGGCTCCAGGAGCCGGACGGGGGAAGCGTCCTGGCGCCCACCTGCGCCTACATGCCGCAGCGCGATCTGCTACTGCCGTGGCGCGACGCCGTCGGCAACGCCGCGCTCGCGCTCGAGTGCCAGGGGGTGCGCCGAGCGGAGGCGCGACGGCGCGCGGCACCCCTGTTCGAGCGCTTCGGGCTGGCGGAGTTCGAGGACTCGCTGCCTGCGGACCTCTCCGGCGGCATGCGCCAGCGGGTGGCTTTCATGCGCACGCTCCTGCCGGGCCGGCCCGTGCTGCTGCTGGACGAGCCCTTCGGCGCGCTCGACTCGATCACGCGCGCCTCGATGCAGGCCTGGCTGGCCGAGGCGCTGGCCGAGGAGCCGCGGACGGTGCTCCTCGTGACGCACGACGTCCAGGAGGCGATCTTCCTGGCCGACCGGGTGGCGGTGATGTCGCAGCGGCCGGGGCGCGTGATCGCCGAGCTCGAGGTGACGCTGCCGCGCCCCCGCGACCGCAAGGAGGTCGTGACCGATCCCGACTTCGCCCGGCTCGAGCGGGCGGCGCTGGAGGCGCTCGAGACGTGAGGCGCTATGCGTTCGCAGGTCTCCTGCTGCTCCTGTTCGTGCTCGCCTGGCAGGGCGTGGCCTCGTTGCACTCGGTCGACGACCTCACGCTTGCCTCGCCGGTCGAGACCTTCAAGGCGCTCCGCGACGACTGGTCGCTTCTCATGGACAACGCCCGCGTGACCCTCGTCGAGGTCCTGCTGGGCCTGGCGATCTCGGTCGTGGCGGGGGCCGGGGCGGCGGTGGCGATGCACATCTGGTCGCCGCTGCGCGACGCCGCCTACCCGCTGCTGGTCGCCTCGCAGGCGATCCCGATCGTCGTGCTCGCCCCGATCTTCGTGCTGGCGTTCGACTACGGGATGGGGCCCAAGCTCGCGATCGTGGCCCTGATCTGCTTCTTCCCGATCACGGTCAACGTGCTCGACGGGCTGCGCAGCGTCGAGCCGGAGCTGCTCAAGCTGATGCGGAGCCTTGGCGCCTCCAGATTCCAGTCGCTCGTCAAGGTGGAGCTGCCGTCGGCGCTCCCATTCTTCTTCAGCGGCCTTAGGATCGCCGCCACCGTGTCGGTGATCGGCGCGGTGTTCGGCGAATGGGCCGGCGCCGACGAGGGGCTCGGCCGGCTCGTCCTGCTAGGCAACAACCAGCTCCAGACGCCGCGCGTGTACGCCGGGATCGTGATCCTGACCGTCATGGCGGTGGGCCTGTTCGCGCTCACGGGCCTAGCGGAGCGCGTGGCATGTCCATGGAACCGAAAGGAGAACGCCCCCGCATGACCCGCCCCCTGCTGGCCGCCCTCGCGGCGCTCGCGCTCCTCGCCGCCGGTTGCGGCGAGAAGAAGGACGTGCTCGAGCCGAAGGGCTCGAAGAAGGTGGAGCTGCTGCTCGACTTCTTCCCCAACGCCGACCACACCGGCATCTACGCGGCGCAGGCGGACGGATACTTCAAGCAGGCGGGCCTGGACGTGAAGATCCGCAAGCCCGCGGACCCGTCGGCGCCGATCAAGGACGTGGCGGCCGGCCGGGTCGACCTCGCGATCTCCTACGAGCCGGAGCTTCTGCGCGCCCGGGACAAGGGCCTGCACGTGATCGCCGTTGGCGCCGTGATCAACAAGCCGCTCACCTCGATCATCTCCCTGCCGAAGCAGCGCATCCGCCGGCCGGCCGACCTCAAGGGCAAGACGGTCGGCACGGCCGGCATCGACTACCAGACCGCCTATCTCCAGACGATCCTCGGCGACGCGGGCGTCAACCCCGACAGCGTCAAGCAGCGCAACGTCGGCTTCAGTCTCAACCCGGCCCTGCTCACGGGCAGGGTGGACGCCACGCTCGGCGGCTACTGGAACTACGAGGCGGTGCAGCTACAGCTCCAGCACAAGAAGCCGCAGGTGATCAAGATCGACAAGGCGGGCGTCCCGACCTACGACGAGCTCGTCTTCGTGGCGAACGCCGACGCGCTCAGCCGCGACAAGGACAAGATCCGCGCCTTCATCGGCGCCGTGTCGCGCGGCGCGCAGGCGGTGCGCAAGGACCCGGACAAGGGAATCCAGGGCCTGCTCGACGCCAACCCCGACCTCGACCCGAAGCTCCAGAAGGCTTCGCTCAAGCTCACGCTGCCGCTCTTCTTCGCGCCCCACGGCAAGCCGTTCGGCTACCAGAGCCCGACCCAGTGGGACGAGTTCACCGCCTGGATGCGCGACAACCACCTCCTGAACAAGACGCCCAGCGCGAAGGGCGCCTTCACAAACTCGCTGCTGCCGGGGTCAGGGCTATGAGCATTTCGGCGAGCACCTGCTCGGGCCGTTCGTTCACGTCACCCCAGGAGTAGCGCCGGAAGTCGTCGCCCCGCGCACGCGCCTCACGCTCCCGGCGGTAGTCCTGCTCCCACGCGTGACGGGTGTGGTGGTACGTGTAGCTGTCGAGCTCGACGGTCAGCTGGTGCTCGGGCCAGCGGCAGTCGACGTAGCGGCCACCGGCGGGGCGGTTGGTCCGCGGCAGGGGCAGGCGGGCCTTGCGGAGCAGCGCCAGGAAGCGGCGCTCGAGGTCGCTGAGCAGGATGTCGCCGTCGCCGCGGAAGATCCGGTGAAGGTTGGCGGCGCCCTTGGCGTTGGGGCACCGGCTGAGCGCGCTGTACAGCACTCGCGGCCGGACGCGATAGCGAATCTGAGCGTGGTGGCAAAGCTCGGCGAGCGGGTCGAACCCGAAGTGGCCGGCGATGTCGACGATGGTCCGTGGGACGGTGGTGACCGGGATGCCTTTGAACTCGGTGACGTCTCGGCCGTGGAGTCTGATGCGGTGGGTGAGGACGCCTTCCACCCGCCGATCGTTGGGAGCGGTGACCTCCGGCCGCTGGCGCTGCCTGACCAGCCCGTAGAGGTGGGCGGCGGCCATGCCGCTCAGCGCCGCGCCGGGCCCGCACGCCAGAACTGCGGCCATGTAGGAAGCCAGGGTGCTGGGCGCCTCGTGGCCGACGCGGTAGACGCCCGGATGGACGCGATGCAGGGCGCCACTCCTCAGCCGCCGCTTTATCGCGTCGCGGCCCAACCCGGAATCGAGGAGCTGTCGCCGAGTGACCACACCGTGCTGGCGGGCCGCGGAATCAGCAGCAGATCTGGATTGGGGGCGCATACAGCCCCCTAAGCCGATCAGCCTCCCGATTCACTCCCCGCCAGGGCCCCCTCCACGGTCGGGCGCACCTCGCGCTCGAGCGCCGAGGGCTCGGAGCGCAGCGCCAGGTACGCCGCCAGGGCGGCCGCGGGCGTGGCCGGCGGCGAAGGGGCGCCCAGCGGGCCGAGCAGGTGCTCGTGCATCAGGCGGAGCTGGGAGGCCACGAGCTCGTCGCGGCCCAGCTTCGACACGAGCCACAGGATCCAGTCCCAGAAGTGGTCGTCGATCGCGGGCAGGGTCTCGGCAGTGACCTTCCACGGCGGCGCCGGCGGGTTGGGCTCGTCGAGGAAGAGGAAGTCGACCTTGACCGGCCCGCGCAGCATGAGCATGTAGGTCGGGAACGGGCTCAGCCGGTCCCACTGCTTCGAGAGCGGCTGCAGCGCCTCGACGAGCCGCGGCAGCGCCGCGGCGGCCGCCTCGAACGACGGCGCCTCGATCGCGAAGTCCCAGTCGGAGAGCGGCGTCTCCTCCCCGCGGGCGCGCGAGCCCGCCAGCGAGACCCCGGCGATCGCGGGGTCTCGCAGTACGGCGCTGCGTACGAGCTCTAGGACTTCTCCAGGTCCAGCGAAACCGAGTTGATGCAGTAGCGCTGGCCGGTCGGGCCCGGGCCGTCCGGGAAGACGTGGCCCAGATGGGAGCCGCAGCGGGCGCAGTTCACCTCGGTTCGGACCATGCCAAGGCTGCGGTCCTCCTCGAGCTCGACCGCATCGGCCACGGCGGGCTCCGTGAAGCTCGGCCAGCCGGTGCCGGAGTCGAACTTCGCGTCCGAGCTGAAGAGCTCGTTACCGCACGCGCCGCAGCGGTAGATCCCGTCCTCCTTGGAATACGTGTACGCGCCGGTGAACGGCGGCTCCGTGCCCTTCTGGCGAAGCACCTGGTAGCGCTCCGGCCCCAGCTCCTCACGCCACTGATCCTCGGTCTTCTCGATCTTCTCCATGCCTACGATGGTATTCGCAGCGCGTAGACCCCGGCCAGGCCCGCGTGCTCCTCGTAGGGAGCGAAGAAGGCGCGTACCTCGTCCTCGCTCGCCCTCCGCCCGAGACCGGCAAGCCGGCCCACGAGCTTGACGTAGGCGAGGTCACCGGCCGGAAGCTGGTCGTCCCGGCCCTGGCCCTCGAAGGCGAGCTTCTCGATCGTCCAGGAGCCGATGTTGGGGATCTTCAACAGCCGGCGCCATGCGTGCTCGTGGTCGCACCCGAGATCGGCGCGGCCGCTGGCCACCTCGCGCGAGGCCTTGACCATCGCGAGCGCCCGCTTGGGCGCCAGCCCGCAGGCGGCGAGCTCCGCCGGCGCGCGGTCGGCGAGCATCCGCGCCGAGGGCACGTCGCGCAGGGTGCCGCACGAGCTGAGCCCGCCGTAGCGGCGAACGAGCCTGCGTTGGATCGCCGCCGCGCGGCCCGACTCGATCAGCTGCTCGCAGATGGCCCAGGCGAGCGCCTCGAAAGGCTCGGGGCGCCGGCGGGGGCGAAGCCACGGCTGGGCCCGGATCACGGGCCCGATCAACGGGTCGCGGCGGAAGCGGGCGTGGAACTCGGCGAGGTCGTGGTCGACGCCGAGCGCGAAGCCCATCCGCTCGACAGCGGTCTGCGCCGCCTCGCGGTCCCGGGCCTCTGCCTGAAGCCGCACGCACGCGCGGGTCGGCCAGGCGCGCACGACCACCGGATCCCCTCCTACGTGCAGAAGCCGGACGAGGACCGCGCCGCGGCGGAGCAGGACACCGTCGCGCCCGGCCCCCGGAAAGCGGTAGGGGCCGACCGGCACCGCCTCCCGCTCGACGACCACTAGCGCTTCAGCAGGTGAACGTCCACGAGGAACGAGCGGGTGCCCGTTATCTCGATGCCCCGGTCACGCCGCCTGCGCAGCGCCCTGACGCTCGGGGAGCGCCGAGAACGGCGCAGCACCCGCACGAGCATCCAGGCCGCCACTCCGGCCAGGAAGCCCACGCTCCCGGCGACCACCACCGCCGGCAGGGGGGCCGGCTGCGGCCGCTCGATCACTCGGGGCTCGGCGAGGACCGGAAGCGGGCGGTCCTCGGTGGGGTTCTCGGCGGGCTCTGGCACGGTCGCGCGAGTCTACCCCTGCGCTCGGCGATCAGGAAAACAGCCGCTCGTAGACCCGGTAGCGCTTGGCGATCTCGCCGCCCATGGCCTCCATGCCGCGGTTCATGGAGGTGTTGGTCTCGAGGATCCAGCCCATCTCCCCCCACTTCACCCGGTGCCACTCCGCGGTATCGAAGTGCTCCACGTACAGGCCGGCGGCGACCCCGGTGTGCTGGTACTCGCGCCTGACGCCGAGGAAGCCGACCCGGCAGCGGTCGACGATCCGGCGGCGGCGCAGGAAGTGCCACCAGCCCGTGGGCAGGATCCGCCCGTTCATCCGCTTGAGCACCATGTTGATGTCCGGCACCGTTATCGCCGCGCCCACGGCCTTGCCCTCCCTGGTCTCGGCGATCATGAACCAGGCGGGGTCGAAGACCAGGTGGAGCTCCTGGGCGTAGGCGTCGATGTCCTCCTTCGAATAGGGCACGAAGCCCCAGTTGCGCTTCCAGGCGTCGTTGTAGATCTCGCGGAAGACCTCGAGGTCCTTGCGCAGGGTCCGCCGCCTCATGCGCCGGATCGTGATCCCGTGCTCGGGCTCGAGCTTCTCGGCGAGCTCCACGAGGACCGGCATGAGCTTGTCGCGCCCCTCGATGTAGAGCTCCCACATCCACAGGTCCATCGCCTTCTCGAGGCCCGCCCCCTCGCACAGCCGCTGGTAGTAGGGCGGGTGCCACGGCTGCTTGACCATGGGCTCGCGCTCGAAGCCCTCGTAGAGCACGCCGACCTCGTCGTTCATGGCGAAGTCCGCGGGCCCGACCATGCGATCGCAGCCGCGCTTGCGGAGCCAGCCCTCCGCGGTATCGAGCAGGGCCGTCATCAGCTCGGGGTCCTCCTCCAGCTCGAGAAAGCCGAACCAGCCCCAGTCGCTGTC
The DNA here is from genome assembly GCA_036406475.1 of Thermoleophilaceae bacterium. GTDB lineage: Bacteria > Actinomycetota > Thermoleophilia > Solirubrobacterales > Thermoleophilaceae > DASXBA01. The sequence goes on along the minus strand of DASXBA010000015.1, from coordinate 13,340 downwards.
GTGGTAGTCGTTGTAGGCGTGGTCGATCTGGGCGCTGATGCGGCCAACCACGCGGCCGTCGCGGCGTGCGAGGAAGAGCTGCGCCTCACCGTGCTTGAACCAGGCGTTGAAGCGCGGGCTCAGGAACAGCCGCCGCTCGAGCTTGAGCGGGGGGATCCAGTGGGGGTCGTTAGCATGCAGCCGGAACGGAAGCTCGATGAACTCCCGCCGGTCGCGACGCGAGGAGACCGGGCTTACCTCGAGCGACACGGCGCGGCACACTAGCGATGCCCACTGCCACCGACCTCTTCGAGAAAGCACGCACGCACGAGCGCCTGGAGCAGCTTCAGGCGGCCCGCGAGCTCGACCTCCTGCCCTACTTCCGCCTGCTCGAGGGCCAGGCCGGGCCCGAGGTGGACATGGAGGGGCGCCGCCGGATCATGCTCGGCGGCAACAACTACCTCGGCCTGACCGGCGACGAGCGGGTCAAGCAGGCCGCCCGCGACGCGCTCGACCGCTACGGCACGGGCGTGACCGGCTCCCGCTTCATGAACGGCACCCTGCCGATCCACCTGGAGCTCGAGCGAGAGATCGCCGACTGGCTCGAGGAGGACGACGCCCTCGTCTACACCGCGGGCTACCTCGCCAACACCGGCTGCATCGCCACGCTGCTCGATCCCGGCGACACCGTGATCTGCGACTCCGGCGACCACGCCTCGATCCTCGACGCGGTGTCGATGTCCCGCGCCCGGATCCGCCCCTACAGGCACGGCCGGCTCGAGAAGCTCGAGACGATGCTCGAGCGCGCGGAGGGCGACGGCGGCGGCGTGCTCGTGGTCGTCGACGGCGTCTTCTCGATGGAGGGCGACCTCGCGAACCTCCCGGAAATCGCGCGCCTCGCCCGTGAGCACGGCGCCCGGCTGATGGTGGACGAGGCCCACGGCGTGGGAGTGCTCGGGGCCCGCGGCACCGGCGCGTCCGAGGCATACGGCGTGGAGGACGAGGTCGACCTGCGGATGGGCACGTTCTCCAAGTCGCTCGCCTCCTGCGGCGGCTTCATCGCCGGCCCGGCCGAGGTGATCGACTTCCTCCGCGTCCAGTCGCGCTCGTTCATGTTCACCGCGTCGGCCGTTCCAGCGGCGGTCGGCGCAGCGCTGGGCGCGCTCGAGATCATCCGCTCGAGCGAGGGGCCGGAGCTGTTCGCCCGCGTGCTCGACAACGCCCGCTACCTGCGCGACCGGCTGGACGAGCTCGAGTTCGACGTCGTCGAGCCGACCACGATGCCGGACGGCTCCGAGCTCGTGACGCCGATCGTGCCGGTGGTGATCGGCGACGACTGGAAGGCGGTCCGCTTCTGGAAGGCCCTCTACGACGAGGCCGTGTACGTGAACGTCGCGCTCTACCCGGCGGTCCAGCGCGGAGGGGCGCTGCTGCGGACCAGCGTGATGGCCACCCACGAGCGCGACCATCTCGACCACGCGCTCGCCGCGTTCGAGCGCGTCAGGGAGTCACTGCCGGACGACGCGCCCTAGCGGGCGCGCGTCCTTCGCAGCATCCGCCGGCGGGGAGCGTTCGCCACCTCCGACGCGCGCAGCTGGTCGGCCCGTCCCTTGGCCACCTGCCAGTTGATCAGGGTGCTCATGCCGTCTGGATCGCGTGCCGGAAGGCGCGCAGCCCGAGCCCGTGGTTGTCCTGCTGCCCCGCGCTCATGCGAAGCAGCTCGACGAGGTCGGCCGTGGGGTGGAACGGATCCGCGATGGCGTCGTTTGATCCGAGGCCCAGCGCGGCACGCAGCTCGTCGTCGACGAAGGCGAGCATCACGTCGCCCTTCGGGGCCTGCCGGCTGTCGAGGGCCGCGAGCCGGGCGATCTCTGCCTGGTCCGCGTCCGTCGAGCTCCTGATGGTGATCTGCCCGCTCATGTGTGCCTCCTTCGTGGTCTCCTCTAGCCCTTCAAACGTCCCTGGAGAGGCGCTTGTGAGGTCGTAACCGGTGTTCCGCATTAGGTAGTAGAATACACCACTAAAGCGGTTTTGCAAGTTACGAACTACTGATACCCTCCATAAGCGGAGCTTCTTCCCTCACCAGCGATGACCGAACACGAAGCAAGCAAGCCGGCCCCCGAACCGCTCGACCTGGTTCAGCGGTTCGTCAACAGCCTCGACATCGACCACCACGACGAGGAGCTGCGCTCTCCCGAGCAGCTGCGCGACTGGCTGGCCGGGCGCGGCCTGCTGAGCGCCGACGAACCGGTGAGCGAGGGCGACCTGCGCCGGGCCATCGACGTCCGCGAGGGCCTCAGGGCACTGCTCCTGGCGAACAATGGCGAGGAGCTGGACGAGGCCGCCGTGGAACGCCTCGAGCGCGCGTCGAGCCGCGCGGGCGTGCGCGTCACGTTCAGCGAGGGCGGCCGGCCGGAGCTCGTGCCGGACGCCGTGGGCGTCGACGGCGCGATCGCCCGGCTGATGGCGATCGTCGCTGCGGCGCGCGTGGACGGCAGCTGGCAGCGCCTCAAGGCCTGCCCGCGCGACTGCTGCTTCTGGGCCTTCTACGACCGCTCGAAGAACCGCTCGGGCCGCTGGTGCTCGATGGAGGTCTGCGGCAACGTGGAGAAGGCCCGCTCCTTCCGCCAACGGCAGAAGCCGGCCACGGCCTAGTGACCTGAGTCGTCATTCCGCCGGCACCTTCCCGGCGTCTGGACGCGCCTGACGCCATCCGCTCGCTCGTCGATGCTTGGCATCGACTCCGCTCGCGTACGTCGCCAGCCCCGCCCAGCCGCTCGGGAAGCTGAACGCGAACTTCCGACTCAGGTCACTAGGGACCGCTCAATCCTCCGGCCCCAGCGGCGGGCCGTGAGCTACCTGGCCGTGCCTGGCGAAGACTGCCGCGATCTCCTGCGCGGAGGGACGCGGCGTGTCGGGCGGAGGAAGGGTTTCCTCGACGGCCGGCACGCTCGCGTCGCGCATCATGTCCTCGATCCCGGCCGGGGTGCTGAGGGCCAGCACTCGCGCCGTCTCGCTGTCCACGCGGAAGGTGTGAACGCACCCGGCCGGCGCCACGCCCACCTCTCCCGGGCCGAGCTCGGCGCGGGAGTCGCCGGCCACCATCGTCAGCCGGCCTTCGACAACGATGAAGGTCTCGTCCTGCGGATGGGTGTGCCGCGGCGGCGACGCGTGATGGGGGAAGAGGAACTCGATCAGCGCGTATCGGCCGCCGACCGCCTCGCCCGGCACGCGGACGATTCCGAGCGTGCCCAGGAACCACCAGCGTTCGCCCTCCCCCGGCGCCGACGAGCGGAACCCCGGAGTCACTCCACCCGGTGAACCTTGAACAGGTTGGTGCCGCCGGCCTTGCCGGGCGGCAGCCCGGCGGTGATCCCGATCTGGTCGCCGGGATGGGCCAGCCCCGCCTGGACCGCCGCCTCGGCGCAGCTGTCGAGTAGATCGATGGTGTCCGGGACCTCGGCGTGGAGGGCAGCCTGGACCCCCCAGAGGAAATTGCAGCGGCGCACGATCTCCGGCCGCGGCGACAGCGCCAGCACCGGCGCCTTGGGCCGGTAGGCCGAGATCAGCCGCGCCGTGGCGCCGCTGTTGGTCGGGCATACGATCGCCTTGAGGCCGAGCTGGTAGACGCCGCCCACCGCCCCGAAGGCGATCGCGTGGTACTGGTTGTTTGCCTGCGGCCCGCGCTCGGCCAGCCAGCGGCCGTAGGGCAGCTCGCGCTCGGTGGCCACGGCGATCGAGGCCATCATCTCCACGGCGCCGATCGGGTTCTGCCCCACCGCGGTCTCCTGAGAGAGCATCACGGCGTCGGTGCCGTCGAAGATCGCGTTGGCCACGTCGGCCACCTCCGCGCGCGTCGGCCGGCTCGACTGCACCATCGACTCGAGCATCTGGGTGGCGGTGATGGTCGACTTGGCGCGCCGGCCCGCGAGCGCGAGCAGCCGCTTCTGCACGAGCGGGACCTCCTCGATCGGCAGCTCGATCCCCAGGTCGCCGCGCGCGACCATGATCCCGTCGGCCGCGTCGATGATCTCCTCGGCGTTGGCGGCGGCCTGGGGCTTCTCGACCTTGGCGATCAGCGGCATGTCGCTGCCGCGCTCGCTCAGGTGGTCGCGGACAGGGTCGAGGTCCTCGCGCCTGCGGACGAAGGAGAGGGCGACCGCGTCGACGCCCATGTCGAGCCCGGCGTCTATCAGCGCGATGTCCGCCTCGGACACCGCCGGCAGCGAGACCGTGACGTTCGGCAGGTTGATGCCCTGGCGGGAGGCGACGACTCCGCCGACCTCGACCCGCGTGAGCACCTCGCCGTCGGACACCGCGTCCACGCGCAGGCGGACCGCGCCGTCGGCGAGGTAGCAGACGTCGCCCTGGTCGACGAGCTCGGCCAGTCCCTGCCAGGCGACCGGAAGCCGCTCGGGCGTCCCCTCGACGTTGCTGGGCGTGAGGATCACCTGGCTCCCGCGCGGAAGCTCGGCCACTCCTCCGGCCACGGGCCCGATGCGCAACTTCGGCCCCGGAATGTCGGCCATGATCGCCACCTCCCGGCCGACTCGGGCCGAGGCCGCGCGGATGTCGGCGGCCGTCTGGGCGTGATGCTCGGGCGTCGCGTGGGCGAAGTTGAGGCGGGCGACGTCGATGCCCGCGTTGATCAGGCCCTCGAGCACCGCCGGATCGCTCGAAGCCGGGCCGATGGTGGCGACGATCTTGGTCGAGCGCATCCTCCCGGACTGTACCCCTCGGGACAGCCGGTCCCGTCGCGCGGCGCTCGAAACGGCCGCTTGCCAAAAAGCCCGCTCTTAGCGGGGGAGCCCGCGAATTTCAGGGTTGACTCATTGCGGGGCCTGTATTTGTATGGATTTGCCTTCGGCGAACGGGAGCGGCGAGGGAGGAGTTGGCCCTCCGGACTGTCGTACTCGGCTTTTCGCAGAGCTCACCTCCCCCTGTCCGCTCCCGATTTCGTTGAAGGCACCGGGGAACTGCATCCGCGAGACAACGCACCAATAAGTTGCGGGGAGGTCTGATGGGCAAGTCTGCCACGGTCGGCGCTGAGCAGCAGCACCTGCGTGCTCTCGAATACGCGAACCGAGTTCGGCTCGCGAGGGCGCGGATGAAGCGAAAGGTCGCTGCTGGAGAGCTCTCTGCAGCGGACGTGATCATGAGCTGCCCCTGGCAGGCTCACAGCATGTCGGTCAGCGACCTGCTGATAAGCCAGAAGCGCTGGGGACGGACACGCTGCAGGCGGCTGTTGGTCTCGTTGGGCGTACCGGAGAACAAGCAAATCGGCACATTGACTGAGCGGCAGCGACTCGCCCTGGCGGCGGTCCTGACCGCGAAGCGGGCACCGGTGGCATCGGCCGCGGCGAAGGCTCCCGCGGCCGCCCCCCAGATGGCACCGGCGGCCCCGCCAATGGGCCGCGAGCGAGCGCTCACGGCAGCCTGACATCCGGAGCGGAGGCGGCCGGCCGACGGCCGCCTCCGTTCAGGTTCCCCCCGCCTCCTCCACCTCCACGCCGGGCCCGAGGGTGGCCAGCTCGATGATGTGGCCGTCGGGGTCCTCGAGGTAGACCGACTTGCAGAACTCGCGGTCGAGCACCTCCGTGCAGTCCACGCCCCGCGACAGCAGGTAGTCGCGCCAGGCGAACAGCTCCGGCTCGCTCCCCACCGTCAGCGCGAAGTGGTGCGTGGAGCCGATGCCGACCGCACCCTGCTTCATGTGCGTGTACTCGAGGCACGTGATCAGCGTGCCGGGGCGCCCCTCCTCGTCGCCGAAGAAGAGGTGCCTGATGCCCGGGTCGTCCTGGCTGAAGCCCTGCTTGAGCGCCCTCAGGCCGAGGGTGTTGCGGTAGAAGTCGACCGAGCGCGCGGCGTCCTTGCAGAGCAGCGTGATGTGGTGGATCCCGGAGATCCGGAGACGCCGCACCTCAGTTGCTCGGGGCGAGCGACGGGCCGGGCCCGGCGATGACGAAGAACCAGAAGCAGAAGGCGACCACGGCGATCGCGACGCTCACGGTCATCACGGCCTCGAGCGCCGTGGCGCCGTGCGTGTCGAGCCCGCGGGCCTCGCGCAGCTCCAGGTGCTTTCGGTTGAGCCAGCCGAGCACCGGCACGATCAGGAGGATGCTCACCACCACACCGACCATCATCACGCCGAGGGCGGTGCCGATCGAGCCGGTCGACCCCTGGATCTGCGAGCCGATGTAGAGCCAGAGCACGGGGACGCCGATCCACAGCACGAGCCCCGCCCCGAGCATCATGAGGAGGAGCAGGAATCCACTGGCTCCGGCGCGCATTAGGTTGCGCATCGCAGCGAAATTAACGGAAACCGAGGCCGCCGGAGCGCCGCTTGAACAACTCCCGCAGCCAGTAGAAGGCCGATCCGAAGATTGCCGCGGCGATGAGGAACAGGAGCCAGAGCTTGACCGGCCCTGCGGCGAGCGCCACCACGGTGACCACGGAGAAGGCGCTGACACCGGCCAGCAGCGTGGTGTGCGAGCGGTAGCCGGCCAGGTGCTCGCGCAGGGCCAGCTCGGCCCCGCCCAGCGCGGCGATCACGATTCCGCCGGCGAGCCGCTTCTCGCCGCCCTTGCCGCTGAACAGCCCCCAGGCGATGAAGACGATCCCGACGAACACGAGCAGCTCGCTGAGCGGGAAGCTGCCCCAGGGCGCCTGCGGCCGCTCGTCGACCCCCGGCCGGCCCTGCCGCCGGCGCGCCGGGCGCGGGGCGTCCGAGACCGCCCGAGCGCGCCGGGCGGCGTCGCGCTCGGCACGCGTGGTCGTCTCGGCCGCGCGCTTGCGGCTACGCCGTCCCATCGCCCATAAGTGTCTCAGCAGCGATCCAGAGCGCCTCCTCCACCGAGATCGCCGGCACGCCCTTCACCTTGAGGGCGGTGAGAAGCATGCGCCGGGTGGCCGGCGTCACGCCGGCGTCCAGCGCGATCTCGCCGAACAGCACGGCCAGCGGCCGGTCCTCGTCGGCGACCACGATCTGCCGGGCGGACAGCGGGCGGGTGGGGCCGAGCCGCTCATCCTCCGCGGCGAGGCGCAGGCCGATAGCGCGGCCGCACGAGTCGCCGTCGAGAGCGATCACCGGCACGCCCGTCTCGGCCACCGCGATCGTGAGCGCGTCGTCCACGTTGTTGCGGCTCTGGAAGCCACCGGCGCGGAGCCGCTCGAGCGCGACGCCCTCGGCGGGCGTGCGCTGGCTGTCCGGGTCGATGCCCACCTGCCTGTAGAAGACGCGGTAGGCCCAGGGAACCGGGTCCTGGCGCATGTGGATCACCTTGCCGCCCGTGTAGCGGTCCGCGAGCGCCCGCAGCCGGCGCTTGACCTCCCGGCTCGTCTTGCCCGGCCCCGCTTCCACCGGCGTGTAGGTCAGGCCGAGCTCGGGGAACTCGCTGGCCAGCTCCGGGCCTACCCAGCCCTCGCGCAGGTCGAGCTCGATCACCTGCGCTCCACGAGCCGGCGCGCGTTGGCACGCAGCTGGTCCTCGGTGAGGTTGCCGAGCTTGCTGTCGAGCACCGCGCCGCCCTTCCTGGAGAAGACCGTGGTCGGGCAGACGCCCACGCCGAAGCGGTTCAGGACCTGGCCGTCCCTGTCGATCCCCACCGGCTCGCGCCAGCCGCGGTTGGCCACGATGTTCCTCACCTCGTCCCTCTTCTTGTGGCTGAAGTAGACGGTCGCGAAGCTCACCCCCGGCACGTCCTTCATCATCCGCTCCACCCGGTCGACCTGGGGGAAGCAGTCGGCGCCACGGTCGAAGATGAAGGTCAGCACCACGGGGCGGCGCTGCAGCTCGCAGCTGTTCAGCACCTCGCTGCTCCTCAGCTCGCAGGCCGGGATCTTGCCCGAGCCCTTCGGACAGGGCCGCTTCTGGCAGATGTTGGCGTCGCCCTCGAGGTTGCCGAGCGCGAGCGGCGCGGCGAAGTGGGGCATGTGCTGTCCGCGCTTGAGGCTGAACAGCCCCTCGCCCTTGTTCGGCAGCGCGGTGGTGATGAGGAGCACGCTCACCCCCATCAGCATCAGGATCCCGACGAGCCAGGCGTAGCGGTTGGTCGGCCGCGGGATCTCAGGCGGCCGCTGGTCGGGCTCCGGGTGGGTCCGGTCCCGCTCGGCGAGCTGGTCGCCGATCTGCTCCGCGCGGCTGCGATCGTCGCGACCGAGGTCGCTGAAGCGGTCCTCGCCCTCGCTCATTACGCCCTTCTCGGTCGCCGCCGGCGAAGCCGCGGCAGCCTCAGGCTCGGCCGCGCGTCCCAGAGCTCGCGCGCGACAGGGCGTGGATCCAGGTCGGCGAGCTTGAAGGCGCCGTGCTCCTCCGCCCACAGGAGCGCCGCCGGCAGCACGACCATCACCCCGAGCAGGGAGATCGTCAGGTCGGCCACGGTCACGATGCCGAAGTCGCGCAGCATCCGGATGTCGGACGCGATCAGGGCAGCGAAGCCCGCGATCGCCGTGGCGCCGGAGGCGAGCACCGCCGCGCCGGTGGAGGCGTAGGTGAGCTGGATCGCCCGGGCTGCTCCGGCCCCCCGGTCGCGCTCCTGGCGGTAGCGGGCCGAGAGCAGCACGCTGAACTCGGTGGAGATCGCGATCACGAGCGCGCTCAGGGTGACCGACATCGGATTGAGCTCCACCTTGAGCGGGCCGGGCAGCAGGCCGAGGATGAACAGCAGGCCGCCCGACCAGCCGGTGGCCAGCGCGATCGGGATCAGCGGCACGGCCGCCTCCCGGCGCGAGCGGCGCACAGCGAGCAGGACGAGGAAGACACCCAGCAGCGCCGCCAGCAGCGTCAGGTCGCGCCGCCACGGCGATGAGAGCGAGCCGTTGGCCTCCGCCGCCAGTACCGGCAGCCCCACGACCTGCGCCTGCACGCCCTTCGGCGGGTCGAGCCGGCGCTTGATGTCGTCGACCACCTGCTTCTGCTTGTCGAGCGGCATCAGCCGAATGCCGAAGGCCAGGTTCGCCGTCTTGCGGTCGTGCGAGACGACGCCCTGGGAGAAGTACGGCGGCACCGCGTCCAGCAGCTGCCGCACGCTCGTGCCCTGCGCGCCGACCGCCGAGCTGAAGAGGTCGGGGAGCGAGAGCGCCGGGCAGAGCTGGGGGGCGCCCTTGGCGTCGCTGCAGCGTGCACCGGTCTTGTAGCCGTGCGCCTTGAGGACGCCGCGCTGGAAGCGGGTCATCCACGCGACCACCGACGGCTTCGTGATGTCGTCGGTGTGGACCGCCACGTCGATCTCGCCGGAGACGCCGGTGGCGTCCTGGAGCTGGTTGGCGTCGCGCAGCGCCGGGAGGTCGCTCGGCACCAGCTCGCGGACGTCCGAGAGGACGGTCGACTGGGTGTCCACCGCCCAGCCGATCACCGCCAGCGCGAGGCCGATCGCCAGCACCCTTCGCGGCTGCTCGATCGAGAAGTGGAGGGCGCGCCACGAGCGGTCGGCGAGCCACTCCGAGGCGCGGCTGTGGCGCACGGCCGCGCCCCAGTCGGCGAACCGCTGCCGTAGCTGCGGGAACGACGGCGGGAGGTCGGCGGGGCGCTCGCGCGGCTCGGCGAAGCGGACGAGCGCCGCGAAGCCGGCGGTGAGTGCGCAGCCCAGGCCGAGCACGATCCCGAGCACGAGCAGGAGACCGAAGCCGCGGACCATCGGCACCGGCGACAGGAGCAACACGAGGAAGCCCACGGCCGTGGCCAGGCCGGCGGTGGCGATGGTCGGCCCGCCAGCCGCGGCGGCGCTCGCCGCGGCTTCGGCCGGGTCGTCGCGGGGGCGGCGCTCGCGCTCCTCGTCGAAGCGCGCCTGGAACTGGATCGCGTAGTCCACCGCCAGGCCGATCAGCACCGGCAGCACCGCGATCGAGGCCATCGTGAGGCTGCCGCCCGCGAGGGACAGCGCACCGAAGGTCATCGCCGCGGCGGCGAGCGCGAGCGCCAGCGGCAGGAGCCGCAGCCGGCTTCGGAAGACGAGGGCGAGGGTGGCCGCCATCACGAGCAGCGCGGCACCGAGGAGGACGAAGATCGAGTGCTGGACCGCCGTCGCGAGCCCCTCCGCCACCACCGGCACGCCGGTGACGATGTACTGCGCGCCGTTCCGGGGCTTGAAGGTGTCCTCGCCCGTGGCGGTCTTGATCAGATCGATCGCCCGCTTGCGCTCGGAGTCGCTGAGGTTCGGCCGGAGGCGGACCTGGATCAGCGCCGCCCGCTTGCTCGGGAACAGGAAGGCGAACTTGGCCTTGGGCTCCCCAACCTGCCCGGCGCCGGTGTCGAACACGAGCGAGGAGACGAAGTCGGCGCTGTCGATGCTCGGCACGCTGGTCAGGCCGTAGCGGAGCGCCAGCTGGAGCACCTGCTGCTGGAACTGGGAGTTCACCTCGTCGCTGGCGGCCTTTGCCACCCGCTGCTGGGCCGCCTTGGAGGCACCCCGCCTGGCGGCCTCCTTGCGCGCCGTCTCAGCCGCCGCGGCGGCCTGCTGCCTGGTGGCGTTCTGGCGCTTGACGAACTCGTCGGAGATCTGGCCGGCGGCGGTGTTGATGAACGTGCCCGGTCCGTAGACGACCTTGGCCGGCTTGAACCTCGCGAGCTCGGTGCAGGTCTTGGGGAGCTGCGCCAGGCCCTGCTTGGGAACGTTGCCGGAGAGGCAGCCCTCGAGCTTGAGCAGGCGGCCCAGGTCGGAGGTCAGGACCGTGCGCTGGAGGTCGCCCTTCACCAGCACCACCACGGCCTCGTCGCCGAAGGTCTTCTTGAACTGCTGGGTGGCCTGGTAGGTGTCCGAGGAGCGGTTGACGAGCGTGCTCGTGTCGGCGCTCGGCTCGAGCCTCAGCGCCAGCGCGGCGCCGCCGAGCGCGAGCAGCGCGACCACGCCGAGCACGGCAACCGGGTGCCTGGCGGCGACCCGGACAATCCCTCCAAACCGCTCCCCCATCGAGGAATCAGCTTAGGCCACGAGCCGCCGGCTCACGCCGGGAAAGGCGGCCTAGAAGCCGGTCGGGTGGGTGACGGCGAAGCCCTCGGACGAGCGGTGCACGCTCGTCCAGCGGGAGCCGCTGCGCGACCGCGAGCTTGTGTCGAAGCGCATGTGCGCGACGACCATGTAGACGTGGCCGCTGTTGGCGTAGATCGTGATCCAGCGGCCGTGGCCGCTGGAGCCCCAGTGGGCGAAGTCGCCCGAGACCATCGAGCTGTCGAGCAGCCCACCGCCGTGAAGGGCGTATGAGACGGAGCCCGAGCAGTCGTAGCCGGTGTCGTCCCACTTTCCGTGGCCGCCGCCCCACTTGTACGGCGTCTTGGCGATCTTGTTGCCGGCCGCCACGATGCGCTTGACAGCGGCGGGCGCGGAGGCCGGCGGCACTGCGAAGCCGTCCGTGCCGACCTTGCCCTTCGCCCCCGGCACGACCTGGTTCCTCGGCGGCGGCGGCACGTAGGCGGCGCCGCCGGTCCCCGGGCTGGCGACGGCGCGCTTGATCGCGCGCTGGTCGCGGCGGCTCGCGACATCATCGACACGCAGCTCGAGCTCACGCTCGGTGGCCCTGAGCACCCGCCGGGTGCGCGGTCCGAACTCGCCGTCGGCGTGGGTGCGGTGGCCGGCCTTGCTCAGGTAGCGCTGAAGCTGCTTCACGTCCTTGCCGTGCATCCCCGGCTTGAGCGTCCGCGATCCGTAGCGGGCGGCGCCGGCCGCGGCAGGCAGGGTCATGGCCACCGCAAGCGCGGCCACGAGCAACGGCAGACCTGTCCTGGCACGGGTAAGCATGTCGGCGCTGGCCTACGGGGTTAGCTGTCGGGCTCGCGCTTGGGTTGCGCTTCGCCGTGATCACACGGCGTTCGCCCCTGGCCGCTTGTTCGGCCATTTGGGTCCCCCGCTCTCCCGTCTTGCCTGACGAGAGACTCGGCGGTAAATCGACGAGGGCACTATAGACCTCGGCCCCGGACAGCGTCCGGTGTGGCTTTGACAGCGATATTGCAGGCGGCCCTGCGAGGCCTCAGCTGAACCAGAGATAGGGATGCTTCGGCGCGTGGGCGCGCTGGATCCGCGTCCCGCGCAGACGCAGCTCCTTACCCCGGCGGACGAGCTCGCCGCTCACCGTGAGCCAGTCGTCGCGCTTGTAGCCGGCGGCGTGCGGGTCGGCGGGCTCGACGGTCACGTCGATCGGGACGGCGTCGGCCACGCAGCAGTAGATGTAGAAGCGCGCGAGCCGGAACGGCGCCCCGCCCCGCTTCGGCCGGTCCATCACGAAGCCCTCGAGTCGCAAGTCGCGACCGGGCTTGATTCCGCTCTGCGCCGCAAACTTGGGGTTGTGCGAGGCCACCTGGACCTTGGCAAAGTCGCCGCCGGAGGACCTGTTCGCGGCCAGCTGCGCGAGGGCGGTCGGGTCGATGCCGCGCGCGGTCAGCTTCTTGGAGGCCGCGAGCGCCCCGAGCTGCGTGTGTGCCAGGAGCAGCCCGGCCAACATCGGCACCGTCAAGGCCACTAGCCCCACGACCTCCCCGGCGCCGAGCCGCGCCGGCACGGACGCCGGGGCTCGCGCATGGGCTAGCGCGGCTACGCCGAGCGCCACGGCTCCGAACGGCACGAGCCACTGCGTGCGCGGCCCGAGGTAGCGCGCCGTCTCGCCGGTGAGCCACATCCATAGGAGGAAGACCGACCAGCAGAGGAGCAGGAGCGAGCGGACGTTGTGGCGGTCGAGGCTCATAGGACGGCCTCCATGAACAGCGAGGCCGCGACCGCCACCGGCACCACGATCAGGGCGAGGAGCGGCAGGAAGCTCCGCTTGAAGGTCGCGCCGTAGAGGGCCGTGAGCTTGGTGTCCAGCATCGGTCCGGCGACGAGGAAGGCGAGCTGGGGCCCCAGGGGGAAGGCGGTGAAGGAGACGGCCACGAAGGCGTCGGCCTCGGAGCACAACGAGAGCGCGAACGCGATCCCGACCATCGTCAGAGCGGCGAGCACGGGCTGGCCGCCGATGCCCGAGACGAAGCTCTGCGGCAGCACCGTCTGGAGAATCGCCGAGGCGGCGGCGCCCAGCACCAGGTACTTGGCCATGAAGAAGAAGTCGCCCGCCAGGTGCTGGCTGAACTCGCCCGGCCGCCCTCGGTGCGCGTGCTCGTGCGCCGCCGCCGAGCCGGCCACGTCCGGGCGCAGCACGTCGCCGCCGGTGCGGCGAGCGATGGCCAGACCGGCGATCGTGGCCGCCAGCAGCCCGAAGCCGGCGCGGGCCGCCGTCATCTCGAGCGCGCGCCCGTGGCCCTGATAGGCGACCCACGTCGATGCGAGCACGATCGGGTTGAGGATCGGCGCGGCGAGCATGAAGGCCACGCCCGCGGCAGGGTCCAGCCCCCGCAGCAGCAGCCGCCGCGCCACCGGCACGGAGCCGCACTCGCAGAC